>DASTCC010000301.1:0-12182 GCA_035711465.1 Vicinamibacterales bacterium
AGGCGCACGCTGATGATGGCGGTGAGCCCTTCGCGGATGTCCTCGCCGAGCAGGTTCTCGTCCTTGCCCTTGAGCAGGTTGCGGGCCTTGCAGTAGCGGTTCACCACGTTGGTGAGGGCCTTCTTGAAGCCCTCCTCGTGCATGCCGCCTTCGATGGTGTTGATGCCGTTGGCGAACGAGTGGAGGCCGTCGGCGTTGTAACCGCTGTTCCACTGGAAGGCGATCTCCACCTCCTGGTCTTCCTCGCTCTGCTCGAAGTAGCCGACGGTCTTGAACAGCGCTTCCTTCGACGCGTTGACGTGGCGCACGAAGTCGCTGATGCCGCCGTTGTACTTGTAGCTGACGACGGCGTTGTCGTGCCCCGGGCGCTCGTCGCTGAACCGGATCTCGAGCCCCTTGTTGAGGAAGGCCATCATCTGGAACCGCTCGAGCAGCGTCTGGGCCCGGAAGTCGGTCTCCTCGAAGATCGAGCCGTCGGGCCAGAACCGCACCGTCGTGCCCGTGCGGTTGCGCGGCGCCTTGCCGATCTCCTTGAGCTTCTCGTCGGGCTTGCCCCCGTCGCGGAACGACATGCCGTAGCGCTTGCCATCACGATCGATCTCGACCTCGACCTTGGTGGACAGCGCGTTGACGACCGAGACCCCGACCCCGTGCAGGCCGCCGGAGACCTTGTAGCCGTCGCCGCCGAACTTGCCCCCCGCGTGGAGCACGGTGAGCACGACCTCGGCGGCCGAACGGCCGCTCTCGTGCAGATCGACCGGAATGCCGCGGCCGTCGTCGACGACGGTCACCGACTCGTCGATGTGGATGGTGACGTTGATGTTCTTGCAGAAGCCGGCCAGCGCCTCGTCAATCGAGTTGTCGACGACTTCGTAGACGAGATGATGCAACCCGAGCGGGCCGGTCGAGCCGATGTACATCGCCGGCCGTTTGCGAACCGCTTCGAGCCCTTCGAGGACTTTGATTTTGTCGGCGCCGTAGTCATCGCCGCTGGCGGGCGCACCTGCGCCCGGAACGTGGAGCTCCGTCTTGGTCATTCGTCCTGCAGCCTGGGGGTCAGCCGTCAAATCCGCATCGGCATGATGACGTAGGTGTAGTCGTAACCTTCCGCGCCAATCGGCTTGACGACCGCCTGGCTCATCTCGTCCTTGAATTCGAGCTGGACGTTCTCGGTCTCCACCACGTTCAGAAAGTTGTCCACGTAGTCGGCGTTGAAGCAGATCTGCATCGCCGACCCGCCGTATTCGACCGGCAGCACTTCGTGCGCTTCGCCGAGGTCCGGCGTGCTCGACGTGATCTCGACCTGGTCCTTGCCGATCGCGAACTTCACCGCTTTCGATCGCTCGTTCGAGAGCAGCCGCACGCGCCGCACCGCCGACGCCAGGCGATCGCGATCGAAATCGATGCGCTTGTCGTTGGCCTTCGGGATCACCCGCTCGTAGGCCGGGAAGTTGGCGTCGATCTTCCTCGAGATCAGCAGCCGTTCACCGGCGCGAAAGAAGAGATGGTTCTCGCCCTGCGAGAACTCGATCGCCTCGCCGCCGTCGATGAGCCGCGCCACTTCGTTCAGCGTCTTCCGCGGCAGGAGCACTTCGCTCTTCGCGCCCTGGCCCGGCGACTCCTGCACGCTGATGAACGCCAGCCGGTGACCGTCGGTCGCGACCATGCTCATCGAGTCGGGCCGGAGCACGAGCTGCGCGCCGTTGAGGAAGTAGCGCGTGTCTTCGCTCGTGATCGCAAATCGCGTGTGCGAGATCATCCGCTTCATCGCCGCGCCGGGCAGCACCGCCTCGGCCGGTCCGGAGTCCTGCGGCGGCGTGGGAAACTCGCTCGCCGGCAGCGTCTGCATCCGCGACTCGAATCGATCGGCCGCGACGGTGACGCTCTTCCCGCCCTTGTCCTCTTCGATCCGAATCTCCGTGTCCGGCAGCGCGCTGACGATCTCGAACAGCTTCTTGGCCGGCAGCGTCAGCGTGCCGGGCTTGCCGACCTGCGCTTCGCAGCGGCTGCGCAGACCGACGTCGAGGTCGGTCGCGAGCAGCGAGACTTTGTCCTTTGCGGCGTCGATCAGGACGTTGGCCAGAATCGGAATGGTGTTCTTCCGCTCGACGATGCCTTGGAGGAGAGAGAGTTCTTTCAGCAGATCGTTCTTGCGGACTACCAGTTCCATGGATGGGGCGTCCTCGCGCTCGCGCCCGCACGATGCGGGGATCGTTCGGATTGAACGAAGATCAGTAAGACAAACAATTATAACAGGAATAAGGGCCTGTTGGGGTTGCAATGCCCGTCCGTAAATCGTCTATTTTCAGCCGCTTACCCTGTGCACCCGGATGTGGATTTCCGGTGCGGATCGTTCGCGTGATCCTGTCGAAAAACACCCTCGCCGGACGCCTCAACACCCGTCCACATCCTGGTCCTGTGGAAAAGCCTTGGCGCGGCGCCGATCGGCGCGTTTCCCTCAGCGAAACGACTCAATCAGCGTGTTGACCTGCTTGTTGAAAACCGCGTCGCGCTGACGCAGTTCCTCGACCTTGCGGATGGAGTGGATCACCGTCGAGTGATGCTTGCCGCCGAAGCTCTTGCCGATCTCCGGAAGCGACGCGCTCGTCAGCGCCTTGCACAGATACATCGCGACCTGCCGCGGCATCGCGATCGACTTCGAGTTGTTGCGCGACTTCAGGTCCGCAAGCTTCAGCTGGTAGTACTCGGCGACGAACTTCTGGATCATGTCGATGCTGACCGCGCGCTCCTCGTGCCGGAGGACGTCGCGCAACACTTCCTGGACGAGCGACATCGACACGTCTTTGCCGGTCAGCGACGCGTACGCCAGGAGCCGGATCAGCGATCCCTCGAGCTCGCGGATGTTCGACTTGATCCGCCCGGCGATGTAGAGCGCGACGTCGTCTGGCAGATCGACGCCCTCGGCGTCGGCTTTGCGCTTGAGAATCGCGATCTTGGTCTCGAGATCCGGCGGCTGGATATCGGCGATCAGGCCCCATTCGAAGCGGCTCCGCAGCCGTTCCTCGAGCTCGCTGATCTGGTGCGGCGGGCAGTCGCTGCTGAGCACGATCTGCTTCTGCGCGTCGTGCAGCGCGTTGAACGTGTGGAAGAACTCCGTCTGCGTCCGTTCCTTGCCGACGATGAACTGGACGTCGTCGACGAGCAGGATGTCGACGCCGCGATAGCGCTCGCGGAACTCGAGGATGCGATCGTAGCGAATCGCGTTGATGACCTCGTTCATGAAGCGCTCGGCCGAGATGTACGTGAGCTTCAGCCCCGGGCTGTGCGTCAGCACGTACTGCCCGATCGCGTGCATGAGATGCGTCTTGCCGAGGCCGACGCCGCCGTACAGGAACAGCGGGTTGTACGAGCGCGACGGCGCTTCGGCGACGGCGCGGCAGGCGGCGTGCGCGAACTGGTTCGAGGCGCCGACGATGAACGTGTCGAACGAATACCGCGGGCTCAGGCCGACGACGTCGCTGATCTCGGGCGTGTCGGGCTCGGGCAGGTCGATCCCCAGCCCGGCGTCGGCTGCCGGTTCGGGGACGCGAGGGGCCGGCGGCGGCAGATCCTCATGCCCTTCGGGCTGGAAGGTGAGCTTGGCCTCGGGCCGGCCGACTTCGGCCAGCGCCTCCCGGATGACCCCGGTGTAGTGCTTGAGGAGCCAGTCCACGGCCATGGGATCGCCCACCCGAACCGTGATCGTGGTCCCGTCGTCGGCCCGGAGCGAGGTCGGTTTGAACCAGGTGTAATAGCTGTAGCGGTTGACTTTCGTCTCGATTCGAGCGAGGACGGAGTCCCAGATCGTGCCGCTCATAGCCTTGACAACCCGGATAGCAGATAAATAAAACCTTTATTCGCAGACAGTTACAGAGGTGACTCCGTGAAACCGCTGATTTCCACAGGTTTTTCCACAGGTGTGGAAAACTTCCGTGCGCGTCGCTCGCCCAGGGAAAGGCTGGCGAATCTACCATAGCCCTGCCGAGGCTGACAACGGACGGCGGTTTCCGGCGGGAATCCTACGGGTAAGTTGAGATTGACACCCTTTTGAGGGCTTCGCTACGATGACGGTTTCTCCAGGGTGGCTCTCCACCCGGCCGGGAGTCCAATGAAGCGCACGTTTCAGCCCAATCGTCGCCGGCGCCGCCGCACCCATGGTTTCCTCGTGAGGATGCGGACGAAGAACGGCCGTATCGTTCTCAAGCGGCGCCGCGCGAAGGGCCGCAAGCGTCTGACGGTGTCCACGTCGTAAGTTCCCGCGCGCGGCAGACGACCGCCGCCGCCGGCGGCCTTCGTCATCCATCTCATGTCCCACAGGTTTGGTCCCGATGTTCGTCTCCGGTCCCGGAGCGAATTCGACGTCGTCCAACGCCAGGGCCGACGTGTGGCCACGCCGCTGCTCGTGATGCTCGCCCGTCCGAATCAGCTCGATCGCGATCGCCTCGGCATCATCGCGTCGCGCAAGCTCGGCACGGCGGTCGTGCGCGTGCGGGCGAAGCGGCGCCTGCGCGAGATTTTCCGGACGCGTGGCCGCGGAACGATCGCACCCGCGGCCGGCGCGCTCGATCTGGTCGTGATTCCGCGCCGCGAGATGATTCGCGCGCCCTACGCGTCGGTGCGATCGACGTTCGCCGCCGCGCTCGAGCGTCTGCGCCGCGACGGAGCGCGATCGTGACCAACGCCGATCGATGGACGGTGCGCGCCGGCGTCGCTCTCGTCCACGCGTATCAACTCACGCTCGGACCGCTGATGGGCGGCGCGTGCCGATTCACCCCGTCGTGCTCCGAGTATGCGATCGACGCGATCCGCACGCACGGCGCCGGCCGTGGTCTCTGGCTCGCTCTGAAGCGCGTCGCGCGCTGTCATCCGTTCGGCGGACACGGTGTCGATCCCGTACCGCCGCGCCCGCATCGAAAGCTGACGGTTTAACACCTCGATGGAGAAGCGAGTCTTCCTGGCGATCTTCCTGAGCTTTGTCGTGCTCGGGCTGTACCAGTTGCTCTTCGCGCCGCCGCCGCTCACGCCGCCCGCCGGTCCGGTCGAAGCGGGCGCGCCGGCGACCGCGGCGCAGGCGCCCGGCGCCACGCCGCCGACGCCGACGATTCAGCAGGCCGCGCCGTCGGGCGCGACGCCGCTGATCGGGGACGCGGTCGCGCGCGACATCGTCGTCGAGACCGAAGCGATTCGCGCGGTCTTCAACACCAAGGGCGCGACGCTGCGCAGCTGGCAGCTGAAGCACTACCGCGAGCGCGACGGCACGCCGCTCGAGCTCGTGCCCTCGCTCGGCTCGGGCTTCGACTACCCGTTCACGCTCGCGACCTCCGACGCGACGCTCTCGGCGACGCTTGCGGCGGCGCTGTTCAAGCCGAGCGCGGAGTCGCTCTCGCTCGGCACCGCGACCGGCACGATCAGCTTTCAGTATTCCGACGCGGCCGGTCTCAACGCCCGCAAGACGTTCGTCTTCCAACCCGACGGCAAGCCGTACATCGTCAACGTCGAGGCGGCAATCGACGTGCAGGGCACGTCGCTGCCGGTGACGCTGAAGTTCGGCCCGGCGCTGCACATCGGCAACGACGTCGGCGGCCCGACGCATCTGCCGGCGACGGCGCTGATTTCCCGCAGCGGCAAGGTCGATCGCCTGAGCGCGTCGGCGCTGGCGAGCGAACCGCGCTTCGAAGGTCAGCCGAAGTTCGTCGGCGTCGACGAGCAGTACTTCCTGGTCGCGACGCTGCCCGGATCGCAGGCGATCAAGGCCGATTTCCAGCCGATCACCGTGCCCGGCACCGATCCGGCCGCCACGCCGCGCACGTTCATCGCCTACAGCGTCGGCACGCCCGGTCCCGGAGCGGCGTCGCTCGCCTGGTTCATCGGCCCGAAGGAGTTCGACATCCTGCGCGCGGTGGATGGCGAGTTCGTTCGCGCCATCGACTTCGGCATGTTCGCGTGGCTGGTCGTGCCGATGCTTCAGGGCCTGAAGTGGCTCTACGGCTACATCGGCAACTACGGGTGGTCGATCGTCGTGCTGACGATCCTGATCAACCTCGTGCTCTTCCCCCTTCGCCACCGCAGCATGGTGTCGATGCGGAAGATGCAGTCGCTGCAGCCCGAGATCAAAGCGATTCAGGATCGCTACGCGAAGTACAAGCTCACCGATCCGGAGCGCCAGAAGATGAACACGGAGATGATGGCGCTCTACAAGCAAAAGGGCGTCAACCCGGCGAGCGGCTGCGTGCCGATGCTGCTGACGATGCCGATCCTGTTCGCGTTCTACGCGATGCTCCAGGTCGCGATCGAGCTCCGCGGCGCGCCGTTCTTCGGCTGGATCCACGATCTGTCGCTGCAGGACCCGACCTACATCTGGCCGCTCCTGATGGGCGGGACGATGTTCTGGCAGCAGAAGCTGATGCCGGCGTCGACCGATCCGACGCAGGCGAAGATTCTGATGCTGATGCCGATCGTCTTCACGGTCTCGTTCCTGTGGTTCCCGTCGGGCCTGGTGATCTACTGGCTGACCAGCAACCTGATGGCGATCGCGCAGCAGTACCTGACCAACCGGATCATCGGCGCGCCCACGGTCGCACGCGTCGTGCGGACCAGCGGACCGCCCAAGCCCAACCGCACCGGCGCAGGCCAGGCCGGCAAGCCGTAGAATCACGACATGAACGAGACGCTCGACGCCAGGGTGATCGATTTCGTGCAGCGCGTGGTCGGCGCGATGGGCCTCGACCTCACCGCCGAGATCGAGGAGACGCCCGACAACATCCGCTTGAACCTTGCCGGTGACGGCGCCGACGAGCTGCTGCGCCGCAAGGGCGAAGTGCTCGACGCGCTTCAGGTGATCGTCAACACCGCGTTCCGCCGCGACGAGCGCGGCGATCGCCACTACGTCGTCGACGCGCTCGGCTTTCGCAAGGGCAAGGACGCCGAGCTCCGCCAGATGGCGCAGTTCCTGATGGAGAAGGCGCGCACCAGCGGCACGCCGCAGGAGATCGGCCCGCTCAATCCCTACGCGCGGCGCATCGTTCACCTCACCGTCGCGGAGGACGTGGCGCTCACTTCCGAGAGCATCGGCGACGCGTTCCTCAAGAGCGTGGTGATCTCGCTCAAGCACGAGTAGCGCTCGACAGCTGCGGTGGCCTTCTCCACCGACGACACCATCGTGGCGATTGCCACGCCCGAAGGCCGTGGCGGCCTGGGTGTCGTGCGTCTGTCGGGCACCGCCGCGCCCGCGATCGCCTGCGCGCTCATCGGCCGCGATCGTCCGCTCGAGGCGCGGCACGCCACGTTCGCGCGCGTCGTCGATGCCGCGGCGGCGGCCGGGCGACGCGCCGTCGATCAGGTGGTCGTCACCTGGTTTGCCGCGCCCCAGTCCTACACCGGCGAGGACGTCGTCGAGATCAGCGGTCACGGCAGTCCGGTGCTGCTGCGCGAGATCGTGCGACGCGCCCTCGCCGCCGGCGCCCGCCTCGCCGAGCCGGGTGAGTTTACGCTGCGCGCGTATCTCAACGGCCGCATCGATCTCGTGCAGGCCGAGGCGGTGGCCGACCTCGTCGACGCGGTGACGCCGCTCCAGGCGCGTGCGGCCATGGACCAGCTCGAAGGCACGCTGACGACGACGATTCGGAGGATCGGGGCGTCGCTGTTCGACCTCGCCGCCCGGCTCGAGGCCTCGCTCGACTTCCCGGAAGAAGGCTTTCACTTCGCGACGCGCGACGAGGTCCGCCGCGATCTCGATCGCGTGATCGAAGCGCTCGCCGCCCTCGGCGCCGAGGGCCGTCGCGGGCGGCTGGTGCGCGAAGGCCGGATGGTCGTGCTCACCGGCCCGCCGAATGCGGGCAAGTCGAGCCTGTTCAACGCCCTCGCCGGCGCCGCCCGCGCCATCGTCCACGACGAGCCCGGCACGACCCGCGATCTGCTGACCGAGACGATCGATCTCGACGGCGTGCCGATCACGCTGGTCGACACCGCCGGACTTCGCGACGCGCGCGACGTCGTCGAGGCCGAGGGCGTGGCGCGGGCGCGCCAGGCGCGCGAAGTGGCGGCGCTGACGGTGCTGGTGCTCGACGCTTCGAGGCCGGCGGGCGACGAGACTCGCCGGTTGATCGACGAACTGCGCGCCCCGGCGATGATTGCGCTCAACAAGATCGACCTCGGGAGTCGGCTCCGCGTTCCTGACGACGAACGCTTTTCGTTCGTCGAAACCAGCGCGCTCGCCTCCTGGGGTGCGGAGCCGCTTCGCGTCGCCATTCTCGAGGCGCTCGGCGCCGGCGCCGCCGATCGGGACACGCCGGCCATCGGCAACATTCGACATCTGCACCTGGTCGGCGAGGCCCGCGCCGCGCTCGGCCGGGCACGCGAGTCACTCGGCGCCGGCGCCACCGAGGAACTGGTGCTGACCGAGATCACGAGCGCGCGCCTGGCGCTCGAAGAGATCACCGGACAGCGGGCGCCGGAAGATCTGCTGCACCACATCTTCAGCAGGTTCTGCGTAGGAAAATGATTCCGGCGTGACCACCCACTTCGACGTCGTCGTGATCGGCGCGGGACATGCGGGCTGCGAGGCGGCATGGGCCGCGGCGCGGCTGGGATGCCGCGTCGGCCTCTGCACGCTGTCGGCGGAGACCGTTGCGCTGATGCCGTGCAATCCGGCGATCGGCGGCACGGCCAAGGGACACCTCGTCCGCGAGATCGACGCGCTCGGCGGACTGATGGGCCTCGCCATCGACGCGACCGGCATCCAGTTCAAGATGCTCAATCGCAGCCGCGGGCCGGCGGTGTGGTCGCCGCGCGCGCAGGCCGACAAGAAGCGGTACGGCCAATGGGTTCGCGCGGCGCTCGAACGCGAGCCCCACATCACCTGGCTGTTCCGCCGCGCCGGCCGCGTGCTCACCACGAACGGCGCGGTGTCGGGGCTGGCGTTCGAAGAGGGCGACGCCGTCTCGTGCGGCGCGCTCGTGATCACGACGGGCACGTTTCTGAACGGGCTCGTGCACATCGGCGACGAGCAGCGGCCCTCGGGCCGCGCCGGCGAGCCGCCGACGCGCGATCTCGCCGACTCGATCGCCGGCTTCGGCTTCGAGATGGGACGCCTCAAGACTGGGACGCCGCCGCGCCTGCATCGGCGCAGCATCGATTTCTCGCGCTTCGCCGAAGAGCGTGGCGACGATCCGATCGTGCCTTTCTCGTTCACTTCCGGCCGGATCGATCGACCGCAGATTTCGTGTCACCTCCTCTACACGAGCGATCGCGTCCACGATCTCGTGCGCGGTCACATCGATCGCTCGCCGCTCTACAACGGTCAGATCTCGGGCATCGGGCCGCGCTACTGCCCTTCGCTCGAAGACAAGGTGATGCGCTTCTCCGAGAAGGAGCGGCATCAGCTTTTTCTCGAGCCCGAAGGCATGGACGTCGACGAGATCTACGTCAACGGCCTGTCGATGAGTCTTCCCGGCGATGCCCAGGCCGCGATCGTCCACGCGCTGCCCGGGTTGGAACGCGCGGAGATCCTGAAGTTCGCCTACGCGGTCGAATACGACTTCGTGCAGCCGACCGAGCTCGATCGCGCGCTCGAAGCCAAGCGTGTGCCGGGCCTCTTTCTCGCCGGTCAGATCAACGGCACGTCCGGCTACGAAGAAGCTGCGGCGCAAGGACTGGTCGCCGGCATCAACGCCGCGCGGCGCACGAAGGCCCAGGCGCCGATCGTGCTCGGCCGGGACCAGGCCTATATCGGCATCCTCGTCGACGATCTCGTCACGCGCGGATGTCTCGAGCCGTATCGAATGTTCACGTCGCGCGCCGAGCACCGGCTCGTGCTCCGCATCGACAACGCCGATCTCCGTCTGACGCCGATCGGCCGCCGCGCCGGTCTGGTCGACGATGCGCGATGGGCGACGTTCGAACGGCGTCAAACGCGGCTGATCCGCAATCGCGCGGCCGCGGCGACGACGCGCGTGACGATCGACGGCGAGTCGATTGTCGTCGCGCAGGCGCTCGGCCGCCCACCGGTGCCCCTCACGGAGGTCGAGGCCGGCGGCTTCGCGATCGACGCGGACGCCGAGCGCGGCGACGTCGATCGCGCGACGCTCGAGGCCGAGTGCAAGTACCGCGGCTACCTCAAGCGTCACGACGCGCAGCTCGCGCGCACCGCGTCGCAGCACGCGCGCGCGATCCCGCGCGACTTCCGATACCACGGCATTCCGGGCCTCTCGCGCGAGGTCGCCGAGCGGTTGACGGCGATCCGGCCGGACACGATCGGTCAGGCCGCGCGCGTTCCTGGCGTGACGCCGGCGGCGGTCGCGATCGTGGCAGCGAGGGTTAGCGGGTTACGACGCGTGACGACGGGTCACGCGGGTAACGACGGGTGAGCGTCTGATCCCCGCGGCGCGGCGTCGTTTCCGTAGAGCGGTGGTCGTCACCGATCGTCATCCGCCGTCACCGATCGTCACCCAACGTCACCCGTCGCCACCTGTCGTCACCCGCGGTCACCAGTCGTCACCTGTCGTCACCTGTCGTCACCCGGCGCTAGCGTCTGCAACTAGTACCAGCCAAGAATGTCCCTGTGGCCACCCGCGATCTCGGTACTCGCATCGTCCGTCGGGGCGAGCGCGTCGGGGTCAGCGTCGCGCCGGAGCTCACCGAGTCGCTTCGTGTCTATCTCGATCTGCTGGCGCGGTGGAACGCGAAGATCAACCTCACCGCGCTGGCCCTGACGCCGCCGACCGACGAGGCGATCGATCGGCTGCTGGTCGAGTCCCTGATCGCGGCCCGTCACGTCCGGCCAGCAGATCGGCTGCTACTCGACATCGGGTCCGGTGGCGGCTCGCCTGCGCTGCCGTTGCTCCTGGCGCGGCCGCATCTTCGCGGAGTGCTGGTCGAGGTCAAGGTACGGAAGGCCGCGTTCCTCCGCGAGGCCGTCCGGACGCTCGAGCTGGCGCGCGTCGAGGTCGAGAACCGGCGATTCGAGGAACTCTTCGCTCGGAGCGATCTTCATGAAGCCGTCGACATCGTCACGCTTCGCGCGGTGCGGGCCGACCGGCGGCTCTGGACGGGCATTCGCGCGTTTTTGTCCCGCGGTGGCCGCGTATTCTGGTTTGGCGGTAGTGAGAGTGGCGCCGGCGTCGATTCTGTGTCGTTTGACCAAATCCACATTGAGCACAACCTGGCCGGACGCGCGTCCAGCCGGCTGACGATTCTTCGCGCTGTCGACCGCTGACTGCGGGTTGCTGACGGCGGGTTGCGGGCTGCGGGCCGCGGGTATGGGGGCCGCCTATGCGCCAAAGGGTTCTAGACACCTGCCGATGGCGTCGCCTGGCGACGACGGTGAGGCGCAATTCCCCAGGGGTCCTTCAGTGAAAGGCGGCTGGTACAGTGTGGTGCCGGCCTACAGCCGTCAGGATCGGACGCGTGCGCGTCCCAAACTGCGGAGGCACCGTAGAGGGCTGACCGACGTCAAGAAGGCCGGCTTCAAGCCGCAGACTTCACGGTGAAATGAGAGTTGGACCATTAGCTTCCCGAGACCCACGAGCCGACTGGACTCAGCAGTTGGCGGCATGTTCCACGTGGAACGTAGCCGAAGCTTCTATAGGACCGCGTCGCGCAGAGTCAGGTGTGAGGGTGCCGTCCGCAACCGTGTGGGCGCCGATTCCAAGGTCCCCGATTGAGCTCGCGGCCAACGTCGCCCGACCGCCGCTACACGACGAGCTTTCCGCAGCCCAGCGGCCAGACTCGCACCCAACCGCGCCCTTTAGCCTACAGCCTGCAGCCTGCAGCCTACAGCCCGCAGCCCGCAGCCTGCAGCCCGCAGCCCGCAGCCTGCAGCCTGCAGCCCGCAGCCCGCAACCTGCAGCCTGCAGCCCGCGCAGCCCGCATCCCGCGGCCGGCATATCCTCACTTCGATCCTTACCTCGAGCGTGAGCTGGACACGGAATGCAGCACTGCGAGACTCAGCTGCAGCAAACAGCCCCACAGGCTATACCCGTCTCGCAGCCGCCGAGTTCGCCATAACCGGTCAGCCTTAACCGCTGCCACTGACGTTCCACGTGGAACAGTTAGCCCAGGAAGCACTGAGCTCTTGTCCGAAATCGTGTTCCGCCGCCCGCCGCCCGCCGCCCGCCGCCCGCCGCCCGCCGCCCGCCGCCCGCCGCCCGCCGCCCGGCAGCCACGCCGCCCGCCCGCCGCCCCGC
>DASTCC010000302.1:0-8319 GCA_035711465.1 Vicinamibacterales bacterium
ACTGTCACCGGAAACCGATCTGCGGCCGGACGGGCGCGTCCTGCTGTTCGCGCTGGCGGTTGCCGTGGTCAGCGGCGTCGGCGCCGGTCTCTCGCCAGCGCGCTTCGGGACGCGCGGCGACATCCTCTCGGCCCTGCGCGCCGACGGCGGAATCACGGGTGGGCGGCAGCGTCCGTCGCGACTGCGGACCTCATTCGTGGGATTTCAGGCTGCCGTGTCCATGCTGCTGCTCGCCTGCGCGGCGCTGTTGACGCGCACCGCGGTCACCGTGACCCGCGCCGGCATCGGCTACGACGCCGACCGGGTCATGACCGTGTACCTCGGCGGACCACGCGACGAGGTGAACGCCGACACGTATCTCCAGCGCCTGGTCGACGCGGTGCGGCAGGTGCCGTCAGTACAGCGCGTGTCGATCGCGCAATACCCGCCATTTGGCGGCCTCGTCTGGTCCGACAACTTCACCCATCAGGGCCGCGACTACGAGATCTACAAGCACCCGGCGGATGCGGAGTTCTTCGCGACGCTTGGCCTGCGTGTCGTCCGCGGCCGCGCGTTCACCCGCGACGAGGTCGCTGCGGCGGCGCCAGTCGCGTTGATCAGCGAGAACCTCGCGCGGACGTTCTTTGGCGAAGGCGATGCGATCGGCCAGTCGCTCTCGCGGGTGCCGCGTGAAGACGACGGCCGGCAGCCGCACTCGATCGTCATCGGCGTCGTCGCCGACGCGCTGCTCGCACATCTGCACAGCGAGCGGTCCGGGGCCATCTATCTGCCGCTCGAACGCAAGCGCTCGAATCCTCCCGGTCTGATCGTGCGCGCCGCGGCGCCGGGTCTCACCGCGCTGCAGGTCGACCTGGCCCTGCGACGCCTCGACGCGCGTCTTCGTCCGAGCACCACGCTGGTCCGTGAGGGCGTCGATCGCTTCCTCGACGCCAAGCGCATGGTCGCGTCGCTCTCCGGGCCGGTCGCGGTGCTGTCGCTGCTGCTCGCCGTCCTCGGCGTCTTCGGCGTCACCGCGTTCGTGGTGCGCCAGCGCAGCCACGAGGTCAGCGTGCGGATGGCGGTCGGCGCCTCGGCCGCCGACGTGCGGCGCCTGCTGGTCCTCGATAGCCTGCGCCCGGTGTTGATCGGGCTCGCGGCGGGACTCGCCGGCGCGCTGGGCCTGAGCCGGATGTTCGCGTCGATGCTGCCGGGCATCAGCCCGCACGATCCGATCGCGATCCTGATCGCGACGTCGCTGCTGCTCATCGGCGCCCTCGCCGCCGTGCTCGGCCCGGCACGCCGCGCATCTAGGGTCGATCCGGCCGCAGTCCTGCGGCAGGCGTAAGGCTCGGGGCTCGGGGCTCGCGGTCAGAACCTCCCCAAGCCCCAAGCCTCCAGATCACTTCATCGAGTGCAGTCCGATCCGATTGCCCTCGCTGTCCTCGATCTGCCCGATGAAGCCGAACTCGCCGATGCTCATCTTCGGCACCAGCGTCTTGCCGCCGTTGGCGTTGGCGCGCGCGCACGTGCCCTCGATGTCCTCGACCGAAAAATAGACGACCGTGCCGGCGTGCGACGGCGTGTAGCCCTCGGTGGTGATCAGCGCGCCGCCGGCGCCGGGGGCGCCCTGGTCGGCCGGGAACATCTCCATCGCCGCCGGGCCCATGTCCATGTGCTGGAGCTCGACGCTGAAGACATGACCGTAGAACGACTTCGCGCGGGCGAGGTCTTTGGCTGGAATCTCGAACCAGTTGACCGGGTTCATTGCTCCTCCTCGTAGGTGACCCGCCATTCTGTCACTGCCGCGCGACCTCCGCGCGTCTGAAGTGCGGCCTCACGACCGCCCGGTTTGTGCGGAAACGAACAAGCCCCGGACACGGAGCCTGATGTATCTCACTTGAGATATAAAGAGCGTCATGCGTCACGCCGCGATCGTGCTCTCCCTGCTGCTCACGACCGCCGCCTGCGGCCGCGGATCGGTCCTGGCGCAGGCGCCGCCGCAGGGCCGCTTCCCCAGCGGCGACATCACGCTGAGCTATCGTCTCGATCGGCCCGAAGGCCGCGGCCCGTTCCCCGCCGTCGTCGTCGGCCACGGATCGGGACGGCTCACGAAGGACGACCACCGCTTCTTCGCCGACAACCTCGTCCGCCGCGGCTACGCCGTGCTCCGCTACGACAAGCGCGGCGTCGGCGAATCGGGCGGCGAGTACGCGTCGGTCGGCGTCCAGAACGGCGCGCGGATGCTGGCGCTGCTCGCGAGCGACATGGCGGCCGGCGTCGCGTTCCTGCGGCGTCAACCCGACATCGATCCGGCACGCATCGGCCTCGTCGGCGTCAGCCAGGCCGGTTGGATCATTCCGCTGGCCGCCGCTGACAGCAGGCCGGCGTTCATGATCCTGATCTCCGGTCCCGCTGTTTCTGTCGGCGAAGAGATTTACTACAGCCGGTTCGGCGAGCCGGATGGCGCGTCGCTCGACAAGGCCTACGACGAGCTGTCGCGCTTCAGCGGCGATCGCGGCTTCGATCCGCGGCCGGTGCTCGAGAAGCTCGACGTGCCCGGCCTCTGGCTGCTCGGTGAGGCGGACGAGAGCATTCCGGAACGCGATACCGCCAGGATCCTGCGCGGCTTCGCCAGCCAGGGACGTCCCTTCACCGTCGTCGAGTATCCCGGCGCCGACCATGCGATGTTCGTTCGCGCCGCCGGACGGATGGCGCCGTTCTGGAACGACATCGACAAGTGGCTCGAGAAACGGTGACGATCCGTTACGACGCGTGACGATGAGTGGCGCCTGGTGCCGGCGCGCTCGCCTCGAGCGAGACCGCGTCGCCTTCGTGAAGCAATCCGCCTCGAGCGACACCCGCATTGAGTGCGAGCCGGCCGCCGAATCTCCGGCCGATGTCTTTCAGCACCTCGGGATCGCGCGCGAGCGTGTCGGGATCGACCGTCGTCATCGGACAGCGCCCGCGGCGTGAATCGACGCTGACGATGGCGTCGCCGATGCGAAGCGTCAGACCCGGCCAGTCGTATTCGGCCAGCCCTTCGACACCGCCGACGAGGATGTTGGGACGCAGCCGGCGAACGTCGCGGCCGAACGACGCCACCGCGCCGTCGGTCGCAACGAGCAACGGCAGGATGTCGAAGCGGTTGCTCTCGTGCGACTCCTCGAGCCACGCGTCGTCGCCAGCGGCCTCCTGAACCAGCCGCAACGCCTGGGCGCTGTCCCAGGGCCTTCCATTGATCAACGCCCGGCCGCGATCGTCGAGCGTGCCGCGCAGGCCAAGCAGGCGATAGTGTCTTCGCGAGGTGCGCACCCCCTCGGGGCCGGCGACGACCACGAGGCGGTCGCCGACGATGCCATCAGGAGCGAGCATGGCTTCGGTCAACTGCTCCCCCGCGAGCGACTTGACCGGGTAGCGCCAGAGACCGGCAACGTGGAGGCTCATCACATAGATTGATGCCGGAGCGATACGCGGCGTGACAGCGGTCACACTTCTCAGGTTGCGGCATCCTAAGGGGTGTCAGCCGGCCCGCCGGGCCGGAAGGAGGATCGATGAGCAACCCGACACGGACGCCCGCAAAGCACATCGCCTGCGGCCACGTCGTCCCTGGATGCGATTTCAAAGCGAGTGCGGCGACCGAGGAAGATCTGTTGAAGCAGGTCGCCGCGCACGCGGCCGCCGCGCACGGCGTGACCGAAGTCACGCCGGACCTGGCGGCGAAGCTGAAGGCCGCGATCGAGACGCGATGATCGGCGTCAGGCGATGAGAACGGTCGTCCCCTCGTCCGAGCCGAGCGACGAGACACTGGCGGCGCGCGCCGCGGCGGGGGACGACCACGCCTTCGAGGCGATCGTGCGGCGGTATCAGGCCCGCGTCTTCCGCCTCGCCGGACGCCTGACGAGCGAGACCGATGCGCCGGATGTGCTGCAGGAGACGTTCCTGCAGGTCTACCGGCGCCTGGCGACTTTCCGGGGCGAAGCCAGTTTCGGCACCTGGCTGTACCGGATCGCCGTCAACGCGGGGCTGATGCACCGCCGCGCACGCGCGCGGCGGCCGGCGGAGCCGCTCGATCGATTCCTGCCCGCGTTCGATGCCGCCGGCATGCACCGCGACGAACCCGCGCAACTGCGCGTGGTGTCGCAGGCCGACGAACTGATCGATCGCGCCGCGCTGGCCGGCAAGGCCCGCGAGGGTCTGGCGCGGCTGCCGGACATCTATCGCGACGCGTTCGTGCTGCGGGATCTCGAGGAGATGCCGACGGCCAGAGTGGCCGAAGTCCTCGGCATCGATCCCGCCGCGGTCCGGCAGCGCGTGCACCGCGCCCGGCTGATGCTGCGCGGCTATCTTCAGGCCGCCATCGGAGAGCAGTCATGAGCGACACAGTCTGCGCGGCGGGCGTCGATCGGCTGATGGACTATCTCGAGGGGATGCTGCCGGCGATGACGGTGGCCGCGCTCGAGGCGCACGTCTCGGGGTGCCCGCGCTGCCAGGCCTTCGTCGCGTCCTATCGCGCGACGCCGCGGATCGTGCGCGATGCGACCGAGGTCGCGATGCCAGCCGCGATCGGCACGTCGTTGATCGCGCGGCTGCGGCAGCAGCGAAATCTGTCATAGTCTCGTCGCATGAGCCGCTGCCGCACGCCGGCGTTTCCGCTGCTCCTGTTCGTTGCCTCGATCGCTCTGGGTGTCGGCGCCGCCGCGCAGCGAGGATCGGCGGCCGATCCCGATCGCGTCGCCGCGGGCCTGCACGAGCTGTTCCTGCACGACGAGTGCACCGGCGAGTATGCGCCGCAGCCCGATACCTGTCTGCACAAGCAGCTGGTCGAGAAAACGGTGACGCTCGGCGGCAAGACCGGCGCGGTCCATGACGTCAGGCTCCGCATGCGCGGTATCTTCGAGCCGACGACGATCACGGGCGGCGAGACCCCGTTGACCGAGCATCCGTACTACCAGGTCGGCGGCACCGTTCGCGCGCGCGACTGGTCGGCCTGGCACATCGAGGTCTCGAATCCGAAGCAGACCTACTGGCTGAACCACTATCCGAAGGTCGGCCACACGATCTACAACGAGGACTTCGAGGCCACCATCCCGATGGCTGCCGGCGCCACCGTCGTCGTCCGCGTCGTCGACGGCAACGATCGTCAGATCGACAACGCGGAGTCCGATCCCAAGCGTCCGGATCGGCTGCAGATCATCAAGGGCGTCACCGACAAGCCGCTCGCAGGTCAGATGCTGCGGCTGGATGTGATCCGGGTGACGGCGCGCTGAGCCAGCCGCTCAGCAGACCCTGGACCGCATAATAGATGCACGCGCCGGCGCAGTGGCGCGCGAAGATCACTCCGGCCACCGCGATTGCGAGAAAGGCTTCGAACAGCCACGCGACGATCGCCGATTCCGTCGCGATCGCCACGCCGATGATCAGCGCCAGCGTGCCGGCCTGGCCCATCGCGGCGCGACGCGGCGCGAGCGAGACGGGAACGGCCGGCAGCCCGCGTCGCCGCGCGACCAGTCCGTTGTAGAGCGTGTCGAACACGTTGCGGTCGGGCCGCACCGCGCTCCAATAGAGCGCCGCGGCGAGGAGCAGGAACAACGGCGCGCTCTGGAGCAGCACGCCGGCGGAGACGATGACGCCGACGACGCGCGGCTGGAACATCAACGATTGATAAAGCGTGTCGTCGGGATTCGGATCGAGAATGCCGAGCTGGCGGATGAACTGACGCTGGGATCGAATCATCGCGACCTCCCCTGAGGCGCGATCCTCCCGCCGCTGACGCACCCACGCCATGACCGCGACGCCGGATGGCGTGCCCGCGACGCCGAATTCGACGGCAAGTTGACCGGGAATCCGGCGGGTATGACCGGGCGTCCGGTCTCTTGAGGCAAGAATCGAACTTTAGAACTGAGAACCTAGAACAGACCTCAACCCGACCCGGAGCACCTGCTGGTACTTATTGCGGCCGTTCGTGCAGGATCATCCAGTTGAGGCCGAAGCGGTCCTGTACCTGGCCGAAGCGGAACGCGAAGAACGTCTCCTCCATCTTCATCAGGATGCGGCCGCCCTCGCCGAGCGCCTTGTAGAGGCGCTCGGCCTCCTCGTTGCTGTCGGCGTTGATCGAGAGGTAGGCGCTGCGCATCGGCTCGGCGTTTGGCACGTCGGCGCCCATGAGCTCGGTGCCGCCGATGGCGATCTGCGCGTGCAGCACGGCGTCCTTCCACTCTGGTCCGAGCGGACTCGGACCGGGCATCTCGCCGTGCGTCATCAGGAAAACGATCCGGCCGTGCAGGTGTTTCTCGTAGTACTGGAAGGCTTCCTTGCAGCGGCCGTTGAAGTTCACGTAGGTGCGGAGTTTCATCATCTGGCTCCGTCAGTGATTGTGACGTAAATCGCGGAACCTGCCGGTCGTAAGATTGTCAGACACCGCCATGACCGCGTTCACCCGGTCCCGGGTTGCGCTCGCCGCCGCAAGCTTCGCGCTGGTGGTCCGCGCGGGTGCGTCCGCCCCGCGAGTTCCGCAGACGCCGGCCAACGTGCCGCAGGCGCCGCCGAGCGGCATGATCATCGGGCAGATCATCGACGGCAACGATACGCCGGTGCCGGAGGCGATCGTCCAGTTGACGACCCCGGGGCTCATGCAGGACCCCAGCTCGCCTCGGGGACGCGTCATGGCCGACGCCGAGGGACGGTTCTTCTTCTCACAGCTGCCAGCCGGCGAGTACTTCCTCTACGCCACCAAAGAGGGCTATCTGGGCGGCGGCTACGGACAACGGCGTCCCTACGGGCAGACGCAGAACATCGTGATCGCGGCCGACGAACGCCGCGCCGGCGTCGTGCTCACGATCTGGAGGTACGGCGTCATCGCCGGCAGCGTCGTCGACGAAGCCGGCGAGCCTGTCGTCGGCATCGGCGTGCGAGCGCTCGAGCGCCGGTTCACCGGAGGCCGTGTGGTATTCGGTGACTACATCAGTCCGGGCGCATCGGCGATCACCGACGATCGAGGACAGTTCCGGATAGCCGATTTGCGGCCCGCGACCTATGTCGTCGGCGTGCCGGTGACCCAGACGACGCTGCCGGTCGTCACTCTGGATGCCGCGGTCCAGGATGTCGAAATCAGGAACGACCTGTTCTATGGCGGCGTCATGGAAGCCGCGCCGCTCGGCACGCGCGGAATCCTGCAGTTCGGCGACTTCGCGCTGCTGACGCTGGCGCGCGTCGTCGTTCCACCGCCACCGGCGTCCAACGGGCGCCGGCAGAACTACCGGTCGACGTACTTCCCCGACAGCGCGACCGTCTCTGCCGCGACGCCGATCGTGATCGGCGCCGGCGACGAACGCTCCGATCTCACGATCACCTTGAGACCCGTCCCGGCGGTTCGCATCTCCGGACGGTTGACCACGCCGAATGGTGATGCCGTGCCGCCGATCATGCTTCGGCTGCTTGGCGACGCCATGAACGGCGTGGCCGACGGGCTCTACAGCGGCTCGGGCGCGATGATCGCGATGTTCACGACCGCCAACGCACGAAGCACCGTCGACGGACGATTCACATTTCTCGACGTCCCTCCGGGCGAGTACGTCCTCAGCCAGGCGAACCGCTTCCTGATACGAGAGGTGCAGGCGGGCCGGGAGCCGTACTGGGTGTCGCAGTCGATCACGGTCGGCACGAACGACATCGACGATCTCACGGTTGCCTTGAGCCCCGCGCTTCGAGTCGAGGGACGAAGAGTCTTCAACGGCTCGAGTTCAATTCCGCCAATCATCGCGGATGGAGCCATGACGTTCGAAACGCCGTTCGGTGGACCGGGGCGATTCGTGGCCACCGCCGTCCGCGGCAAGCAGGCGTTTTCGACGGTCGCGCCCGGCGGTCGCGTCATCGTGAGACCGACCGAGTTCGGCGGCTGGTTCGTGCAGTCGATCACGCTCGACGGCAGGGACGTCACCGACCGCGCATTTGATCTGCAATCGGACGCGACGACGTTCGTGATCACCTACACGGACAAGCCGTCGAAGGTCGGCGGCGTAGTCAAAGACGTGCGTGGGCCGGTCGATGCGGCCGCCGTCATCGCCTTCCCCGTCGATCCCGCAAGGTGGACCGGCTATGGCACCGGCTCGCGACTGCTGAGGCGGGCGACGACGACCAGAGGCGCGTACACCTTCGATCACCTTCCTCCCGGCGAGTACTACGTGATCGCCATCGACGAGGCTCAAAGCGACGACTGGCAGGATCCGAAGCGCCTTGAAGTGTTCGCGCGTCAGGCGACGCGCCTGTCGGTCGCCGCGTTCACGCCGGCCACGCTCGACCTCGCGATCAGGGACGTCCGGTGATCGCGCGCGGTCATCTCGT
>DASTCC010000303.1:0-3558 GCA_035711465.1 Vicinamibacterales bacterium
GGCAGCGGCTGTGCGGCGGCCGCCGCGACGTCATCGGCTCGACGCTCACCGACGTCGGCGGCAACGACGACGACGGCTACCGCATCGTCGGCGTGCTGCCGAAGGGCTTCGCGTTCACCCAGCCGGTCGACGTCTATCGGCCGCAGATCGTCGAGCTGCCGGTCGCGCGCATTCTGCACAACTGGCGGTACGACCGCGTCATCGCGCGGCTGAAGCCCGGCGTGACCCTCGACCGCGCGCGTGCCGAGCTCGAGGCCGCGGCTGCCGGGCTCGCCGAGCGGATGCCGTCGACCAACGCCGGCTGGACCGCGGAGATCGAGTCGCTGCACTCGTCGATCGTCGGCAACTTCGGCCGCGCCACCTGGCTGCTGGTCGCGGCGGTCGGCGTGGTGCTGCTGGTGGCGTGCCTGAACGTCGGCGGCCTGCTGATGGCGCGCGCGGTGTCGCGCGCGCGGGAAACGGCGGTGCGCTCGGCGCTCGGCGCCGGCGTGTGGCGCCTGATGCGCCTCTGGCTGGCGGAGGCCGCGGTGATCGCGGTGCTCGGCGGATCGCTAGGGCTGCTGCTCGCGTCGCTCGGCGTCTCGGCTCTCCGCGCCGCGGCGCCGCCCGGCATTCCGCGGCTCGACGCGGTCGTCCTGGATCGGCCGACCCTGGCCGGCGCGGCGACGGCGACGCTGATCGCGCTCGCCGCATTCACCATCATGCCGCTCTTGCGCGTTCCGAAGGCGCAGCCCGTCAGCGGCCTGCGCAGCGGATCGGCGGGCGCCGGCACCGGCCGGGCGCAACAGCGCGCGCGCCTGGCGCTCACGGTCGCGCAGTGCGCGGGCGCGGCGACGCTGGTCGTGCTCGCGATCATGCTGACGCGCAGCTTTCTGAAGCTCACGGCGCTCGACCTCGGCTGGAAGCCCGACCGGGTGCTGAGCCTCACCGCCGAGCCGCCGTTTCCGCGCGAGATCAGGCGGCCGTGGTTCATCCGCGTGCAGTGGGCCGATCAGGTGATCGAACGGCTCGAAGCGGCGCCTGGCATCCGCCGCGCCGCGATCACGACCCAGGTGCCGTTGGGCCCGGCGGCCTATCCGTCGACGCTCGGCAGGGGCCGCGGGCGCGAGGGCGGCGATCCGGCGCGGTGGCCCGGCGTGCAGCAGAAGGTCACCGACGGCTACTTCGACGTGATGAGCATCAAGCTCATCAGCGGCCGCACCTTCAACGCCACCGATCGTTTCACCGAGGAGCAGATGACGACGCCAACGCGGCCGGAACGCGGCGTCGTCATGGTCTCCGCGCAGACCGCGAAGACGCTGTGGCCGGGCGAGAACGCGATCGGCCAATCGATGTGGCTGCCCGACATCGACTCGGTGTCGTGGCGGGAAGTGATTGGCGTCGTCGACGACATCCAGTTTCACCAGATCGGCGAGGCACCCGGCCTCCACGTGTTCGTGCCCTTCACGCAGGACAGCTCCGGCAGCCTGAACGTGCTGGTGAAGTCGGATGCGGCGACGGACGCGATCGCGCCGGTGGCGAAGGACATCGTGACTGCGTCGCCGTCGAACACCACGGTGACGCGAATCACGGCGCTCGACGCGCTCGTTGCCCGCGCGACCGCGCAGCCGCGGTTCACCAGCCGCCTCGTCGTCACCTTCGGCGCGCTGGCGCTGACGCTCGCCGCGGTCGGCATCTACGGCACGCTGTCGTATCTGGTCGGCGCCGGCCTGCGCGAGATCGGCATCCGCGTCGCGCTCGGCGCGTCGCGCCGGCGGATCCTGTCGAACGTGGTGTGGCGCGGCCTGGCGCCGGCGCTGGCGGGCGGCGCGATCGGCCTCGGCATCGCGCTGGCGCTCGGCCAGACGTTCCGCGCGCTCCTCTTCGGCATCGAGCCGGTCGACGCGACGTCGTTCGCCGGCGGCGCCCTCGCGCTCACGATCGTCGCGGTCGCCGCCGCCCTCGGGCCGGCACGGCGCGCGGCGAGCGTGGATCCGGTGCGCGCGTTAAGGGCCGAGTGACGCTGCGGGCGGCGGGCTGCAGGCTGCAGGCTGCAGGCTGCAGGCTGCAGAACCAAGTTTGAAGTTTTGAGTTTTGAGTGTTGAGTTCTGGCTCAGTCCCCGAACCTGATCCCCTGAGCCAGGGGCAAGGCGTCGGACCAGTTGACCGTGTTGGTCTGACGACGCATGTAGGCTTTCCAGGCGTCGGAGCCGGACTCGCGGCCGCCGCCGGTTTCCTTCTCGCCGCCGAACGCGCCGCCGATCTCGGCGCCGGAGGTGCCGATATTGACGTTGGCGATGCCGCAGTCGGAACCGAGCTGTGAAAGAAAATACTCGGCGTGCTGCAGCCGGTCCGTGAAGATGGCCGACGACAGTCCCTGGACGACGGCATTGTGCAGCTCTATCGCTTCATCGAGATCGCGCGCCGCAATCAGGTACAGGATCGGGCCGAAGGTTTCCCTCTGCACGACGTCCCAGTCGTTTTGCGCCACCGCGATGATGGGCTCGATGAAGTTACCCGGCCGATCCAGGACCTTGCCGCCGTACAGGATTTCGCCGCCTGCCTCGCGCAGGGCCGCGACTGCTTTCGTCACCCTGTCTATGGCTGCTTCGTCGATCAGTGGACCCATCAGCGTCTTTCGATCCAGAGGATCGCCTATCCGCACCTGGCCATAGGCCTTGACGAGCCGCTCCTTCAGTTCCTGCATGCGCGATTCGTGCACGATGACGCGCCGCGTCGACGTGCAACGCTGTCCTGCAGTACCAACGGCGCCAAACACGATCGCCGGGACGGCGAGGTCGAGATTGGCATGTTCGTCGACGATGATTGCGTTGTTGCCGCCGAGTTCGAGCAGGCTCTTGCCCATGCGCGCAGCCACGCGTTCGCCGACCTTTCGCCCGACGGCCGTCGAGCCCGTGAAGGAAAGCAGGTCGATGCGCGGATCGTCGACGAATTTCTGCGCCAGGCTGTTGTCGCCATCGTTGAACAGGTGAAAGATCTCGGGAAATCCCGCATCCGCGAGCGCCTCGTTGCAGATCTTCTGCACCGCCACTCCGCACAACGGCGTTTTCGGCGATGGCTTCCACACATTGACGTTGCCGCATATGGCGGCGATGCACGCGTTCCAGGCCCATACAGCAACGGGAAAATTGAACGCCGAGATCGTGCCGACGATCCCGAGCGGGTGCCACTGTTCGTACATGCGGTGCATGCGGCGCTCCGAATGCATGGTCCTGCCGTACAGCATGAGGGACTGGCCGACCGCGAAATCCGCGATATCGATCATCTCCTGGACTTCGCCGTCGCCCTCCGCCTTGATCTTGCCGTTCTCCAGGCTGACCAGGCTTCCCAGGGCATCCTTGTGCTCGCGCAGCGCGTTGCCCAGCAGGCGAATCGCCTCACCGCGCACCGGCGCAGGCACCTTCCGCCACTCGAGAAATGCCGAGCGTGCATCCTCTACCAGGCGGTCGTATTCGGCTTCGGTGGTGGCACGAACGCTGGCAATGATGTCGCCCGAGGCCGGATTGACGGACTCGATCAGTGGCGCCGAGTCGGATTCCGCGGCGCGGGACCCTGACC
>DASTCC010000304.1:0-12420 GCA_035711465.1 Vicinamibacterales bacterium
CGCATGGCGCGTGCACGGCAAGCCGCAAGGCGTCGCGCACGGCGTGACGGAGGCCGAGATCTACGGGCTGAAGATCCGTAGCCTGATCAGTCCGACGACGCATCACTGGTTTCCGCCGTTTCAGCGGTGGCAGGCGCGCGAGGACATCGCGCGCTTTCCGTCGGAGAACGAGAACGCGCGCGCGCGCCTCGGCATGGTCGGCGCCGCCGGCTTTCTTGGCCTGCTGGGCCTGCTCGTGTTTCCTCGCACGCCGGAGGCAGACGCGCGCGCCCGCCGGCTGCGCGCCACGGCCGTGCTGACCGCCGCGCTGCTGCTGCTCGGCACGGTCGGCGGTCTGAGCGCGTTGTTCAGCCTGCTCGTCTCCTCGGAGATCCGTGCCTACAATCGCGTCTCCGCGCTCATCGCATTCCTCGCGCTGGCCGGAGTCGCCACGTGGCTGGACCATTGGTTGCGCGGGCGTGCTGCGCGTCTGCGGGTGCTGGCCTTCACCGTCGTGCTGGCGCTCGGCGTCGCGGATCAGTTGCCGCCGCTCCGCGATCTGGCTCACGAGCGCGCGGACCTCGCGCAGCGATTCGAAGAAAGCGAGAGGTTCTGGGCTCCGATCGAAGCCACGCTGCCGGCCGGCGCCATGGTCTACCAGTTGCCGGTGCGGCCGTATCCGCTCGATTCCGGCGTCGGCCGCATGGGTGTGTACGGACACTTCCGCGCCTACCTCACGACGCGCCAGCTGCGATGGAGTTATCCGGCGCTGACCGACGCTCAGCGGGAGTGGGAACAGGAGGTCGCGCGCGTCGAGCCCGACAATCTGCCGAGGCATCTCGCCGGCCTCGGCTTCTCGTTGATCTCGATCAACCGCGCTGCGTATGCCGACGAGGGGCAGCGTTTGCGGGAACTGTTGACCGCCGCCGGGGCGACGTTCGTCGCCGAGAGCTGGGAATACCTCGTGCTCGATCTGCGGCCCGTGGGCGGCTTGAAATGAGCGAGCCGTGCACGATCTGCGGCGGCGCGGCATTCGACGCGCCGGTGCTCGGCCCGCTCGCGCGCTGCCGCGCGTGCGGCTACGTCTTCCTGCCGCGCACGCCCGATCTGCCGGCGCAGATCGAGGCGCTCTACGCCGGCGAGTACTTCACCGGCGCCGAGTTCGGCGACTACGCGAGGCAGCGGCCGACGTTTGCGCGCAACTTCCAGGCGTACCTGAAGCACATGCGGCGCGCCGGCGCCACGGGCGGCCGGCTGCTCGAAGTCGGCTGCGCCTACGGCTTCTTCCTCGAACAGGCGCAATCGTCGTTCGACGCCACCGGCATCGACGTCAACGAGCCCGCGATTGCGGCGGCGCGAGCGCTCGGCACGCGGGCCGAGTTCGCCGAGTTCCTCTCGTATCCGGTCGACGGGCCGATCGACGTGGTCTGCATGTGGGACACGATCGAGCACCTGCTCGATCCGCGCGCGTATCTCGCGAAGGCGCAGGCAGTGCTCAGCGACGAGGGCTGGCTGTTTCTCACGACCGGCGACATCGGCAGTACGATGGCGCGAGTCCGTGGCGCCCGCTGGCGAATGATTCATCCGCCGTCGCACCTCAATTACTTCTCGCGGCCGACGATGACGCGCCTGCTCGACAGCGTGGGCTTCGACGTGCTCCCGATCCGCTCGGTCGGCACGCACCGTGACGTGCTCAACGTCCTGCACCTGCTCGGCCTGTTCTCGAAACGTCCGCTCGTCCGTCGCGTTTCGGGCAGGCTCGAGCGCGCGCTGACCGGCCGGCTGCCGCCGATCGGGTTCTACCTCAACCTGCACGACATCATGTTCGTCGCGGCGCGAAAGCGGCGGCAGCCGTGACCCGCGCCCGCCGCCTGATCCTCTGGGCCGCGCAGCCCGCGATCGTCGCGCTCGCGGTGTGGCTGATGCTCGGCGGCCGCCAGTTCGACGCGCACGCGCCGCTCGCCCTCGACCACGACGCGGCGTTTGCCATCGTCCAGGCACGGACGACGATCGAGAAGGGACTGTGGTGGACGAACCCCGATCTCGAGGTGCTGGCGCCCGACGACCCGCTGCTCCGTCCGCAGGCCGCGCACGTCGATCAGTTCCTGCTTCGTCTCGTCGGCCTCGCGATCCCCGATCCGATCCGTGCGGTCTTCGCCACGTGGGTGCTGATGCTCGTGATCGGCGGCGCCGTCTCCGCGTGGTGCCTTCGACAGCTTGGCGTGTCGGAGATCGGCGCGTGGTGCACGGGAGTGCTCTTTGCTCTCTGTCCTTTCGCGCTGACGCGAAACACCACCTACCTGGGTCTGACGCCGTACCTCGTGCCGTTTGCCGCGACGACGGCGTTGCTGCTGGCCGCCGGTCGCCCGGAGCGTCTCCGCGGGCGCAGCTGGATCGGCCTGATCGCCGGCAACGTGCTGCTGGCCGTGAACGCCACCTACTTCGCGCTCGCCGGTCTCGTCCTGATCGCGGTCGGCGCTCTCGCCGCGCTCTTCCGTCAGCGCAGCCGCGCCGTCGTCGTCGCAGGCGCGTCCGCCGCGGGCATCGTGGCGGTGATCTCGCTCATCAACGTCGGTCCGGTCCTCGCCGCCCGGGATCCCGACAACCCGGAGGCCTCGTTCCGCGACGCCGCCAACTCGGAGATCTACGGCCTGAAACTGCGATCGCTCGTCACGCCGCTGCCCGCCCACTGGTTCGGACCCTTTCGAGCGTGGGCCGCGGCCGACGCGGCGGCGCGTTTTCCGGATGACACCGAGTCGGTGAACTCGCGCCTCGGCCTGATCGCGACATTGGGATTCTGCGGTCTTCTCGGCCTGCTGTTCTTCCCGACGCTGATCACAGACGACGACGAAGGCGAAACCGTCCGCACCGCCTCACGGCTCGTGCTCGCGGCGACGCTCGTCGCGATGGTCGGCGGACTCGGCGCCGTCTTCAGCGAGCTGGTGACGCCGCATATTCGTGTCTTCGCGCGGATGACGCCGTTCATCGCGTTCTTCTCGCTCGCCGGCGTCGCGCTGGCGATCGATCGGATGACGCGGCAGCGCCGGGCCTGGCGCGGCGCTCTCTGGGCCGTCGTACTTCTGCTCGGCGTGCTCGATCAGTCGGTGGCGCTGCGCCCGGTCGTCGCCAGCAGGGCCGAGGTCATGGCCGAGTTTCACGAGCTTCGACGGATGATCTTCATCACGGAGGCCCGCCTGCCAGTCGGCGCCCTGGTCTTCCAGTTGCCGGTGCGGCTCCAGCCGCTCGAGGCGGGCACGAATCGAATGGCGCGCCTCGACCTGTTCCGCCCGCAGAGCGCGGCGCGCGGACTGCGTTGGAGTCATCCGGCGAACACACCCGACCGGCAGCGCCTGCACGCGGATGCGGCCGCGACGCCGACGCGCGATCTGCCTTCGTTGCTCGCGGCTCGCGGCGTTCGCGCGATCGTCCTGGATCGTTTCGGCTACGACGACGACGGCACGGCGGTGCTCGCGGAATTGCAGTCGGTGCCTGGCGCCACCGACGTGCTGATCAACATGCAGCGCTATGTGGTGCTGGTCGTGAATCCGTCCCGCTGAAGAACGGTCAGGTCTTGTAGTTCGAGACCCCGTCTCTTATGCTCCCACACCAGCCAATGAACGTCGAAGTCGTCGTCCCTGTCTACAACGAAGAAGGCAACATCGAGGAACTCTATCGCCAGGTCGTGGCCGCGCTCGAACCGCTGGGCGTGACCTTCGGGTTTCTGTACGTCGACGACGGCAGCCGTGACCGGACGGTGTCGATCCTCGAGGCGCTGCGCGCCAGGGATCCGCGCGTCAACTACCTGAGCTTCACGCGCAACTTCGGCCATCAGGCGGCGCTGCTCGCCGGCCTCGAGCATTCGACCGGCGACTCCGTCGTCACGATGGACGGCGATCTGCAGCATCCGCCGCACGTCATTCCGGCGCTGGTGCGCCACTGGCTCGGCGGCGCCGACGTCGTGATGACGACGCGCGAATTCGGGCGGTCGATGGGCGTGCTGAAGCGGATGGCGACGCTCGGGTTCTACCGGCTGATGAATCGCATCTCCGGTCTGAACCTGCCGCCGGGCGCCGCGGATTTCAGGCTGCTCGACCGGCGGGTCGTCGACGTGGTGACGTCGTTCTCCGAGCGGCAGAAGTTCATGCGCGGCCTCGTGCCGTGGACGGGCTTCCAGTCCGCACTGGTGGAATACGAGGTCGGGACGCGCCACGCCGGCGAGGTGAAGTACTCGCTCGCGAAGCTGGCGCAGCTCGCGTGGAATGGCGTGACCTCGTTTTCTGCGACGCCCTTGCGACTGGCGTTCTACTTCGGCCTCTGCATCTTCGCCGCGAGCGCGCTCTACGGCGCCGTCGCCGTCGTCGCGCACTTCCTCGGCCACACGCCGCCCGGCTGGACCTCGGTGCTCGTCAGCGTGCTCGCGATGGGCGGCCTGCAGATGACGTTCATCGGCCTGATCGGCGAGTACCTGGCGCGCGTGTACGACGAGGTCAAGGGCCGGCCGCTCTACATGCTCAAGAGCACCGACAAGACGCCACGGCCCCGGTAGTCCGGGCCTATCGACCCCTGCCAACCGTTCACTAGCGCTGTTAGTCTAACGACTCAGTGCGCTGGCTCCTCCGACTGCTGCTTTCGGCTGCCGATCGTCAGGCGATCGACAGCGATCTGGCCGAGCTGTACGAGCTGCGGCGGCACCAGCATGGCGACAGGGAAGCCCGGCGCTGGTTGCGGCGGCAACGCCGCTGGTACCCGTTCCACGTTCTCCGGGACCGTGTGCGGGCGAATCTCGTTCCGCACGCCGGCAGTGGAGGCCTCATGTCAGGGTTGTCGAGCGATCTCAAACACGGCGTGCACGGCCTGCTGCGCGCGCCCGGTCTTACGGCGACGCTCGTTCTGACCGTCGGGCTCGGCCTCGGCGCGACGGCGGCGATGGTGACGGTGATTCATGCGGTGCTGGTAAAACCCTTGCCGTACGAGAACCCCGATTCGCTGGTCTGGATCTTCTGGGACCGCCGGGGTTTCCAGAATCCGCTCTCGGTCGCGGACTACCGGGCGATCGAAGCACAGCAGACGGCGTTCTCGCACCTCGCGGCGTATCAGACGGACAGCGTCACGGTCACCGGCGGCGCCGCGCCGGCCCGCGTGACCGCGCGAGGCGTGACCTGGGCGTACTTTTCGACGCTCGGTCGTGTCGCGGCGCGAGGCCGCCTGTTCGACCAGGCCGACGATCAGCCCGGCCGCCACATCGTCGTCCTGAGCCACGAGTTCTGGACGACGGAGTGCGGCGCGGATCCGTCGGCGATCGGGCGCGAACTGCCGATCGATGGCGTCGGTCATACCGTCGTCGGCGTGGCCGCGGCGGATCGCAGTCCGCTCGATCGCGGGGTGTCCATCTTCCGGCTCGTGCATTGGAATCCGCCGCCGCGCCGGGGGCCGTTCTTCATTCGCGCGATCGCGCGGCTGCAGCCGGGCGTCACGCCGGCGGCGGCGCTGGATGAGCTCCGGGCGATCAACCGCCGGACGTTTCAGGACGCGGACGCGAGCTACGCGTTCCTGGACCTGAAGCGCCGGGCCGTCGGCGACGTCGGGTCCACGCTGGTGTTCGTGCTCGCCGCGGTGGGGTGCGTGCTCCTCATCGCCTGCGCCAACGCGGTGAACCTGCTGCTCGCGCGATCGATGCGCCGCGGACGTGAGCTGACGATTCGCGCGGCGCTCGGCGCGTCGCGCCGCCGGATCCTGCAGTATCTCGCGACCGAAACCGCGCTCCTGACGATCGGCGCCGCGGTCCTTGGCCTGGCGATCGCGGCGGGCGCTTTGCGGCTCATTCATGTCTTCGGTGGCGAGTACATCCCTCGGATCGACGAGATCCGGCTGGGCGGTCCGGCCATCGCGTGGCTCGGGCTGCTGTCGCTGGCCAGCGCGATCGTGATTGGCATCGTGCCCGCCATCCACAGCGCGCGGCTCGCGGAACATCGTCAGTTGCGCTCGGGCGGCCGGTCGGTCACCGACAGCCCGGCGTCGCGGCGCGTCCGTCGCGTCCTGGTCGGAGTCGAGTTCGCGATCGCTACGCCGCTCCTGATCGCCGCCGTGCTCGTCCTGACGACGCTCGAGCGGCTGCGGGACGTGCCCGTCGGCGTCGACTCGGCGAGGGTGCTGACGGCATCGATCGCGCTGCCTCAGAGCGCGTATCCGGACGCGGCCGCGACAGGCGCGTTCTGGCGCCGGGCGCTCGAACGGCTCGCCCGGCTCCCGGGCGTGGATGCCGCCGCCTTCGCGGACGGGCGTCCGCCGGACGAACTGGAGCAGCGCAACGACATCGATCTGGAAGATCAGCCGACGCCGCCCGGCAACGTCCAGCCGATGAGTCCGTGGGTCGGCGTCACCCCGGACGCGTTCAGGACCGTCGGTCTCTCCTTGCAGGAAGGACGGCTGCTCGACGATCGCGACTTTCTGCCGGGCTCGCCGAACGTCGTCGTCGTCGATCGCGCCTGGGCCGCGCGCTTCTTTCCGAACCAGCGCGTGCTCGGCCGCCGCTTCCGCTCCGGCGGGTGTTCCACCTGTGCCTGGACCACCGTCGTCGGCGTCGTTGGCACCGCGAAGTACCTCGGCCTCGGCGCGCCGGACGAAGGCACGGTCTACTGGCCCCTCCGTGACCGCGATCGAAACCGGTACGTCCTGCTGCGATCGGCGCAGCCCGCGGCGCTCGTCGAGCCGCTCGGTCGGATCTTCCGCGAGCTCGACCCGAATCTGGCGGTGACTGGCGTCGCCACGGTGGATCAGCTGGTCAACGAATCGCTCGCCCAGCCTCGCTACCTGAGCGTGCTGGTCGCGACGTTCGGCGCCACGGCCCTGGTGCTGTCGCTCGTCGGCATCTACGGCGTCATGACGTTCTTCGTGCAGCAGCACCGGCGCGACATCGGGATTCGGCTCGCGCTCGGCGGCGACCCGTACCAGATCGGGCGGCGCGTCGTCGGCCAGGGCCTGGCGATCGTGGCGATCGGCGTCGCGGCCGGCCTCGGCACGACGTTCCTGACGACCCGAATCGTCTCGAGCGCCCTCTACGGCGTGAGCGCCACCGATCCGGTGACGCTGTCGATGGTGCCGGGCTTTCTCGTCGCCGCGGCGCTGGCCGCGTGTCTGATGCCCGCGCGGCGCGCGGCGGGTGTCGATCCCGCTGAGGTGCTGCGCGAGAGCTGATCGAGGATCAAACGGCGTGGCCCGGCGCCGTCTTAACCCCTAACACTAATACCTGTATCTGTGATAGATGTACCGGCGCATGGCCGGCAACGATCTGATCAGCGGCACCCTCACCGTCCTGATTCTGAAGGCCGTCAGCGCCAGGCCTCTGCACGGCTACGCCATCGGCAAGTGGATTCGCGATCGCACGTCGGATGTCCTGTCGGTGCAGGAAGGCGTGCTCTATCTGGCGCTCCACCGGCTGAAGTCGAAAGGCTGGCTCGAGGAGTACTGGGGGACGACCGCCACGAATCGCGAGGCGAAGTTCTATCGGCTGACCGTGTCGGGGCGCAAGCACCTCAACAGCGAGCTGCGCCGCTGGCAGAAACACACGAAGGCCGCCGCCGCGGCGCTGGGGCTCGAGCGGTCCTGATGGCTGGCTCCAAGCGTCCGGTTCGTGACGAGGTGACCTCCGAGATCGAGTTCCACCTCGAGATGCGGACGCGCGAGTTCATCGCTGCCGGACTGCCGCCGGCCGAGGCGCGCGACGCCGCCCGGCGCGCGTTCGGCAACCTGGAATCGATTGCCGATTCCTACACCCGTTCGGAACGCCGGCTCCGGCGCCGGCAGAAAGGTCGGCGAGTGGCGATGAGAGTCGTCGGCGACGTCAAGGACGCCTTCAAGGTGATACGCCGCGGCCGCGCCGTCACGGTCCTCGCCATTCTGGCGTTCGCGCTCGGCATCGGCATTACCACGGCAGTGTTCAGCCTGTTCTACGGTGTGCTGCTCAAGCCGCTGCCGTACCCCAATCCGGAAGCGCTGACGCTCGTCTACAACACGTTCCCGGCCTGTCAAACCTGTCCGGCCTCGTTCCCCAAGTACATCGACTGGAAGACACGCAACACGTCCTTCGTCGCACTGGGTGCGTCGACGCCGTCCGTTCATGTGATCACCGGGCTGGGCGATCCGGAGCGGGTGTCGTCCGCGCGCGCCACGGCGTCGCTCGTCAACGACGTGTTCGAGGTGCGGCCGCTGATCGGACGCTGGTTCACCGAGGACGAGGACACGCCGGGCGGACCGAAGGTCGTCGTGCTCGATTACACCTACTGGCAGAGGCGCTTTCCTGACGATCGCACGGTGATCGGCCGGACGCTGACGATCGACGGCGAGCCGCACCAGATCGTCGGGGTGATGCCATCGGCCTTCGCGCACCGGCGCGCCGAGATCTTCGTGCCCGTCCAGCTCGCCTACGACGGCCGCCAGCGCTTCAATCATTTCCTGCAGGCCTATGGCCGCCTCGAACCGGGCACGTCGATCGAACAGGCCCGCACCGAGATGCAGGCGCTCGGCGAGACACTCGGCCGGGAACATGGCTATACCGACGGCATCGAGGTGCAGTCGCTCTATCGCGCCGTCGTCGGCGCCGTCGAGCGGCCGCTGCAGATGCTGATGGGCGCCGTGATCCTGGTCCTGCTGATCGCCGTTGCCAACGTCGCCAATCTGTTGCTCGCTTCCGGCCTGTCGCGCCGGCGCGAGCTCGCGGTGCGCACCGCTCTCGGCGCGACGCGCTGGGATCTCGCAAGGCAGATCACGATCGAGAGCGTGTTGCTCGCCGGTGTCGGCGGCGTGCTCGGCGTCCTGCTCGCGTACTGGGCGACGACGACGTTCGTGACGATGGCAGGGACGATTCTGCCGCGGGCGCAGTCGATCGCCATCGATCGCTGGGTCCTCGCGTTTGCCGCCGGCCTGTCGCTCGCGACGGGCGTCTTCTGCGGCCTGTGGCCGGTCATTCGCCTCCAGTCACGAGCGCTGGCGGCGGCCGTCCGGGAGAACGATCTGCGCAGCGGCGCCAGCGGCGCCGGACGACGATTCGGAAACGGCCTGGTCGTCGTCGAGATCGCAATGGCCTGCGCCCTGCTGATCGGCGCCGGCCTGTTCATGAAGAGCCTTCTCAGGCTCGAGAGCCGCGACGTCGGCTTCAGCGCCGATCGCATCGTCGCTTTCGATCTGTCGCCGACCGGCGCCCGCTATCAGGATTCATCCTCGATCGACGCGCTGTATCGCGATCTCCTGACGCAGCTGCGCAACGTCTCCGCGATCGAGAGCGCCGGCCTCGTCAGTCATCTGCCGATGTACCGTTTCGGCTTCAACGGACCGGTAGCGCTCGAGGGCGGGAGTCCGTGGCCCGCGACCGCCGCGCCGCCGGTGGAGTACCGCTGGGTCGGCGGCGACTACTTCGAGACGATGGGCATCGATCTGGTCAGGGGCCGGCTCTTCGACGACAGCGACCGCCGCGGCGCGCCGACGTCGGCGATCGTCTCGGCGCGAACGGCGGAGAAGTTCTGGCCGGGGCAGGACCCGATCGGCCGCCGGTTCGTGCGCGGCAACAACCCCGGCCCGAACGCGACCTGGTATCACGTCGTCGGCGTCGTTCGTGACGTCCGTTCGTACGGTCTGCAAGCGAACAGCCCCTACGAGCTCTACGTGCCGATCGAACAGGAGACCTTCGGCGCGATGACCGTCGTTCTTCGCACCAGCGCGGCGGATCCCACCGTGGTCATCGAGCCGGCGCGGCAAATCGTGCGCTCGCTCGACGCACGGCTGCCGCTGGCACGCGTGCAGACGATGCGGACCGTCGTCGCCGACTCGGTGAATCAGCCGCGGCTGATCTCGGCGCTGACGTCGCTGTTCGGTGCTCTCGCCGGAGTGCTGGCGGCGGTCGGCGTCTATGGCGTGATGGCCTACAACGTCCGCCGCGAACGGCGCGAGTACGGCATCCGTCTGGCGCTCGGCGCCCAACCCGCGACGGTGTGCCGGCTGATCCTGCAGCGCGGCCTGATGCTCGGCCTGGCTGGCATCGCGCTCGGTCTCCTGCTGGCCGTCGGTCTCGCGCAGATGCTGCAATCGATGCTCGCCGACGTACAGCCGACCGATCCATTCGTGTTCAGCGTGGCTGCCAGCGCGTTGCTGGGCGTGGCAATCGCGGCCGTGATCGTGCCGGCGACGCAGGCGGCGAGGACGGATCCGATGATCGTGCTCAGGAGCGAGTAGATCGGAGGCCGCCGCTCGCGCCTGCGAACGACGGTCCCACCCTTAGAACCGCACGCCGATGCCGAAGCTGACCGTCCGCGGCGCCCCCATCTCGCCGATGAACCCGGACGGCGCCGGGTACGGAAACGCGAACGGGATGTACTCCGTGTCGAACGCGTTGCGGATCAGCAGCTCGGCGACGAGCGGGCCTCTGGTGACGGCGAGGCGGATGTTGACGAGCGAATACGCGTCCTGCTCCATCGTGTTCAGATCGTCGTACTGAAACGCGCCGTAGAACACCGCGTCCGCGCGTCCGACCACGCTGGTGGATCCGAACGACCGCGTGTACTGCAGCCCGGCGCTCGTGGTGTAGTCGGGCGTGTTGGGAATCGTGTTGCCGTCGACGTCGACGCCGCTCGACACCGCGCCGGCGCCGAAGCGGGCATGCGTGAAGCCGACGGCCGTGAACAGGTCGACGCCCGGCGCGACGCGCGCCCCGACCTCGACCTCCACGCCCTTGCTCGTCGCGCCGCCGACGTTGGCGATGTAGAACTGCGCCGGCACGAGCGGATCGGGCACGTTCAACTGCAGATCGTTCCAGTCGATGAAGAAGACGGCCGCATTGGCCGAGACGCGGCCCTCGGCCCACAGCGTCTTGACGCCGCCTTCGACGTTCCAGCTGAGCTCCTCGCCGTACGACTCGCTGCCCGCCGGCGATGCCGGGTTGAAGCCACCGGCCTTGAAGCCGCGGCTGACGGTCGCATAGACCGTACGGTCGGGCTGGAGACGGAAGGCCACCGACGCCTGCGGCGACACGTTGGTGAAGCTCTCTTCGGCATCGACTGGCGCCGGCGGCGGGAACGGCGATTCAAAAAAACTCTCCAGCACGGCGTTCTTGTTCTCGTAGTCGAAGCGGAGGCCACCCGAGATGTCGAGGCGATCCTTCAGCGTCACTGTCGCATGACCGAAGATGCCGAGGCCGAAGTCGTCCAGCGCGGAGCGCGGCGAATGCTGGATCACCGGCGCAGGCGACGGCGCGATGACGAAGGGGCCGTAGGTGTTGATGGCGTCCTGCTCGTAGTCCTGCGTGAACAGGAAGACGCCCGACTGCCAGCGCAGCTGCGCCGAGTCGGAGAGTCGCACCGGCGACGACTCCGCCGACGCGAGGCGAATCTCCTGCGTGAACTGGAAGCTGTTCTCGGCGTTGTCACGCGTCACCGCCGGCGCAGGGGTGTAGTCGAGATCGGTGACATCGCGCGTGTCCCACCTCAGCAATCCAGTGGTGCTCGAGAACGTCACGGCGCCGGCGGCGCGGCGGGCGAGGATGGTCGTGCCGAAGACGTCGCGATCGACGCGGCCCTCGAAGTCGCGGGAGGCGTGAAACGGGTTGGCGCGCAGCGCGCCGACATCGTTCAAGGCGTAATCGCCGTCGCGCGCCCGCTCGCCGCTGACGATGACGCGCGCCTCCCAGGCGTCGTTGGGCAGCCACAGCAGCTGCGCCTTGCCGCTGAACGCCGACCGGTCGTCGATGTCGTCGCCGGTCGTGTCGTTGACGGTGAAGCCGTCGCGATCGACCTGCGCGAAGGCAACGCCCAGACTCAGCTTGTCGTCGACGATCGGGCCCCCGGCGGCGCCCCGAACCGCCCACGCGCCGTGGTTGCCGAACGGCGCCGACACCGTCCCGCGCCACGACGACGTCGACGGTCGCGCGCTCCAGACGTTGACCAGCCCGCCGAGCGTGTTCCGTCCGAATAGCGCGCTCTGCGGGCCGCGGATGAACTCGATCTGCTCGACGTCGAGGAGCTCGACGCTCGACGAGTTGGCGTTGAGCTGCGGCACGCCGTCGATGTAGGTCGTAATCGCCGGATTGCCCGGGCTCGCTCCGATGCCGCGGAAGCGCGCGTTGCTGAGCTTGCGCGCCGTCGCCTCGGTGAAGAACGCATTCGGCGCCAGAATCGACGCTTCGCTGACGATGTGAATCGCCGCGGCGTCAATCGTGTCCTTCGGGACAGCGGTGACGCTGACCGGAATCTTCTGCTTGTCGCCCGGCTCCTTTTGCGCGGTGACGATGATCGTCGGCAGCGTGAGCCGCAATCCCGGCTGGCCCGCGGGCGGCGGCGCCGGCTGCGCGGCCGCAGTGACGGCGACTGTCGTGAGCAATAGACCGACGCCCGCGCCCGTGCGGACGTGCGTGTGGATCCGAAGGTGACGGCGACCAATCAAAGGCGATGAGCTCAT
>DASTCC010000305.1:0-3605 GCA_035711465.1 Vicinamibacterales bacterium
GGCAGCGAGGTCGTCGTCTATCGCGTGGCGCCGGATGGCGTCGCCTCCGGTGTGCGAGTGGGCGACATCGAGTATCCCGGCTTCCCGGCGACGCGGCTCGGCGTGCCGGGCATCCAGATCAGCGATCCGGCGGTGCGCGTCGCGTTCTTCTCGCTGCTCTACGATCAGGATCTGAACACGCCGATCCGGCTCTTCGCCCGGGACGACGCCGGCAACAACGCCGTCGCCAACTTCGATTACCGGGTCTTTCCGAAGCCGGCCAAGCAGAGCCAGATCAGGCTCGACGACAAGTTCCTGGAGCGCGTCGTGCCGGCGATCCTGGCGGGCACGACCGACGTGGCGCCGACCGGCTCGACGATCGAGCAGTTCAAGGTGATCAACGGCGAGCTGCGCCGCAAGAACGCCGAGACGATCGCGTCCTACGCGCCGAAGACCGCCGCCGAGATGCTCTGGCAGGGCGTCGTCTTCCACCCGTTCACGAACAGCGCCGTCGAGTCGGCGTTCGCCGATCGGCGGACCTACTTCTACCAGGGCAAGGAAGTCGATCGCCAGGTTCACCTCGGCTTCGACCTGGCGTCATACGCCGGCACGCCGATCGTCGCCGCCAACCGCGGCCAGGTCCTGTTCGCCGACGAGCTCGGCATCTACGGCAACTGCGTGATCATCGATCACGGCATGGGCCTGCAGTCGCTCTATGCGCACCTGTCGTCCATCGACGTCGCCGCGAGCACGTTGGTGGAGAAGGATCAGCCGATCGGGAAGAGCGGCATGACCGGTCTCGCCGGCGGCGACCATCTGCATTTCACCATGCTGGTCAACGGCCGGATGGTGAATCCGGTCGAGTGGTGGGATTCACACTGGATCGAGGACAGGATTCTCCGAAAACTTCGTGCGGCGTCTCAATGAGAGCGCTACACGCCTTTCGCCGCCGCGACCCCCACGTATTCGAGCCACTCGGGTGACCGCGGATGCCGCCCGTGCACGGCGTCCGCATAGATCTGCTGCAGACGTCTCGTGAGCGGACCGGTTTCGCCCGTTCCGACCCGGCGCCCGTCGACCTCGCAGAGGCCGACGATCTCCGCCGCGGTGCCGCAGACGAAGACCTCGTCGGCGAGATAGAGCTGATCGCGGCTGACCCGCCCCTCGAACACGGGGATGCCCAGATCGGCAGCGAACGTCGTCACCGTGTTGCGCGTGATGCCCTCGAGGATCGTCTCCGACGACGGCGTCACCAGCTTGCCGTGGCGCACCAGGAACAGGTTGGCGCCGGTGCACTCGGCGACGAAGCCTTCCGGATCGAGCAGGATCGCCTCGTCGAAGCCGAGCCGGTGCGACTCGGTCTTGGCCAGGTACGAGTTGACGTAGTTGCCGCAGATCTTCGCCTTGGTCATGTTCGCGCCGGGGTGGCTGCGCGCGAAGCTCGAGACGTTGGCGCGCAGACCCCGCTTCGGCGAGTCGTGTCCGAGGTACACGGATTCCTGCCACACCGCGATGGCGACGTGCGCCTTGCCGGTATCGAGCGTCAGATTCCAGCCGCCCTCGCCGAGGTAGAGCAGCGGCCGGATGTAGCACTCGTCGTAGCCGTTGGCCCGGATCGTTTCCGCCGTGGCCGCGGTGAGCTCGGCGACCGAATAAGGCACCTCGAGGAACCCGAGAATCCGCGCCGACGACTCGAAGCGCTCGAGGTGCTCGCGCAGCCGGAACACCGCCGGGCCGCGATCGGTGGCGTAGGCCCGGATGCCCTCGAAGACGCCAATCCCATAGTGGAACCCGCTGGTGAGGAGCGGAATCGTCGTGCGCGAGGACTCGATCATCTGCCCGTTGAGCCACGTGTACCGGCTGTTCATGGACCGAGATCATATCTCCGGTCGATGACGCGCACGTGGCGCTGGCCGCCGGGCTGACAGTGTCGGTGAACCGACATGGCAGAAAACCCGACAGAAGCCGGCGCCGAGGATCGCGGCGCCACCTGGTCGTGGCACCTGGCTTGCAAAATCGTGCTGGTCCGACCGTGCATTCACTGCTCGATCCCGTCAGCCCCGGAATGATCGACCGCGTCCTCGCCGCGTGCGGCGGCGGACGAATGTTGCACGTCGGGCCGGGCGCCGAGGCCGTCGCCGCCCGCCATCGGGCCAGGGCCGTGGACGCCATCGCCCTCGCGGACCTGCCGACCGGCCGAATCGCCGTCGCCGATCGATCGTTCGATCTGGTTGCCGCATACGGATGCTTCGATGCTCTCGACGCATCAGCCCGCCATCATCTGTTCGGCGAACTGCTTCGCGCCTCGCGGCGCGCAGTGCTCGTCCTCGCCAGCGGCCGGCCGCGCGAGCACTGGGATCGCGCGTTTCTCGCCCACGACTGCCGCCGCCATCCGTTGCACCAGCTGCTGGTGCCGTACGAAGGGCTCGACTGGCTCACCGACCCGGCGCTCATGCTCTACGAGCGGCTGCCCGACGACGCGCGCGTCGGCAGAGCGCTCGGCGATCTCGCGGCCGGACGCGATCTGCACATGGACATGCTGCGCGAAGCCGGCCGCCGCGCCGACGCGCACGTCGCCCGCTACATGCTCGCGCGCCAGTTCGTTCGTCCCGGCGATCGTGTGCTCGACGCCGCCTGCGGGCTGGGCTACGGATCGGCGATTCTCGCCGACGCGACGCTGGCCGCGCGCGTGACCGGCATCGACATCGACGCCGACGCGATTCGCTACGCGCGCGAGCACTACGGCGCCGGCCGCAGCCGGCTCGGCTTCGACGCGCGCGATCTCGCATCGCTGCGCGATCTGCCGGCGGACTCCGTCGACGTCGTCGTGAGCTTCGAGACCATCGAGCACATCGCCGAACCGGAGGCGTTCCTCCGCGAGTGCACGCGCCTGCTGACGCCCGCCGGCCGCATCATCGGCTCGATTCCCAACCGCTGGGTGGACGAGAGCGGCCGCGATCCGAATCCTCATCACCTCCACGTCTTCGATCGCAGGTCGATCGAATCGCTCTTCCGGACTCACGTGTTCATCGAAGGCGTCTACGGTCAGACGGCCGGCGGCGGCATGAAGCTGCCGCACGCGGGGCGTGCCCTGTGGGCCGCCGACGATGACCCTCGCGATGCCGAGTGGTGGATCGTGACCGGCATGAAGACGCCGATGGCGAAATCAGCGGCGCCGTTCCGCCACGGGCTGACGGCGCGCGCGGACGCCGGCGGCTCGAACGCCCTGGCCTTCGCGCGCGACTACGAGAATCCCTGGATCGTCCGCGCGATGGTCACCATCGGCCTGCGCAGCGAATCGCCGGCGCTGCTCGACCATCTGGCTGGCGCAACGCTCGAAACCGCGGCCGCCGATTCCGCCGATGCCGGCGCCGCGCTCTGCGTGCGCGCGTATCGCGCACTCGAGCGGGGGGCCCAGGCGTCCGACGCCGACGCGCTCGTCGCGTCGATCGACGACTACGGCGCCCGGGGCACGACGACGCCGCACGTCGTGCGCTGGCAGATTTCGCTGCGCTACGTTCAGGCGCTGCTCCTGCTGTCGTCGGGCGATCGCGGCGGCGCCCTCCGCGCGTTCGAGGCCTGCGCATCGGCCGACGCGCTCCTCTTCAGTCCGCTGCTGTCGACCA
>DASTCC010000306.1:0-10494 GCA_035711465.1 Vicinamibacterales bacterium
GGCTGCTCGGATGCTCACACCTTATAATAGCGGCATTCTCGCGAAGCACCGGCCTCGCGCTTGCTTCCACATCGGCCGCCTGTGACACATCAAACGATCGTCGTTCTGGATTTCGGTTCGCAGTTCACCCAACTGATTGCACGACGCTTGCGCGAGATGGCGGTTTACACGGTGATCCTGCCGCCGTCGACGCCGGTCGCCGAAATCGAGCGGCGCAAACCGGTCGGCATCATCCTCGCCGGCGGCCCGATGAGCGTCGACGAGCCCGGCGCGCCGCATCCGGATCCGAAGACGTTCGAGCTCGGTCTGCCGACGCTCGGGATCTGTTACGGCATGCAGCTCATGACCGCGGCGTTCGGGGGCAAGGTCGGGAGCGCGCCGCATCGGGAGTACGGCTTCGCGTCGGTGAGCCACGAGAGCGGCGCCGCGCTGTTCCGCGGCGTGCCGTCGCCGCTCAAGGTCTGGGCGAGCCACGGCGATTTCGTCGCGTCCGCCCCGCAAGGCTTCGAGGTCGTCGCGACCTCGGCCAACGCGCCGGTGTCGGCGATCCAGAGCCCCGATCGGAAGATGTACGGGCTGCTGTTTCATCCGGAAGTCGCGCACACCGAGCACGGCAGCGAGATCCTCCGTAATTTCGCGTTCGATGTCTGCGGCTGCACTGGCGACTGGACGATGGGATCGTTCGTCGACGAGAGCGTTGCGCGGATTCGCGAGCGCGTCGGCGATGGCCGGGTCGTGTGCGGGCTCTCCGGCGGCGTCGACTCGACCGTGGCAGCGATGCTCATCCACCGCGCGATCGGCGATCGGCTGACGTGCATCTTCGTCGACAACGGATTGCTGCGCCAGAACGAGGCGGAGCAGGTGCGCACCCGCTTCGAGCGGCTGGCGCTGCCGCTCGACTTCGTCGACGCGTCGGATCTGTTCCTCGAGCGGCTCGCCGGCGTCACCGACCCGGAGAGGAAGCGCAAGATCATCGGGGCGACGTTCATCGACGTCTTCGAGAAGCGCGCCAACGAGCTCGGCGAGTTCGACTTTCTCGCCCAGGGCACGCTCTATCCCGACGTCATCGAGAGCGTGTCGGTCGTCGGCCCGTCGGCGGCGATCAAGAGCCACCACAACGTCGGCGGGCTGCCCGAGCGGATGAAGTTCAAGCTGGTCGAGCCGCTGCGCGAGCTGTTCAAGGACGAGGTGCGCGAGGTCGGCAGGAAGCTGGGCCTCGAGGACGAGTTCGTGTGGCGTCAGCCGTTCCCGGGACCGGGGCTCGCGGTCCGGCTGCTCGGGCCGATCACGCGCGAGCGGCTCGATCTCCTGCGTCGGGCGGATGCCATCGTCGCCGAAGAAATGCGAGGATCGGGGTGGTACCGGCGGCTGTGGCAGTCGTTCGCGGTGCTGCTGCCGGTGCAGAGCGTCGGCGTCATGGGCGACGGGCGCACGTATGAATACACCGCGGCGATTCGGGCGGTGGAGAGCCGCGACGGCATGACCGCGGACTGGGCGCGGCTGCCGCACGACCTGCTCGGCACGATCTCGTCGCGCATCGTCAACGAAGTCCGCGGCATCAACCGCGTCGTCTACGACATCAGCTCGAAGCCGCCGGCGACGATCGAATGGGAATGAACGAGTTCGTCCATCTGCACCTGCACACGGAGTACTCGCTGCTGGACGGCGCCTGCCGCATCGGCGAGCTGCTCGACCGTGCCGCGGAGCTGAAGATGCCGGCGGTCGCGGTCACCGAGCACGGCAACATGTTCTCGGCGGTGACCTTCCACGACGAAGCGCGCCAGCGCGGCGTCAAGCCGATCCTCGGCTGCGAGGTCTACGTCGCGCCGGGCGACCGGCGCGATCGGTCGGGGACGCCGGGCGAGACCGCCAATCATCTGGTGCTGCTGGCGGAGACGAACGAGGGCTTCCACAACCTGATCAAGCTCGTCTCGTCGGGCTATACCGACGGCTTCTACTACAAGCCGCGGATCGACAAGGACCTGCTGGCGCAGCACGCGCGCGGGCTGATCGGGCTGAGCAGCTGCCTCAAGGGCGAGGTCGCGACCGGCATCCGCACCGATCAGGCGCGCAAGGCGCTCGAGGCCGCGGCCCGGTATCGCGACATCCTCGGCGCGGGCAACTTCTTCCTCGAGATGCAGAACCAGGGCATCGACGAGCAGCGCGTCGTCAACACCGGGCTGCTGCCGATCGCGCGCGATCTGGCCATGCCGCTGGTCTGCACCAACGACGTCCACTACCTGCGGCAGACCGACCAGCATCCGCACGACATCCTGCTCTGCATCGGCACCGGCAAGAGCGTCGGCGACGACAAGCGGCTGAAGTACCACGGCGATCAGTTCTTCCTGAAGACCGCCGAGGAGATGTGGCAGGTCTTCGGCGACTACCCGGACGCGCTGAAAAACACGATGCTGATCGCCGAGCGCTGCAACGTGACGCTGCCCAAGGGGGCGGCGCACCTGCCGAACTTCGCGGTCCCGCCCGGCTATACCACCGAGTCGTATTTCGAGCACGTCGTCCGTGAAGGCTTCAAGGCGCGGCTGCCGCATTGGCAGGCGCTCGAGGCGCGCGGCGAGCTCCGCCGGCCGCTGGCCGAGTACGAAGCCCGGCTCCGCTTCGAGATCGACATCATCAACAAGATGAAGTACCCGGGCTACTTCCTGATCGTCTGGGACTTCATCCGCTACGCGCGCGAGCGGCGCATCCCGGTCGGGCCCGGCCGCGGATCGGCGGCCGGCAGCCTGGTCGCCTACTGCCTGCGGATCACCGACGTCGACCCGTTGCACTTCGATCTCTACTTCGAGCGCTTCCTGAATCCCGAGCGCGTCAGCCTGCCGGATATCGACATCGACTTCTGCGAGCGCCGCCGCGGGGAAGTGATCACCTACGTCACCGAGAAGTACGGCCGCGAGAACGTCGCCCAGATCATCACGTTCGGGACGATGAAGGCCAAGGCGGCGGTGCGCGACGTCGGCCGCGTCATGGAGATGCCGATCTCCGAGGTCGACAAGGTCGCCAAGCTGATTCCCAATCAGCTCGAGATGACGCTCGATCTGGCGCTCGAGGAGAACCCGGCGCTCGCCGATCTCGAGAAGCGCGATCTCAAGGTGAAGGAGCTGCTCACTGTCGCCCGGCGGCTCGAGGGCATGACCCGGCACGCCTCGGTCCACGCCGCCGGCGTCGTCATCGCGCCCAAGCCGATCAGCGAGTTCGCGCCGCTCTATCGCAGCCAGAAGGACGAAGGCGAAATCACCACCCAGTGGGCGATGAAGGAGATCGAGCGGGTCGGCCTCCTGAAGATGGACTTCCTCGGCCTGAGCACGCTGACGCTGCTCGACGACGCCGTCAAGCACATCGAGGAGACGACCGGCGACAAAATCGATCTCGAGACCCTGCCGCTCGACGATCCGAAGGCGTATCAGGTCTTCCAGGTCGGCCAGACGCACGGCGTGTTCCAGTTCGAGAGCTCGGGGATGCGCGACACGCTGCGCAAGGCGAAGCCGCAGTGCCTCGAGGATCTGATTGCGCTCAACGCGCTCTACCGACCCGGCCCGCTCCGCGGCGGCGTCGTCGACGACTACATCGCGCGCAAGCACGGCCGCGTCGACATCAAGTACGACCTGCCGCAGATGGAGGGCGTCCTCAAGGAGACCTACGGCGTCATCGCCTACCAGGAGCAGGTCATGCGCCTGGCGAGCGAGCTCGCCGGGTTCACGCTCGGTCAAGCCGACGAGCTCCGCCGCGCGATGGGGAAGAAGGACGCCGCCAAGATGCAGGCGCAGCGCGACGCCTTCATGAGCGGCTGCAAGAACAACGGCATCCCGGAGAAGAAGGCCACCAAGGTCTTCGAGTTCATCGAGTTCTTCGCCGGCTACGGCTTCAACAAGTCGCACTCGACGACCTACGCGCTGCTCGCGTATCAGACCGCGTATCTCAAAGCCAATTACCCGCGGCACTTCATGGCCGCGCTGCTGACGATCGAATCGCAGAGCTCGGACAAGGTCGCGCTGTACCTGGCCGAGTGCCGCGAGCTCGGCGTGCCGGTGCTGCCGCCGGATGTCAACGAAAGCCAGTGGCAGTTCGTCGTCCAGCCGGACGGCGTCCGGTTCGGGCTCGGCGCGATCAAGGGCGCGGGCGAGGGCGCGATCCGGTCGATTCTCGACGCCCGCGCGAGCCTCGGCGGGCGCATCACCTCGCTCTTCGCGCTGGCCGAGCACCTCGATCTGCGGCTGGTGAACAAGAAGGTGCTCGAGTGCCTGGTCAAGGCCGGCGCGCTCGACTCGCTCGCGACCGGCGGCCGCGAGACCTATCTCAGCTGGCGCGCGCGCGTGCTCGCCGGCATCGATCGCATCCTCGATCACGGCAGCCGTCATCAGAAGGACCGCGATCAGGGCCAGTACCGGATGTTCGGCGGTGACGCCGAGGCCACCGAGGCCGTGAGCGACGACGCCGCGCTGCCGGCGGCGCAGCCGTGGACGGAAGCCGAGGCACTGGCGTTCGAGAAGGAGGCGCTCGGGCTCTATATGAGCGGCCATCCGCTGCAGCGCTTCGCCGACATCCTCGCCAACGCCGGCGCGCGCAAGCTCGAGACGCTGACGCAGTCGGAGCCGGACGTCGCCATCGCCGGCGTCGTCACCGGCTTGCGTCCGCTCAAGACCAAGCGCGGCGACCGCATGTGCGTGTTCATGCTCGAGGGCGAAGCGAGCAAGGTCGAGGCGGTCGTGTTCCCGGAGGCGTTCGCGAAGTACGGCGCCCTCGCGACCGCCGACGCCATGCTGGTCGTGCGCGGCAAGTACGAGCGCGACGAGGATTCGAGCCGGCTCGTGGTCTCCGAGATCACCAGTCTCGAAGCCGTGCGCGAGAAGCAGGTGCGCGAGGTCGAGATCCGGCTGTCGGGATCGCGGCTCGAGCGCATGGTGATGCGGCAGCTGGCCGGCATCCTCGAGCGCCACCCCGGCGACCGCCGGGTGTCCTTCGTCGTCGAAGTTCGCAACGGGCAGGGGCCGCTCCGCGTGCGGGCGGCGACGGCCCATCGCATCCGGCCGAGCGATCAGCTGGTCCGCGACGTCGAAGCGGTCTGCGGCAGCGGATCGGTCAGGATGCGGTCGTAGGCGATTCCCGCCGCCGTTCGCGTACCATTGAGGATGCATGCCGGCTGACACGCTGGATTTCGAAGAACCCGTTGCCGTGCTCCTGAAGGAGATCGAGGCGATGAGCCTGATGCCGCAGACGCCCGAGCGGCAGGCGGCGATCAAGCGCCTCGAGGCTCGGGCGATGGAGCTGCGCGCCGAGCTCTACGCGCACCTCAAACCCTGGCAGCGGGTCCAGGTCGCCCGCCATCCCAACCGGCCGACGACGCTCGACTACGTCGATCGGCTGATCGATCAGTTCGTCGAGCTCCACGGTGATCGCCGCTTCGGCGACGACAAGGCGATCATCGCCGGCCTCGGCTACTTCCACGGCGAGGCGGTGGTCGTCGTCGGGCACCAGAAGGGCCGGGACACGAAGCAGAAGATCTATCGCAACTTCGGCTACGCCAAGCCCGACGGCTACCGCAAGGCGCTGCGCGCGATGCAGCTCGCCGAGAAGTTCAAACGCCCGGTGATCGTGTTCGTGGACACGCCGGCCGCCTATCCGGGGATCGAATCGGAAGAGCGCGGCGTCGCCGAGGCGATCGCGCTGAACCTGCGCGAGATGGCGCTGCTCGACGTGCCGATCGTCGTCGTGGTCTGCGGCGAGGGCGGCAGCGGCGGCGCGCTGGGCATCGCCGTGGGCGATCGCGTGCTGATGCAGGAGTTCGGCGTCTACAGCGTGATCCCGCCCGAGGGGTGCGCCGCGATTCTCTGGCGCGACGCGGCCCGGAAGGTCGAGGCTGCCGAAGCGCTGAAGATCACGGCGCCGGATCTCCTGGCGCTGCAGATCATCGACGAAATCGTCAAGGAGCCGGTCGGCGGCGCGCATCTCGATTACGCCGCGGCGGCGACGCTGCTCGATCAGGCGATCCTGCGGCATCTCACCGAACTGAAGCAGATGGCGCCGGGAGCGCGGCTCGAGGCGCGTTATCAGAAGTTCCGCAACATGGGGCGGCTTGGCGTGATCTCCGCGGCGGAGCCGCAGGCCCCGCCCGGCCCGCCGGAACAGGCGAGCTGATGAAAGCACGGCGATGGGAAGACGTCCCGGCCGACGAAGCCGGCGTCCGTCTGGCCGCCGCCGAACTGGGTGTGCCGCCGGTGATCGCGCGCCTGCTCTGTCAGCGGGGCTTCGCCGATCCTGACACCGCACGGCAGTTCCTGTCGCCGCGGCTCGATCACCTCCACGACCCGTTCCTGCTCACGGGCATGCGGCAGGGGATCGAGCGGCTGGAGGCGGCGATCGCGCGGGCCGAACCGATCGCGATTCACGGCGACTACGACGTCGACGGCATCACCTCGACGGTGATTCTGCGCCGCGCCATCGAGCTCGTCGGCGGCACGGTCATGCACTTCGTCCCGGACCGATTGCTCGACGGCTACGGCCTGCAGCCGGCGACGGTCGAACGGCTGGCCGCGGCAGGCGCGCGGGTAATCGTGTCGGTCGATTGCGGCATCCGCGCGACGGCGGCGGCCGAACGGGCCCGCGACCTCGGCGTCGATCTGATCATCACCGACCATCACGAGCCCGAAGCGTCGCTGCCGCCGGCCCTGGCGGTGATCAATCCCAAGCGGCACGACTGCAGCTATCCGGAGAAGCACCTGGCCGGCGTCGGCGTCGCGCTGAAGGTGGTGCAGGCCCTGCTCGTGCGCCACGATCGCGCGCGCGAGTTCCTGCCGCACTTCGTCAAGGTCGCGGCCATCGGCACGCTCGCCGACGTCGTGCCGCTGGTCGGCGAGAACCGCGTGATCGCGCGCTACGGCCTCGAGACGCTCTCGCGCGGCCCGCACACGGCCGGGCTCGACGCGCTGCTCGACGAGAGCGGGCTTTCCGGCCGTCAGCTCGACAGCTTTCACATCGGCTTCGTGATCGGCCCGCGGTTGAACGCGGCCGGCCGGATGAGCTCGGCCAACCTCGCGCTCGATCTCCTGCTGCTGCGCGGCCGCGACGCCGAGACCCGCGATCGCGCGCGCACGCTCGCGCAGCAGCTCGGCGCCGAGAACACGAAGCGTCAGGAGCAGGAAGCCGCCATTCTCGCCGACGCGAAGCGCACCGTCGAGAAGGATCCGGAGGTCGGCGGCCAGAACATGCTGATCGTCGCCGGCCACGACTGGCATCGCGGCGTCATCGGCATCGTCGCCTCGAAGCTCGTCGAGGCGTACCACAAGCCGGCGCTGGTGCTGACGGTCGAGGACGGCATCGCGCACGGGTCGGGACGCAGCATCGGATCGTTCGATCTGCTCGGCGGGCTCGAGTCCTGCGCCGACGTCTTCATCAAGTTCGGCGGCCATCGCCAGGCCGCCGGCGTGACCATCGAGGCGGCGCGAATCCCGGAGCTGCGCCGGCGCCTGGCGGCGTTCGCGAACGAGCGCCTCAGCCCGGACGATCTGGTACCGCGCCTGCGTATCGACGCGCCGCTCGGCCTGCGCGACATCTCGGGCGACGTCATCGCGGGACTCGAGCGGCTCGGCCCGTTCGGCGCCGCCAATCCCAAGCCGGTCTTTCGCACCGCGCCGATCGAGCTCATGGAGCCGCCACGGCGGCTGAAAGATCGACATCTCGCCCTGCTCGTGCGCCAGAACGGGCGGGCGTTCCGTGCGATTGCCTGGCGGGCGGCGGATCGCGAAGAGTACCTGGCGGCGAATCGCTTCGGCCTCGAGCTCGCGTATTCGCTCGATCAGAACGAATACCGCGGCGAGCGCACCACCGAGCTCACCGTCGCCGACGTGCGCGTGCCGGCAGGGGCGCCCGTATGAGATGGCAGCGGCAGGCGCGGTTCGTCCTCGCCGCCATCGGCATCGGCAGCGCGGTGGCGCTGGTGATGCTGTTTCGCGATCGGCCGCCCGAAGCCGCGCCGGCCACGCTCAAGCCGACGGACGTGAAGGCGGTAGCCGAAGGCGGCGCCGCGAATACGGTGTGGTTCGGCAAGTCGGAGCGGCGCGCGCGCTTCTCCTACAAGTCCTGGGCGCGCTACGAGAATCCCGAGCGCATGCTCAACTTCGGGGTCGAGATCTTCTTCGAGGCCGAGGGGTTGACGATCAACGCCGACGAGGCCGAGATTCGCGGCGACACCGCGAACGCGTCCGGGCCGAACGAGGTTCTGCTCAACGGCAACGTCCGCGTCCAGACCAGGGACGACCTCGTGCTGACGACGCCCAACGCGACGTACAACAACACGACGGGCATCGTGCAGATGCCCGGCAAGGTCAACTTCACGAAAGGCCGGATGTCGGGTGAGGGCGTCGGCGGCACCTACAATCGGCCGCAGGAGCTCTTTCAGCTCCACGACCAGGCGCACGTGATGCTGGCGCCCGGACCGGCGACGGAACCGGGCGGACCGCCCGAAGGCGCCATGGACGCGCGGTCGAAGTCGATGACCATCGCGCGGCAGGAGCACTTCAGCCGGCTCGAGGGCAACGCCACGATCACTCGCCCGAGCGAGACGCTCACGTCCGACACGTCGACGATCTATTTCACCGAGGACGAAACCGAGGTCCGGCTCGTCGATCTGCAGGGCCACGCGGCCGTGACGCCGACGGCCGGCGCGGCCAACGCGCCGCCGAAGATGGAGGCGGACCACATCAGCCTGACGTTCACGCCCGAGACGCGCATTCTCAATCACGCGACGCTCAACGGCAACGGCCGGGTCACGATGACCGACGAAGCCGGGGATCGCTCGATCACCGGTCAGTGGATCGACATCACCACCGGCACGGACGGATCGACGGTGACACGGCTCGAGAGCCGCGACCGCGTCAAGGTCATCCTCCCCAGGCGCGCCGACGCGCCCGGCCGGACGATCGACGCGGCCACGCTCGTGGCCACCGGCGAAGAGGGCAAGGGGCTGACGCGCGCGCGCTTCGACGCCGCCCAGGGCGGCGTCGTCACCTTCGTCGAGGAAGCCGAGGGCGGCAAGCCGCGCAAGGCGACGTCGCGCACGCTGGTGCTCGGCCTCGACGGCAGCATCGAGGCGATCTCGCAGGCCGACTTCGCGCAGCGGGTGCGGTTCGAGTCCGAGCAGACCGTGGCCACGAGCGAGGCGGCGACCTATCGTGCCGCCAAGCCCGGCGCCGGCGCGACGCTGCAGCTGCGGCAGCCGAACGGCTCGAACATCAAGCCCGATGTGACCCGGCCCGACATGCGCGTCAACGCGAAGGAGATCGACCTCGGGCTCGACTCCGAGGATCTGAACGCGCGCGGGGAAGTGCGCTCGAAGATGCTGCAGTCGAAAGACGCGCGCCGGTCGTCGGCGCTCTTCGAAGCCGGACGGGACACCTTTGCCGCCGCCGAGACGCTCGCGTACAGTTCCGCGGCGGGCCGGGCCGTCTACACCAGCGCCGCCGGCGCGACGCCGGCGCGTCTCTGGCAGGATGGCGGCAGCACCGTCTCGGGCCGCGAGATCACCGTCGACGACAAGAGCGGCAACCTCCAGGCGAAGGGCGCGGTGCAGTCGGACGTGCTGGTCAGCGAAGACAGCGGCGACGGCAAGACCACCGACGCGCGCTACGTGATGACGTCGGAGACGCTCGACTACAACGACGAGGCGCGCCGCGCGATCTACCAGGGCGACCTGGCGACGCTCGCGAGCGAGGGCCGGCGGACCGAGGCGGTCGAGATCGAGATGATCCTGTCCAAGCAGGGACGCACGCTCGAGGGCTTCAAGGCGACACAGAAGGTGTTCACGATCTTCGATCGGTACGAGGCGAAGGGCGACCAGCTGGAGTACAAGACCGCGAGCGACGTCTACGTGCTCACGGGCCGCCCGGTGACCGCGGTCGGGCCCAGCGAGGACGGCAAGGGGTGTGTGAAGGTCATCGGCGTGTTCGCGCAGATCGATCGCAAGACGCGGCAGATCGCCTGGCCGGAGCCGCCGAATCGAGGCGTCACGACCGATCCATCGTGGCCGTGCGGGAAGTCGATTCGCTGATGTCCACGCTGCGGGCCGAAGGACTCACCAAATCGTACAGCGGGCGAACGGTCGTCAGAGACGTGCACCTCGACGTCTCGTCCGGCGAGGTCGTCGGCCTGCTCGGTCCCAACGGCGCCGGCAAGACGACGACGTTCGGCATGGTCGTCGGGCTGACGGGGCCCGACGCCGGCCGCGTCGTGCTCGACGACGCCGATCTGACCGACGATCCGATGTACGTCCGCGCCCGCAAGGGCATCGGGTACCTGCCGCAGGAATCGTCGATCTTCCGCGGCCTGACCGTCGAGCAGAACATCCGCGCCGTGCTCGAGGTCGTCGAATCCTCCAAGGAGCGGCGCGACGCGATGCTCGAGGCGCTGCTCGCCGAATTCTCCATCACGCATCTGCGCCGCACGCCGTCGCTCGCTCTGTCGGGCGGCGAGCGCCGCCGCGTCGAG
>DASTCC010000307.1:0-9180 GCA_035711465.1 Vicinamibacterales bacterium
CGTCGAGTCTTACGGCGACGTTGACGCGTATCGCCTGAAGTGCCTGAAAAATAGGTAATTATTGGCGGAGAGGGTGGGATTCGAACCCACGTGCCCTTTTGAGGCAAGACGCTTTCGAGGCGCCCCCGTTACGACCACTTCGGTACCTCTCCGCTCGAGAGGACGGCACTGGCCGCCCCGGTGGAACCGAGGCAGACCTTCAATAATAGCCCGTTTTTCGCGACGCACAAAGCCTCGGGCCGCGTCGAGACTCCCGTCGAATCGGCCGACCCGCGCCGGTCCGATGCGTCGATAATGGGCGCTCCCCCCAGTTCTGGGAGTCGCTCATGGCGTCCGAGTTCCGGCTGTTCCTCCTGCCGAAGTGCATCCTTAATCCACCTCCATCCCAGACGCGCGCGGCGAGGCGGGGAGTCGTCGCCGGCCTCCTCGGCTTTCTCGCCCCGAAGTTGATCGAGGGCGGCATCTCGGCGCTGGGTTCGCTGCTGAAGAAAGCCGGCGACAAGGACACCAGGCAGGTGGTCGCGTCGGAGTTCACCCATCTCTACGCCACGAACGAGAAGCAGCAGCTCGGCGTCAACAGCGAGATCGGCTGCGTGCTCGGCGTCTACGGCGTCTTCGAGGACGCCGACGACGAGAACACGCGATTCGACGACGCCGTGTTGAAGAAGCTCGAAGCCGCCAAGCTCATTACCCCCGACGCCGACATCGCCATCGTCTTCGAAGCCGCCGTCGTCCCGACCAGCGACAACACCGCGTGCTATCTCGACACCCGCCACTTCAGCGTCCGCCAGTTCATCGGCGATCGCGGCAAGCGGGATCGGTCCTACGTCGCGACGCTGTCGATCGTCACGCCGGACGCCACCAGCGACGGATCGGCGATCGCGCTCGGTTCCGTCAACCTGGGCGAGATGCAGCGCGGCACGCTGCCGATTCCGCGCGGCAAGGAGCTCGGCGACTATCCGCGTTACCGGAGCAACCTGATGCCGTGGGCGCAGATCACCGGCGACTCCAAATCGACCTACGAATCCGACGTGAAGCAGGGCAAGGCGGCGAACAAGAAATACATGCCGGTGACGATCACGTTGACACTCTCGGAAACGGCGGACGGCAACGCGTTCCTGGCGACGCTCGGAGAGCTGCTCGTCGGCCACAAGGACGACATCGGCAAGGCGATCGGCGGTTTCATCGATCCCGACAAGCGCGCGGCCGCGGCCAAGAAAGACGCCGATGCCGCCGAGGCACTGCTGGGGGCGGAAGAAGACGCCATCATCGCGGTCAAGGAAGCCGAAGCGGCACTGGCGGCCTCCACCAAACCGGCAGAAAGGCCCGCGCTCGAGGCCAAGCTGGCGAAGGCGCGACGGGCGCTGTCGCTGGCGATCCGGGCGCGAGAGGCCGCCGGGCTCGACGCGCCTCAGTAGGACGAGGCGTGACGAACGCTCGGACGATTGCCGATGAGCCGGGTTTGACGTCTTCGTCGCGTTCCTCCTGTGACGCCGGCAATCATGCTGGCCGCTTCAAAGGAGGACGACTTGAAGACCACAACTGCCGCTTCCGCGAGACCTGGCCGGCGCCGTCGCCAAATCACGAGTGTTCTGCTGGCGCTGAGCCTGAGCGTCGGGATGATCGTCGCGACCCCCACGCCGGCTTACGCCGCCACGTCTGTGAGAGGCTGCTTCGTTCTTTCGGGTGTTGGCTATCCCTCTGACCTCTGGGATATGCCCGTGGAGGTCTACGCGCACACCGGGACCCAGCTGATCCGGATCGGGCATGGCACCCTGGGCCCGAACGGCTGTCAGACGTTCTACATCTCCGGCTTCTGGGTATACCTGCCGGTCGTGATGATGGTGAACGCGCGGTACCCCAATGGCTACTATTTCGGCGTCACGCCCATCGTTGCCGGGATCGGCATCGGACACGTTGAACTGGGGACCGGGCAGGTCACCGTGCGGTAGCCGGCTCGCCTAATGGCCCTTCACCGCGCGGGCCGACGGCCATTCGCGAAGCATCCGCGGCAGGATGCGCCGGGTGCGCCGCATCAGCGTCACCGCGCGTTTGAAGTTTCGCGACTCGCGCGGTCCCCACGCGAAACCGTAGCCGGCGCGCACCGCATCCGGGAGCAGGCCGATGGTGATCGTCCGCGACAGCCGGAACAGCGGTGCGCCCGCCGGCCCGAGCGGCGGCGACAGCAGCGCCGCCGACAGCTTGCGCGCTTCGTCGCCGACGACGATCTCGCCGCGCGCGGTGAGCTCGGTCATGAACGCCATCGCGTCGGCAAAGCGGCGCGGCACGTCGGCCTCGGGCACCCCGAGCGCCGCCGGCAGCCAGGCCGCCTCGAGCGTGTACGCGTCCTTTTCCGCGGCGGTCAGCGGGCCGACGAACGTCTCGTAGGCGATCGTCATCGAGTCCATCAGCGTCGCATGGACCCAGAGCAGCAGCCGCGGATCGCGCGCCGAATACGGCGTCCCCGCCGGAAAGATCCCGACCGGCCCGGACAGCGTGCCCTTGACGTGATCGTGAATGCCGTTGATGCGATCGACGATGCGCTGCGCTTCGTCGGCGGTGCCGAAGGTGAGATCGAGCATCCCGCCGACCGTGCCGCGCACCCGCCGCACGTAGCCGCGCGCGCCCGATCGGAAGCCGCTGTAGTCGCCGACGCCCGCGGCGACGAGCGGATGGGCCAGCTGCATCAGGATCGCGCGGCCCCAGCCGAGCAGCACGACCGCCTCCCGGTTGATCTTCCGGGCCACGGGGAACGCGCGCGCGTCATGCATGCTTCATTCTACGAATGTCGTCGGCGCACCTGATAATGAGCGCCATGACCGGACAGCCGCGACTGCCCGACCATCTGCTCCGCGCCCTCCGCGACCTCTGCGGCGACCGCGCCTCGACCGGCGACGCGGTCCGCGAGCACCACAGCCGCGGCGAGTCCTGGCACCCGCCGGGCCTGCCCGACGCCGTCGTCTTTCCCGAATCCACGGCGGAAACCAGCCGCGTCGTCGCCGCCTGCGCCGCCGCGGGCGTGCCGATGGTCCCGTTCGGCATGGGCAGCTCGCTCGAAGGCCACGTCAACGCGATCCATGGCGGCGTCTCCATCGACCTGACGCGCATGACCCGCGTCGTCCGTCTCAGCGCCGAGGATCTGGACGTCACCGTCGAAGCCGGGATCACCCGATCGAAGCTCGATCACGCGCTCAGGAACACCGGCCTGATGTTTCCGATCGATCCCGGCGCCGATGCGACGATCGGCGGCATGACCGCGACCCGCGCGTCCGGCACGACCGCGGTGCGCTACGGGACCATGCGGGAGAACGTGCTCGGGCTGACCGTGGTGCTCGCCGACGGCCGCGTGATCCGCACCGGCGGCCGCGCCCGCAAGTCGTCGTCGGGCTACGACCTGACGCGGCTGTTCGTCGGGTCGGAGGGGACGCTCGGCGTGATCACCGAAGTGACGCTGCGGCTCTACGGCCGCCCCGAGTCCGTCCGCGCCGCGGTCTGCCCGTTCCCGTCGATCGAGGCCGCGGCGAACACGGTGATTCAGACGATTCAGCTCGGCATCCCGGTCGCGCGCATCGAGATCGTCGACGAGGTCCAGCTCCGGCTCGTCAACGCCCACTCGAAGACGGACTACCCGATCGCGCCGACCTTGTTCTTCGAGTTCCACGGCATCTCGGACGCGATGGTCGACGAGCAGGTACGAGCCGTCGAGACGATCGCGAGCGATCATGGCGCCGGCGATTTCCAGTGGGCGGCCGACGCCGACGCGCGGGCGATGCTGTGGCGGGCCCGGCACCACGCGTATTACGCCACGGTGGCGTCGAGGCCCGGTGCCCGCGCGTGGACGACCGACGTCTGCGTGCCGATCTCTCATCTGGCGCAGTGCATCGCCGAGACGAAGGCCGACCTCGACGCCGCCGGCGTCGAAGCGCCGCTCGTCGGCCACGCGGGCGACGGCAACTTCCACCTGATCGTGATGCTCGATCCGACGGATGCACGCGAACTGCAGACGATCACCGGCCTGAGCGAGCGTCTGGTCGCGCGAGCGCTGCGCCTTGGCGGCACCTGCAGCGGCGAGCACGGCGTCGGCATCGGCAAGCTCGAGTATCTGGCCGACGAGCATGGCCTCGGCCTGGACGTGATGCGGCAGATCAAGCGCACGCTCGATCCGCACAACCTGATGAACCCGGGCAAGCTCGTCGAGGCCTGATGCCGCGCTCACGAGCGCGGCCGGCGGGTTGACGGCGTTTCCACGTACACGATCGCGTCGTCGGCGCGCAACGCCGCGATCGTTCGTTCCCTCGAGGCGACGCCGACCGGCTCGGACAGCGTGATCGATACCAGACCGGCGCTGGCGCCGCTACGCAGATCGGGAAAGACCTCTTCGACCTTGCCATCCGCTCCTGCAGCGCTCAGGACACGACGCACGTGAGCTGTCGGATCCTTCGTTTGCGAGACGTCGACCTTGACGATCAGCTTCACGGCGCACCGCCCCGTGGCCGCCGCCGGCTCAACGCAGCGCCCGCTGCACGTTGAGACGCCCGGCCCCATACGCGCGACTGCCCTTCTTCGCGCCGGCGACGCGGTCCGCCGACGACGTCAGTTTCCGGATCACCTGCGCCGGCGTCAGACCCGGCCACTTCGCGAGGATCAGCGCCGCCGCGGCCGCGACGTGCGGCGTCGCCATCGACGTGCCGTCCCACGAATCGAACTCGCGCTCGCCGTCGTCGTAGCGGAACGTCGGCGTCGTCGAAAGAATCGCGACGCCGGGCGCGACGAGGTCGAGGTGACGGCCGGTGTTCGAGAAGCTGGCCCGCTTGTCGACATCGTCGGTCGCGCCGACTGCGCAGACGTCGGCAATCGCGGCGGGATACTCCGTCGGGTTGCCCTCTTCGTACTCGTTGCCCATGGCGGCGATGACGACCACGCCGGCGCGAATGACGTCGGCGATGATGTCGTTCTCGGCGGGATCGCGATCGCCGCCGAGGCTGAGATTGAGCACCTCGGCCCTGCCGATCGTGTAGCGCAGCGCGCGGTAGTAGGCCGGGGGGTCGAACTCCTCGCCGTCGCGCGGCAGCGCCTTCATCGCCAGAATCCGGCTGCCGCAGACCCCCGAGATTCCGAGCCCGTTGCCGTTCGTCGCCGCGATGATGCCCGAGACGTGCGTGCCGTGCCCGACGAAATCCTTGTTCGATCCGCCGAGAAAGTTCTGGTACTCGACAATGACCTTCTTCAGATCCGGATGTTTCGGATCGATGCCGCTGTCGATGACGGCGACGGTGATGTTCGCGGCGTTGTTGAACCCGGCCCTGGCGCGAGCGTGGCCGAGACGGATGGCGCCGTGCGCCCACTGCCGGGACGCCAGGGGATCGGCCTTGACGGCACGGCGGCGGCGGCCGAACAGACGGCGGATCGGCGGGACGAACGCGTACTCGACGTCCGTCATGCCGGCGACGTGTGCGGCGACTCGCGCCGGGCTCTCGCCTCGTTTCACTTTCAGCTCGACCAGTCGTGGCGGCTCGGCCGGCGTGAGCTCACGACCGCCTCCTGCGATCACCGTCATCGCGAGCGACCGTGTCCCGTCGTCCTGCCCTTCGTCGAACACGTTTCTCATGCTGGTGATGTAGCCGGCGTCCATCATCCGAGCGAGCGCCGAATCGGGAGCGACGCCGGCGTCCCGCGCCGCACGGGCGCCAGTCGACATCGACGCCGACGCCGAGCGGGTTGCCGCCGCCGGCGCGTGGACTTTGGCGATGACGATGCGCTCGGCCTTTTTCGGCGGCTCGGGATGGTGTTCCCAGAGCCGATAGTGCCCGGGACGTCTGGCCATGGTCTGACTCTCCTCTTCGCGTCGCGCTACGCCTTGCCCATCTTCAGCCTGAACCGCGGATCGCCGTAGTGGATGTAATCGGCCCAGTCGATCGAGCCGGACTTCTCCACGGCCTTGCGTCCGGCGAGGAGCGCGTCGCCGATCGTGCCGCCGCCGAGCAGCGATCCGTAGAACTCGCGCGCAAACGACGCGGCGGACGAATCGCCGACCGGCCAGTACGTCCCGACGAAGTTGGCGACGCCGAACCGCATGAACGCCTCGGCGAAGCCGACCGCCTCGCCGAGCGACTTCGAGGCCTCGCGGCGCGAGGGCGACCGCTTCTGCGTCCGCGCCTTGCGCAAACGCGCCGCTTCGCACGCGTTGAAGAACAGCAGCGGCGGCAGGCTGCGGAGGTTGAGCAGATCCTGGGCGCGGAGCATGCCGTCCGCGCACTGGATGCCGCTGTCGCCTGGCGTCTTCGCGTCGAAGACCGCGTGCCCGGCGTAGTGAATAGCGTCGTAGCGCTCCGATTGCAGCTGCTCGAGCACCGCTGCGCGCGTCGCTTCGCCCTTGGTCATCCGGGTGATGCGGACGCGCGAATCCTTGGCGGCGAGCTGGCCAATCCGTTCCGCCTCGTCAACCGCACCGGGAAGATCCTCGGTGGGATCGACGATCATCAGGAGCGACAGCTCTTCCTGCCGGCCGCGATGATCCGACCATCGTCCGACGGCGAGATCGGCGGCGACGTAGCGGCGGCTCATGCCGCCGCTCAGCGCCGGCGCCCAGTCGCCGATGCGCAGCGTTTCCCACGGCAGCCGCGCCGCTTCGAGATCGTGGACCACGGCGACGTGGCGCGAGCGTGCCTTGTCGAGCTGCGCCTTGACGTCGTCGGGCAGCACCAGCGTCGCCAGCGTCTCGCCGAGGCGCGCCAACGCCCCGGCGCCGAATGTCTCCGCCTCGATCGCCGCCAGCGCCGCGTCGAGCGCCTGGCGTGATACCTCGCGGGCGCCTTCGAGCACCGCTGCCTTGCCGCCCGCGGTCAGCACGGCCACTTTGAACGTGAGCGCGTTGCCGGGCGCTTCCGCGGTACGAACGAGCAGGTAGACGAGCTCGGTGTCGGCAGGCGTTCCTGCCGTCTGTCGAACCGGGGCCACCGGCGCCGGCGCGGCGATGGGCAAATGCCGCTCGCGAACGACGACGTCGTAGTCGTTGCAGAAGTCGGCGCGACAACCGCGAAAGATCTCGTCGCGGATGTTCGCGAACTTCTCGTCGTCGAGCTCGCAGATCGTGAAGCCGCGAAACCGGTTTTCGACGTCCGAGTCGCGCAGCCCGCCGAGAATGCCGCGGAGCAGATGCTGCGCGCACGTCGCCGCCTCGAACCCCGAGCCGGCGCCGAACAGCACCGTCGCGAACTCCTCGACGTTGCCGCGCACCAGCGTTCGCACGAGATTCGACGCGACGAGCTGGATCTGGCTCGGGTCGAAGCGATCGAAGGGACCGAGGCCCGCGAAGATCACCATGTCCGTCCGCAGCCCGGACCGCGTCGTCGGCAGTACGAAGATCGTGCCCGCCTCGCTCGACACGGTCCGCGATCGGATCAGTTCCCGGAGTGCGCCGCCGAGCCGCGCGTCGAGGGCCTTCGCCGCGCCGCCGGGATCGACGTTGCGAAACGACCCGAGCACGATCGCCCTCGTGGTGACGTCGAGGATGCTGCCGTGCACCAGCGTCACGTCCACCCGCCGCTGCCGGTCGCGGCCGACGACGATGGCAGTGTCGGGCGCGGCGGGGCCGGCCGGCGGCACGTTGCGTTTGGTCGATCGTCGAATCGGGCGCGCGGTCATGAAGTTCCTCGCATCGGAAACGCCGGTTGCATGACGCCGTCAGCGGGTCTACGCTGGCGTCAGTGCCATGTCAGTCAGGGCCGATCGCCACGGTCTGCCTCTCGTCGTCGTCGCCATCTGCGCGGCGTCGATGGCGCAGGTCGCACGGCCGCGGCAGATGAATCCGGCGATCCAGGCCAGGCTCACCGGCTGGCAGGTCGACGTCAACCGCGACGGCGCCATGGACTCGTGCCAGCTCGTCATTCAATCCGGATTCAGCGGCATCCGCTGCACGCTCGCCGGCACCAACAGGCCGTTCAACAGCCAGAACATCGATCTCGGCTATCCGGAAGGGCGCGCCTTCGTCGACTTCGACGGCGACGGGCGTCCGGACTATTGCCGTGTCATCGGCAATGGCTACCCGAAGAGCTACGCGAGCTGCACGTTCGCCGACGACAACGGCTTCGGCGCGACGGTGACGTCGCCGTCGCTCGACTGGGGCTATGCCGAGACGCGGCAATGGCGCGACGTCAACGGCGATCGCAAGGCGGATTTCTGCCGCGTCGTCGGCAACTACCGCGAGACGCTGTCCTGCACGTTCTCGCAGGGCCGGACGTTCGGGCGCACCGTCAACTCGAAGCGCTGATCCGAACATCGTCTACCGGCGACAGCTCAACAACGGTGCGGCCTCGAGATACCTGGTCACGACGTCCGGATCGACACCGGCGGCGAGCTCGCAGGCGCGCGCCGTCAGATCAGCGTCGCTCGTGGGCGGCGATGGCTCGCCGGCCCGGACGCTGAATCGACGGATGGACGAGCCAAGAGCGAGCGTGAGCCAGTTCCGCTTCTGATCGAGCTGCATGGCGCGAACCGGCGCGCTCACGCTCAGGGTGTCGAGCATCTCGAGCGAACCGGCCGCGACGAGAAGCGCGCCGGTGGTCCCGGCGGCAACGATCACCTGTCCGTCGGATGTGAACGCCAGCGACGTGATCGATCCGCCGATCCCGAACGAATTGGCCTGCACCGGCTTGGATTCCAGATCCCAGAGCAGGCCCTTCCCGGTGGCCAGATAACGGCCGTTGGGGCTGAAGGCGAGCGCAGCTGCCGAGCCCGACAACTCGCCGGCGAGGGTCGTCGCCAGACCGTCGGGAATCGTCCTCGTCTGCGTCAGCCCGTCGGCGCTCGCCGTGGCCAGCAGACGGCCCTCGGGTCTGAAGGCCACCGAGACAATGCCGGTCTCGTGGTAAAAGCTCGTCGACCCGCCAGTCTGCAGATCGGTCAGACGTCCCGATCCGCTCTCGCTGCCGGTGACGACATAACGGCCGTCGGGACTGAAAGCCATCGCCGTCACGGCCGCCGGATGGGACACGGTCACAAGCGGCGCCTCCGACGCGCCGACGCGGTAGACGCGTACGGCGTGCTCGGTCCCCTCGAAGGAATCTCCGCTGGCCGCGATCAGGGTGCCGTCGGCACTGAACGCGACGCCATTCAAGAGCGCGATGGCATCGACGTCGATCGATTCAATCGGCCTGGCGTCGGCCGTCCCGAAAATCTCGA
>DASTCC010000308.1:0-2520 GCA_035711465.1 Vicinamibacterales bacterium
GGCGCGCGCCGACCGGCTGGATTGCGCGGTCGTGGAAGCGGATGCCGACGAGCTGATGGGCGTCGACAGCCGGGCCGCGCTCGCGCGCGCCGAGGCCGCCTGGCAGAAGGCGCGCCGCCGCCGCGCGATGGCCGAAGGCGCGACGCTGCTCGACCCGGACACCGTCTGGTTCAGCCACGACACGAAGCTCGGCCGCGACGTCGTGATCGGGCCGAACGTGTTCTTCGGCCCGGGCGTCACCGTCGCCGACCGGGTGGAGATCCACTCTTTCTGCCACTTCCAGGACGCCAGCATCGAGGAAGGCGCCATCGTCGGCCCCTTCGCGCGGCTCAGGCCCGGCACGGTGGTCGGGCGCGACGCCCATGTCGGCAATTTCGTCGAGATCAAGAACGCCGTGCTGGGCGAAGGCGCCAAGGCCAATCACCTCAGCTATGTCGGCGACACCGACGTGGGCGCCAAGACGAACATCGGCGCCGGCACGATCACCTGCAACTACGACGGCTACCTCAAGCACCGCACGGTGATCGGCAAGGCGGCCTTCATCGGCTCGAACACGGCGATCGTGGCGCCGGTCACGATCGGCGACGGCGCGGTGATCGGCGCCGGCAGCACGGTCGTGCGCGACGTGCCGGCGGACTCGCTCACCATCGCGCGGGGCGAGCAGGTCGACATGCCGGGGCGCGCGAAGGCGCTGCGCGAGAAGCTCGAGGGACAGAAGCGCGCGCAGAAGAAGGAGCAGGGCTGAATGTGCGGAATCATCGGCATCGTCGGCAACAAGCCGGTCGCGCCGCTGCTGCTCGACGCGCTGAAGCGGCTCGAATACCGCGGCTACGATTCCGCCGGGATCGCCACGCTGGTGAACGGCGCCATCGACCGCCGCCGGGCGGAGGGACGGCTCGGGAATCTCGCCGCGCTGCTGGAGAAGAAGCCGATCGCCGGAACCATCGGCATCGGCCACACGCGCTGGGCGACGCATGGCGTGCCGAGCGAGGTCAACGCCCACCCGCACGCGACGAAGCGGGTCGCCGTCGTCCACAACGGCATCATCGAGAATTTCCAGGAGTTGCGCGAGGAGCTGAGCGCCCGCGGCAACCAATTCGAGACGGAGACCGACACCGAGGTCGTCGTCCACCTGGTGACGCGCTATCTCGACAGCGGGCTGTCACCGAAGGACGCGGTGGAAGCCACGCTGCGCCAGCTCCAGGGCGCGTTCGCGCTGGTGCTCATCTTCAGCGGCCATCACGACCTGATGATCGGTGCGCGCCAGGGCAGCCCGCTCGCCATCGGCTACGGCAATGGCGAGATGTATTTCGGCTCGGACGCGCTCGCGCTGGCGCCGCTGACGCAGCGCATCTGCTATCTCGAGGAAGGCGACTGGGCCGTCGTCTCGAATCGTCAGGCGGCGGTCTACGACGCTTCCGGCAAGACGGTGCACCGGCGCGTCGTGGAGACCGCGCTGTCCGGCGCCATGATCGGCAAGGGCAACTACCGCCACTTCATGCAGAAGGAGATCTTCGAGCAGCCCGCGGTCATCGGCGACACGATGCACGCCATGCTGAACCCGGCGGAGCGGACGATCACGCTGCCGAAGCTGCCGATCGATTTGGCGACGGTCCCGCGCGTCTCGATCAGCGCCTGCGGCACCGCCTACTACGCCGGCCTCGTCGGCAAGTACTGGATCGAGCGGCTGGCACGCGTGCCGGTCGAGATCGACGTCGCGTCCGAGTTCCGCTACCGCAACATGCCGATGGTGGACGGCGGGCTCGCCATCTTCATCAGCCAGTCGGGCGAGACGATGGACACGCTCTCGGCGTTGCGCTACGCGCGCGACCAGAAGCAGCATATCGTCTCGGTCGTGAACGTCCCGGAGTCGACCATCGCGCGGGAATCGCACGGCGTGCTGCGCACCCTCGCCGGGCCGGAGATCGGCGTCGCCTCGACCAAGGCGTTCACGACGCAGCTCACCGTGCTCGCCGCCTTCGCCATCGCCTTCGGGCGCGCGCGCGGCACGCTGCCGGTGGCGGAGGCGGCCGACCTGACCGGTGCGCTCTCGGAAATACCGAGCCGCACCGCCGAGGTGCTGTCCCGCGCGGCCGACATCGCGAAGATCGCCGAGCAGCTCGTCGAGGCGCGCGACGTGCTCTATCTCGGCCGCGGCACCAGCTTCCCCATCGCGCTCGAAGGCGCGCTCAAGCTCAAGGAGATCTCCTATATCCACGCCGAGGGCTATGCGGCGGGCGAGATGAAGCACGGCCCGATCGCGCTGATCGACGAGGCGGTGCCGGTGATCGTCATCGCGCCCGGCAACGACCCGCTGTTCGAGAAGACGGCGTCCAACGTGCAGGAGGTCATCGCCCGCGGCGGGCGCGTCATCTTCATCTCCGACGCGGACGGCATCGGCCGGCTGGAGCGCCAGGCGAAGCCGGCCGCGACCATCGAGATGCCGCGCGTCGATCCCTTCGTCACGCCGATCCTCTATTCCATCCCGGTGCAGCTCCTCGCCTACCACACCGCGGTGCT
>DASTCC010000309.1:0-4059 GCA_035711465.1 Vicinamibacterales bacterium
GGCGCGGCGCTGTTCTCGCGCAGCTTTGCGGCGCTGGCGCGATTCGATCCGGGTTTCACGGCCGAGGGTGTGCTCACCATGCGGGTCCAGCTGCCGGTGGTAGCGGGTGCGCAGGCGGCGGCGCCCGCGGCCACGAACGTCGCCGCCGACGCGGGTGCGGCCGCCATGGCGCTGGTGGAAGATCTGCGCGGACTTCCCGGCGTCACGCAGGCTGCGCTCGCGTCGACGGTGCCGCTGGCGGGCGCCAACGCGGTCTTCTACGCCGCCGAAGGCATGGAAGCCGTGGATGCGACGAACCGTCCGCGCGCCTTCTTCCATCGCGTGACGCCCGGCTACGTCGAGACGATGGGCCTGCGCGTGGCGGACGGGCGGACCTTCGACGCGTCGGATCTCGTCGCCGATTCGAATCGTGTCATGGTGACGTCGGCGCTGGCGCAGCGCTTCTGGCCGGGGCAGAGTGCCGTTGGACGCCGCATCAAGCTCGGCGATCTGACCAGCGAGAACCCCTGGCTCAGCATCGTCGGCGTGGTCCACGACGCGAACCTGCGAGGCATCCCGCAGAACCCGACGCGCGATCCCGACATCTTCATGCCGTTCAACACCCCGGCGCGCGCATTTGCGGTGCTGCTTCGGACCGATGGCGATCCGGCGTCGTTGTCGCGTCCGGCCGCGGACGTGTTCCGCCGCCGCGATGCCGGCACGGCGGTGTTTCTCGTCCGTCCGCTGACCGATCTCGTCTCGCAGCAGCTCTCGGCCAGCCGCTTCCTGACGTGGCTGACGGGCGTCTTCGCCGCCACGGCGTTAACGCTCGCGATCATCGGCATCTACGGCTTGCTTGGCTATTGGGTCGGTCAACGGACGCGCGAAATCGGCGTGCGCGCCGCCCTCGGCGCCGGCCGCGGACGGCTGCTTGGTTTCGTCGTCGGCCAGGGACTGGGGCTGGCCGTCGTCGGCGTGATGGCCGGTGGACTGGCGGCGATCGGACTCGGCCGCTTCGTCGAGACGCAGTTGTACTCGGTGCAGCCGCTGGACGTCGTGTCGTTTGCGGCGACGGCCGGCGTGATGATCGCCACGGCGCTGGTGGCGAGCCTCGTCCCGGCCCTGCGCGCGCTCAGGATCGACCCGATCGCGGCGCTGCGCGGCGAATAATCAGGCGTCGAAGAAGGCCGCGAACTCATCACGGCGCTTGCGCGCATCGGATTCGCCCAGCTCGATCAGCCGCCGGCAGTAGTCGGTCTGGAACATGACCAGGCTGAGCATGTCGTTCGAGCGGGTCTCCTTGGTGCCGAGCCCGCGCGTCAGGAAGCGGAACGCCTTCGGCAGCTCCGCCTCGTAGGCGTTGGCCAGCCGGCCGAGATCCTCGGAGGGTCGCAGCACGAACAACTCGATCGGCCGCAGGCCATCCCACCGTTCGGGCGGCAGCTCCGCGATGAGCTCGTTGATCTGGCGCAGGTGCAACGCATCGCCGTCGAGCAGATCGAGGAAGATCGCATTGAACAACACGCCGGCCACCTGCGCCGGGGGCGGATACGCGGTGATGACCGGACGATCCGCCTCTTCGCGGGTACGGGCGTAGCGCGTCGTCACGGCGAGAATGCGCGTGGCGCCGAGGTGAATCGCCGGCGAGAGCGGCGCCGTGAGCCGGATACCGCCGTCGCCGTACCACGCGCCGTTGATTTCAATGGCCGGGAAGAAGAACGGCAGCGCGGCGGAGGCCATCACGTGATCCACGCGCAGGGCGCACGCCTCGCTTTTCCGCTGCGGCCGCTCCCACGACGGCATGGCGCAGTCTTCGCGGGTCTGCACCCAGGTAATGGACTGCCCCGTGGTGTAGCTCGAGGCGGTGAGTGCGAACGCGCTCAGCCAGCCGGCATGCAGGCTCCGGTTGATGCCCTCGATGGTGCCGCCCAGTGTCGCGTGCAACTCGCGCTCGAGCAGCTCGCGCAGCGGCTGGGTGTCGACGAGGCTTTTGGCCGGCCGGAGCGGCGACTTGCCGCCCGAGGCGAGGCGTCCCGCCCACCGGATCGCGCGCCACCACAGGTCCTGGTCGACGCGGAACACTTCGTCGATACGCAGGTTGCTCCACATCTCGGCCAGCTCGTCGACCCGGCGGGGGAATGGTTCCTGACGCGCGGCCAGGAAGGCGGCGTTGATGCCACCGGCCGATACGCCGGTGAGGATCTCCGGGATCGCGAAGGGGACCTCGCGCGACAGAAATTGCAGCACGCCGACCTGATAGGCCGCGCGTGCGCCGCCACCACTCAATACCAGACCGAGTCCGCGGAGGTTCGTGCCCGATGTCACTGGCCCCATGCTGACAACGATAGTAGCCAACGATTCGGCTCACGGTCACGTCCAACCGGCCATGACAAACCTGGCGCCCGATCTCAGACAGGGACTCCGGTTGTTGTGGCGGGCGCCGGGCTTCGCGGTCACGGCGATTCTCACCCTGGCGCTCGGCATCGGCGCCACCACGGCGCTGTTCACGGTGGTGAACGCCGTACTGCTCGACCCGCTGCCGTTCCCCGAGTCCCATGCGCTCATCCAGGTCTGGCGCAGCGAGCTGCCGGCGCTCACCTACGGGTCGGCGTCGTACCAGCGCTACCTCGACTGGCGGCAGCATCAGCGGGTCTTCACCGATCTCGGTGCGTGGGCGCCGCGCGGCGTGAACGTCGCCGGGCCGCAGGGGCCGGAGCGCCTGCCGGGTGCGATGGCCTCGGCGTCCTTCTTCCGCGTCATCGACGCGCCGCCGGTCGTCGGCCGTTATTTCTCCGACGATGAGGATCGGAAGGGCGGCGAGCGGGTGACGGTGATCAGTGAGGGCCTGTGGCGGCGCCGCTATGCGGCGGCCCCGACGGTCCTCGGCTCGTCGATGCAGGTCGACGGCGAGTCCTACACCATCATCGGCGTCGCCCCGGCCGGCTTCTCGGAAGTATGGCGGCTCGACGTGTGGCTCCCGCTTGGGCTCTTTGCCGACGCGGGCAACCGGCAGAGCAACTTCCTGCTGGCGTTCGGTCGCCTGCGCGAAGGCCTGACGGTGGAATCTGCGCGCAACGGGCTCGCCGACCTCGGCGCACAGATGTCGCGTGAACATCCGGTCGACAAGTACACGTTCACGGCCCGGCCGCTGCACGATGTGATCACCGAGGGGGCGATGCGCGGATTGTGGCTGCTGCTGGGGGCGACGAGCCTGCTGCTGCTGATCGCCTGCACGAATGTCGCGAACCTGCTGCTGGCGCGATCGGTGATCCGCGAGCGCGACCTCGCGATCCGCGCCTCGCTCGGCGCCGGGCGGAGCCGGCTGTTCGGGCAGGTGATGGGCGAGACGATCGCGTTGAGCGTGCTCGGCAGTCTCGTCGGCGTCGCGCTGGCGTGGGGGCTGCTCCGCATCTTCGTGTCGCTGGCCCCGGCCAACTTCCCGCGACTGGCGGCGATCGATCTCGATGCGAGCGTGCTCGTGTTCTCGCTCGTCGTCGCCGTCGTGGCCGGCGTGGTGTCGGGCCTGGCGCCGGCGATTCATCTGCTCCGATCCGATCTCGACAACGTGATGCGCGCCGGCGGCTCGCGCGCCGTCACCGCGGGCCGGGCGCGGGCGGCGAGCCGGCTGCTGGTGGTCAGCGAAGTGGCGCTCGCGCTGGCGCTGGTCACCACGGCGGCGCTGATGGTGAAGAGCCTGATGCGGCTGCAGTCGCAGGACCTCGGCGTCGCGCGCGTGCCGATCCTGACCTTCAGCGTCGGCGTGCCGCCGTTCGTGGCCACCGGCAACGACGCCATCGAGCGCCTGCAGGGCGGGCTGCTCGAGCGGGTGCGCGCGCTCCCGGGCGTCACCCACGCCAGCGCCATCAACATGCTGCCGATCGCCAACACCGGCTTCAACGGGCCGGTCCGCCGTCTCGATCAGACCGGCGACAACGAAGGCGTGCCGGTGGTCGAGCATCGCACGGTCATGGATCGCTACTTCGAGACCATGGGTGTCCCGATCCTGGCTGGCCGCGCCTTCGACGAGCGCGATCGCGCCGGCGCGCCGTTTGCCGTCATCATCAACGAGACGCTCGCGCA
>DASTCC010000310.1:0-2659 GCA_035711465.1 Vicinamibacterales bacterium
GACGAAGCCGAGGTCGCCTATTGGGGACGCTGTCCGGATTGCCTCGGCAAGGCCAGGCCCCGGGCGGCGCGGCGGCCGGCCCACACGCCTTCCACAAGAGCTCGCTCCACGAAACGCCACGCACGACGCCGGCATTGATCCGGCCGGCACGCTCCTACTCGAGAGGTCACGCGAACATGGACAACGAACAGAAGTGCCCCGTCACGGGCCACACCCACAGCCACACCCACAATCCCCGATCCAACCGCGACTGGTGGCCAAATCAGGTGAACCTGAAGGCACTTCATCAGAATCCCCCGACGCGCGATCCGATGGGCGCTCGCTTCGACTATGCCGCCGAGTTCAAGTCACTGGACCTCGACGCCGTGAAGAAGGACATCGAGGCGGCGATGACGACGTCTCAGGACTGGTGGCCGGCTGACTACGGCCATTACGGACCGCTCTTCATCCGCATGGCGTGGCACAGCGCCGGCACCTATCGCATCTACGACGGCCGCGGCGGCGCCGGCGACGGCGAGCAGCGCTTCGCGCCGCTGAACAGCTGGCCTGACAACGCCAACCTCGACAAGGCGCGCCGGCTGCTCTGGCCCATCAAGAAGAAGTACGGCCGCAAGATCTCGTGGGCCGATCTGATGGTCTTCGCCGGCAACTGCGCGCTCGAGTCGATGGGCTTCAAGACGTTCGGCTTCGGCGGCGGACGACTCGACATCTGGGAGCCGACGGAAGTCAACTGGGGCAGCGAGGACAGCTGGTTCGCCGACGCGCGCTACAGCGGCGACCGGGAGCTCTCGCATCACCTGGCGGCCGTGCAGATGGGCCTCATCTACGTCAACCCGGAAGGCCCGAACAGCAATCCCGATCCGCTCGCCGCCGCACGCGACATCCGCGAGACGTTCGGACGGATGGCGATGAACGACGAGGAAACGGTCGCGCTCATCGCCGGCGGCCACACCTTCGGCAAGACCCATGGCGCCGGCGAGGCGACGATCGGGCCCGAGCCCGAAGCGGCGCCGCTCGAGCTGCAGGGGCTGGGCTGGATGAGCGACTACGGCAGCGGCCGCAGCGGCGACACGGTCACCAGCGGCCTCGAGGTCACCTGGACACGGACGCCGACGAAGTGGAGCCACGACTACCTTCAGCATCTCTTCGGCTACGAATGGGAACTGACCAAGAGTCCGGCCGGTGCGTATCAGTGGGTCGCGAAGGACGGCGCCGGCACGATTCCCGACGCGCACGATCCGTCCAAGCGTCATGCGCCGACGATGCTGACGACGGACCTCTCGCTGCGCGTCGATCCGATCTACGAGCCGATCGCGCGGCGCTTTCTCGACAATCCCGACGAGTTCGCCGACGCGTTCGCGCGCGCGTGGTTCAAGCTGACGCACCGCGACATGGGGCCCACCAGCCGCTACCTCGGCAAGCTCGTGCCGTCCGAACCGCTGATCTGGCAGGACCCGGTGCCCGCCATCGACCACGAGCTGATCGACGCCGCCGGCATCGCCGCGCTGAAGCGCGCGATCCTCGCCTCGGGCCTGTCGACGGCCGAGCTCATCACGACCGCCTGGGCGTCGGCCGCGACCTACCGCGGCACCGACCGGCGCGGCGGCGCCAACGGCGCGCGCATCCGCCTCGCGCCGCAGAAGGACTGGACCGTCAACAAACCCGCCGAGCTGGCGCGCGTGCTGCCGGTGCTCGAAGGCATCCAGCGGAAGTTCAACGACGCGCAGACGGGCGGGACGCGCGTCTCGCTGGCGGATGTCATCGTGCTGGGCGGGTGCGCCGCCGTGGAACAGGCGGCGACGAAGGCCGGCTACGACGTCGAGGTCCCGTTCACACCGGGACGCACCGATGCGCTCCCGGAGATGACCGACGTCGAGTCGTTCGCGGTGCTCGAGCCGACGTTCGACGGTTTCCGCAACTACCTCGACCAGCGGCATCGCACGGCGGCGGAGTACCTGCTCGTCGAGCGGGCGCAGTTCCTGACGCTCACCGCGCCGGAGATGACGGTCCTGGTCGGCGGGCTGCGCGTGCTCGGCGCCAACGCCGATCGCTCGAAGCGCGGCGTCCTCACCGCCCGGCCGGGACTGCTGACCAACGACTTCTTCGTGAACCTGCTCGACATGGACACGGAGTGGCAGCCGACATCCGGCGAAGCCGACACCTTCGCCGGCCGCAACCGCAAGACCGGCGACGTCGTCTGGACCGCGAGCCGCGTCGATCTCCTCTTTGGATCGAACTCGGAGCTGCGCGCCATCGCCGAGGTCTACGCCTGCGACGACGCGCGCGCGAAGTTCGTGCGCGACTTCGTCGGCGCGTGGGCCAAGGTGATGAATCTGGACCGGTTTGACGTGAATTGACTCGGTGCTGGGTGGGCTCGGTGCTGGGTGCACTGGGTGCTGGGTGCTGGGTGCTGGGTGCTGGGTGCTGGGTGCTGGGTGCTGGGTGCTGGGTAAGCACTCGGCACTCAGCACCTTCACTTCCGCACCACCTCGTAATCCCCTCGACGTGCGCCCTCGCGAATGACCCATCCCGGCGCGGCTTTGAACGTCCACCCGTCACCGGAAATCGTCGTCTCATCGCGCCACACCGGCGCGGGCAGACGCCGGGTGCGGCCATCGGTCGCGGTGAGCACGCCCTTCTCCGCCTCCAGGGCGCCAGA
>DASTCC010000311.1:0-9588 GCA_035711465.1 Vicinamibacterales bacterium
AGCGTTTGGTGCCAGGTCTTGAACGGGCACCTTGAGATTTCCGAGCAAAAGACCGGCAGCTGTTGGGCCTCGCTCACAGGTTTCATGACTTGGCGCCCAAAACGCTGAAATTCAAGTCAAGACCTGGCACCAAACGCTGCAATTCAAGATCTGACCCCCAATCCGGTAGCATCTGTCCGTGTCTCAGTTCCGCCGCCGTTCCGACCGGCCCAACGTCACCTCGCTGCAGTCGCACATCCTCAACGAAGAGACCAAATATCCGGGCTCGACCGGCGACTTCACCTGGATTCTTTCGGCGATCTCGCTCGCCGCCAAGGCGATTGCCGCCAAGGTCCGCATCGCGCGTATCGAGGACGTGCTCGGCGACCACCACGGCAGCGCCAACGTCCACGGCGAGACCCAGCAGAAGCTCGACGTCATCGCCAACGACATCCTGATGACCTGTCTCGGCGGCCGGCCCACGGTCGCGGTCGTCGCCTCGGAGGAAGACGACCAGCCGACGCTGTTGCGAAAGGGATCGGAGGGCGGGAAGTACTGCGTGATCTTCGATCCGCTCGACGGGTCGTCGAATCTCGACGTCTCGGTCGGCGTCGGCACGATCTTCTCGATCCTGCGCAACGACCCGGCGATTCCCGACGCGGTGCAGACGCTCTGTCAGCCGGGATCGCAGCAGGTCGCCGCCGGCTACGTGCTCTACGGATCGTCGACAGTCTTCGTGCTGACGACCGGACGCGGCGTCGACATGTTCGTCCTCGATCCGTCGATCGGATCGTTCGTGCTGGTGAAGAGCCAGATCCGGATCCCGGCGGCAGGGAAGATCTACTCGGTCAACGAGGCCAACCGTCACGGCTTTCCCGATGGCGTGAATCGCTATCTCGACTGGGCCCACGGCCACGGCTACTCGAGCCGGTACATCGGGTCGATGGTTGCCGACGTCCACCGCACGCTGCTCAAGGGCGGCGTCTTTCTGTATCCGCCGACGAAGAAGAATCCGACCGGCAAGCTGCGCCTGATGTACGAGGGCAGTCCGATCGCGATGCTCATCGAGCAGGCAGGCGGCAAGGCGGTCGCGGCCACCGCGGAATCGATCGTGCGCCTCCTCGACATCCAGCCGACCAGCATCCACCAGCGGACCAGCGTCGTCCTCGGCTCCCCGGACGAAGTCGACGCGGTGGTCCGGCACTTCTCCTAGCGGTCGTCACCGATGGCGATCGCCGGCGACTCGGACCGATCGTCGGGACCCGCCGATCGCCTCTGGCGGGCGCGACGGCGCCACGATCACATCGACGCCGAGATCGTGCCGACCGCCGCGGGCTACGAGCTGCGCTACCTTCGCAACGATCGCCTGATGGTCGCGTGGCGCTTCGACAGCGCCGACGCCGCCGCCGCCGACGCACGGACGCGCCTGGCCGATCTGATCCGCGCCGGCTGGACGGTGCACTGGTAGCGCCCGGGCGCGCCATGGCGCCCGTCCAGGGCCGGTGATAGCATCGCCGGCCATGCAGCTGGCCGCCATCGACATCGGCACCAATTCGATCCACATGATCATCTGCAAGGTCGCGCCCGACGGCTCGTTCGAGGTGATCGACCGCGAGAAGGACATGATCCGTCTCGGTGCCGGCAGCCTCGGCGGCCGCATCCTGCCCGAGTCGAGCCTGGCGCGCGCGATGCAGACGCTGGCCAAGTTCAAGCGCCTCGCCGATTCACACGGCGTCGAAGAGATCATCGCCACAGCGACGAGCGCGGTCCGCGAAGCGGAGAACGGGGCGGACTTCATCGCCGCCGCCCGGCGCGACGTCGGGCTGCGCGTCCGCGTCATCTCGGGCACCGAAGAGGCGCGGCTGATCCATCTCGCCGCCGGCTACGCGATTGGCATCCGCCGCCAGCGCGCCGTGGTGATCGATATCGGCGGCGGCAGCACCGAGATCACGCTCGGCACCGCCGCACGCATGGAGCTCGGCCAGAGCTTCAAGCTGGGTTCGATCCGGCTCACCGAGGGGTTCGCGAAACACGACCCGTTGTCCAAGGCGGACGAGCGCGCGATCGAAGAGCACGTCACCCGCGAGACCAAGGCGCATCTCAAGGAGATTCGCAAGCGCGGCTTCGACTGGGTGATCGGCACGTCCGGCACCATGCTCGCGCTCGGCGCCGTCGCCGCCGAGATCGGCAAGGGTCCGCTCGACGTGCGGCGGCAGGTGGTGCGGGCGCGCGATTTCGCGAAGCTGCGCAAGCGGCTCGTCGACATGACCCAGGCCGAGCGTCTGAAGATGCCCGGCCTGGATCCGAAGCGCGCCGACCTGGCGCCGGCCTGCTCGGTGCTGATCGACACGGTGCTGACGCTGCTCGGCGGGCCCGATGTCCGGCTCTGCGACTTCGCGCTGCGCGAGGGCCTGGTGCTCGACTACCTCGACCGCCAGCGCGCGCACATCAAGCAGGTCGATCGCTATCCCGACGTGCGGCGCCGCAGCGTCATCGAGCTCGGCGAGCGCTGTCAGTACTACCCGCAGCACGCCGAGCAGATCGCCCGTCTGTCGCTCGCGATCTTCGACGGCCTGCAGAAGCGCCACGGGCTCGGCGCCGCCGAGCGTGAATGGCTCGAGTATGCGGCGCTGCTCCACGACATCGGCACGCTGATCAGCTACGAGAGCCATCACAAGCACTCGTACTACCTGATCCGCCACGGCGACCTGCGCGGCTTCGATCCGCGCGAGGTCGAGATCATTGCCCTCGTCGCTCGATACCACCGCCAGGCGACGCCCAAGAAGAGCCACGAGGGCATGGCCGATCTCGACGGCCGGGGCCGTGACGCCGTCAGGATGCTCGGCGCGATCCTGCGGCTCGCCGAGGGCCTCGATCGCAGCCACACCCAGGTGATTGCCGGCCTCGACGTCGTCGACGGCGGCAAGGAGGGCATCGTGATTCGGCTGCGCACGGCCGGCGATGCCGAGCTCGAGGTCTGGTCCGCGGGCCGTCACGCCGAGGCGCTCGCCGGCGAGCTCGACGCCGACATTCACTTCGCGGTCTCGCCCGTAGCGGCGCCCCGGCGCGCTGCCGCCGCGAACCGGTCCCGACCCGCCGCGGCCGGGAAGCGACGGCGCCGCGCCGTCGCCTGATCCGCGCGCAGCCGGTTCACGCCGCATGCCGGCACTCTCTATATAGTGAGGTGACGGTATGAGCACGCCGACGTCCGCGTTGCCCACGCCCCGCACCCGCGCGTCGACTCCTCTGACACCTGGCCTCACGCCGCAGATGCGCGAGGACGCGGCGAGGCGCCTGGGGGTGTTGTCGCTGTACACGGCCGCGCTGGTAGTCGGCGTCGAGGTGTTCCAGGCGCTCGCCCAGTCCGAGCTGGCGCGGGTGCTCGCCGATCCGCTCACGCGCCTGACCACGCTCGCGGCGGTGCTGCTCGCCGTCGGCGTCAGTGTCACCCAGCGCTTCCGCCTCGTCGTCCCGGCGACGACGTTGATGCTCGGCATGATCTTCGAGATCGCCGTCGCCTTCGCGATCGCGATGGTCGAGACGTCGGTCCCGCTCACACCTGGGAAGGCCGTCCTCGGCATCTCCTCGATCGGGCCGTGGCTGGTCTTCGTCTCGGTCGTGATTCCGCAGCGGCCTGGCGTCACTCTGGCGGTGACGATGATCGCAGCGACGACGTGGCCGGTGGCGTATGCGATCAACGCGGCGCGATTCGATTTTCCGACGCCGCCGATCGGCCAGTGGCTCACCTGGCCGGTGATCAACTACCTGATGGCCTTCCTCTCGTTCATCGCCGGCAACCGGGCGTTCGGCACCGCGTGCCGCGCGCAGCAGGCCGAGGACCTCGGCAGCTACCGGCTGGTCTCGCTCATCGGCGAGGGCGGCATGGGCGAAGTCTGGAAGGCGACGCATCACATGCTCGCGCGCGAGGCGGCGGTGAAGCTGGTGCGGCCGGAGATGATCGCGGACTCGTCGGCGCGCCAGGCCGATACGGCCGTGCGCCGCTTCCGACGCGAGGCCAATGCCATCGCCAGTCTGCAGTCGCCGCACACCGTGTACTTGTACGACTTCGGCGTCTCGCAGGAGGGGCAGCTCTACTACGTGATGGAGCTGCTCGACGGCATCAGCCTGCAGACGCTGGTCACCCATTTCGGTCCGCAGCCGCCGTCGCGCACCGCCGCCCTGCTCCGGCAGGTGTGCCACTCGCTGCACGAAGCGCACAGCCGCGGTCTCGTGCACCGCGACCTGAAGCCGTCGAACGTGATGATCTGCGAGGTCGCGCTCGAGTACGACTTCGTCAAGGTGCTCGACTTCGGCCTGGCGAAGTCGATCGAACGCGCCGACGTCACGCAGCTCACGGTCGAGGGCCTGGCCACCGGCACGCCCGGCTACATGGCGCCCGAGGTCGCGACTGGCGAGACCAGGATCGACGGCCGCGCCGATCTCTATGCGCTCGGCTGCATCGCCTACTTCCTGCTCACCGGCACGATGGTGTTCCGCGACAGCAGCGCGGTGAACATGGCGCTCAAGCACGTGCAGGCGATTCCCGACCCGCCGTCGCAGCGAACCGAGCTGCCGATCCCGCCGGATCTCGAGCGCGTGGTCCTGCAGTGCCTGGCGAAGAAGGCTGCGGATCGGCCGGCGTCGGCCCGCGAACTGGCCGAGATGATCGAGGCGTGCAACGTGCCCGCCTGGACCCCCGAACAGGCGCGCGCCTGGTGGGAGCGCCATCTGCCGCCGACGTCGTCGCTGCGATCGTTTGCACAGCCGGGCATCGAGGCGACGCCCGCCGCGGTGCGGAAGGTCTGAGCGCCCGGCCGTCATGCAGTCCGTGACACGCGTCGCCATGGCCACCGCGGGCCTGATGCTCGCGCACCTGTGGGCCGCGAAAGCCGTGCGGTCCGCGGTGTTCCTCAGCGCCTGGGACGCGCGCAATCTGCCGGCGATGACCTTCGCCACCGCGATCGCGGTGGTGGCGACGGTGCCGCTCTGGTCGAAGCTGCTCGAGCGCTTCGAGCCGCGGCGCGTCGTGCCGGTCGGATTTCTGATCAGCGCCGCCGCGCATGTCGTCGAGTGGCGGCTGTCGGCGTCGACGCCCTGGGTGGCGGTGCTGGTGTACATGCACATCGCCGGCCTCGGCGCGCTGCTGCTGTCGGGGTTCTGGTCGCTGGTGAGCGAGATCTTCGATCCGCAGGGCGCGCGCGCCAGCTACGGCCGGATCGCCGCGGCGGGTACCGTCGGCGGTCTGCTCGGCGGGGTTGCCGTCGAGCGGATGAGCACGATGGCGCCGGCCGACTCGGCGCTGCTCCTGCTCGCCGGGCTTCACGTCACCGCGGCCCTCGGCGTCGCCAGCCTCGGCCGGACGCTGCCGCCATCGACGCGGTTGGCCGAGGCGAGCCGGCCCGCGTTCGAGCTCAACATCTTCAATGCCTCGCCGCATCTGAAGACGATCGCGCTGCTGGTCTCGCTCAGCACCGCCAGCGCTTTCGTCGCCGAGTACCTCTTCCAGGCTGGCGGCCAGGCCGCGTACGGCACGCGCGCCGAGCGGCAGCAGTTCTTCGCCCGCTTCTACGTCGCCGTCGGCATCGCGACGTCGCTGGCGCAGACGCTCACCGGCCGGCTGGTGCACCGCTTCGGGCTCGGCCGGACGATCTCGACGCTGCCGGGCGGCCTCGGCCTCACCAGCGGCATTGCGCTCGTCTTCCGCGTCTTCCCGATGTTCGTGCTGATGCGCGGCGTCGAGTCGGTGCTGCGCGGCTCGCTGTTCCGGAGCGCCTACGAGCTCCTGTTCGTGCCGATGGATCCGGATGAGAAACGGCGCACCAAGACGTTTCTCGACGTGACTTGCGATCGCGCCGGCGACGCCGTCGGCGCGCTGCTCGTCGAGAGCATCCTGATCGTCGCCGCGACGACGGGACTGCAGACGTTCAGCGAGCAGATTCTGCTCGCGATCACCATCATCATGGCGGTGGGCGGGCTCTGGCTGAGCCGCCGGCTCGACCGGCTCTACCTCGGCGTCGTCGAGCGCCATCTGAGCAAGCGCGCCGAGGAGGATCCGCTCGTGGTGCCGTCGGAGACCGGCTGGACGCTGATCGCCGTGCGGCCGACCACGCTCGAGCCGCTGCAGCAGCCGCCGGACGCGCCGACGAAGACCTCGCGCACCGTCGTCGCGGCGATGCCGCTGAAGCGCGACGAAGATCCGCGCCTGCGATCGCTCGCCGAACTGCGGTCGGGCGATCGGCATCGCGTCGAGGCCGCGCTCGCCCGGCTGACGAAGCCGGACCGCATGCAGGTCGCCCAGGTCATCACCCTGCTCGCCTGGGACGACATGGCGCAGCCGGCGCGGATGGTCCTCGAGAAGCATGCCGGCGCGAACATCGGCCTGCTCATCGACGCACTCGTCGATCCGGATTCGGATTTCGCCGTGCGCCGCCGGGTGCCGCGGATCCTCGGCACCGTCGGATCGCCGCGCGCGATCGAGGGCCTGCTCTGGGGCCTCGACGACACCCGCTTCGAGGTGCGCTACCAGTGCGCGCGCGCGATCGATCGGCTGCTCCGCACCCACGAGCAGCTGCGCGTCGATCCGGACACCATCCTGCGCCTCGTCGATCGCGAGCTGTCGGTGTCGCCGCAGGTGTGGAAGGGACACCGTCTCATCGACGGCGTCGAGCGCGACGACGATCCGGGCGGGATCGAAGCCGCGGCCGGCGCGGCGGCGCGAAATCTCGAGCACGTCTTCCGGCTGCTCGGCGCGATCTGGCCGCGCGATGCCGTCCACGTCGCCCTGCGCGGACTGCAGTCGACCGACGCCGGTCTCTGGGGGCTGGCGGTGGAGTACTTGAACAGCCGACTGCCGGAAGGCACGCGCATGAAGCTCTGGGCGCTCGTCGAGCGGCCGGTCGCGGCGTCGTCTTCCGGCGAGGCGCCTTCGCGATCCGGACCGCCACGCTCGACCACGCCGCCGTCAGGATCGCGTTGACGATTGAGACGCCGCCGGTCGCGAGCGACGCCGGTGCGCTGTCATCCTTGCGTGCTGCACGACGGACCGCCGGGATCGTCCGCGGCGACGACTCCCGGCAGGCCACGGATCTCTTCCACCCGACCGTCATCCACCGTCGCGATCAGCGTGTTCGCGGTCGAGCTCTCGACGACGGCGCCGAGCGCCGCGAGGCGCGCCACGTCGTCGCTGCCGATCGGGCGGTCGTAGGAGACGACAACGCGAAGGTGATAGTCCTGCGGGTCGGAAACCGTGTTCGCCCGGTGAATCAGGATCTGGCCGTCGACGACGTGCAAGGTCGCGACGCTGGCGACGTCCATTTCGACGCGGACCCGCGGCGTGTTGAACACGTGCCGGATCCTGGCGCCCTGCGCTTTCAGCACGTCAACGACCTCGAGCGCCGGCTGGGTGCCGGCGCCCCCGTTCCACACCGATAGATCCATGATCGTCCGCTGCGCGGGCGGAATCTCCGGCGACCACGCGGCGCACGTGAAGACGTAAGTGCCGGCGAGCACCGGCACGGGATCGGCCGGGCCGAGCGGGTTGGGTGCACAACCGGCGGCTAGCCACGCCAGTGTGACGGCGGCGATCGATCGTCGATGGCGCACAGGAAATGGCCGGGTCACGGACACGGCGACCGGTCGGCCCAGTATGTCGCATTCGTTCAATCAGCGGCGAGCGGTCGGCCGCTAGAGTAGCTCGCATGCGAGCAGCCGTGTTGGTCCTGGTACTGACTTTCTCTTTGACCGCGTCGTCGGCCACATCGCCGCAGGCGCCTGATTTTTCCGGAACGTGGAGCGCCGTGAAAGACGCGCCCAACGGCGTAGCCGCGGCACCCAGCCCGATCTTCGGGGCGCGTTTTGCCATTCGCCACGAAGGCGCGGGCGTTACGTTTCTGCGCCCGATCCGCGACGAGCACATCGCCGTCACCTTCAAGCCGGACGGCAGCCGCGTGAACTACAAAGTGCCCGGACGGATGTGCGAAGGCGATGCGGAGTACATCGAGACGCTCGCGGTGGAGGATGGCGGCCTGGCACTGACGTTCGTCGGCGCGATTCCTCCTGGCGGCGGGCCGGCTCGCGAGCTCAACTCGAAGCGGCTGTTCCGGCTCCAGGACAAGGACACGCTGGTCGTGCAGGGCACGATGGTCCAGCAGGGCAAGTCGTGGCCCGCGGCCACGGTCTACAAGCGCGCCGATCCGATGCCGGATCCGGCGCAGACGCCGCCGAGCGGGGCGCCCGGCACGATCGCGCAGCTCGGCTGGCTCGCCGGCGACTGGGTCGGCACGCGCGGCGGCAGTGCGACCGCATCGCCGCTCAACTTCGAAGAGCGATGGGCGGCGGCCGCGTCCGGGTCGATGCTGGCATTGAGCCGCACCGTGCGCGGAACGACGCTCGTGAGCTTCGAGTTCCTGTGCATCGCCGAGCGCAACAACACGCTCGTCTATACCGCGATGCCCGACGGCCGGACGACGCCGACGCACTTCACGTTGACCAGCATCACCGCCGACACGGCGATCTTCGAGAACCCGGCGCACGATTTCCCCAAGGCCGTCCGCTACGTGCTCAAGCCTGACGGATTGATGGAGGCCTCGATCGGCCGCAGCGCGACGGAGTTCACGACGACGTTCGCTTACAAAAAGCGTCAGTAGGACGTGCCGGCCATCGACGCGTTATGCTCGATGGCTGGAGGGGACGTGTCCGAAACGCCGCAGCAGTACCAGGCCCGCATCCTCGCGCTCGGCGATGCGCAGGATCCGTGGAGCGTTCTCCGATCCACGGCGGCGCGGCTACGCGAGGTGATCGATCGGAACGCGGCCACGGTCATCGACCGGCGGCCGGCGCCGCACCGGTGGTCGATCCGCGAGATCATCGCGCATCTGTCTGACGCCGAGGTGGTGTTCGCCTACCGCGTCCGCATCATGATCGCGACGCCCGGCGCGACGATTCACGCTTTCGATCAGAACGAATGGGCCGCCGGCATGCAGTACGACCGCGTCGATCCGGCCGGCGCGGTCGATCGATTCGCGGTGCTGCGCCGGGGCAATCTCGAGCTGATCGAGCGTCTTCCGGATCTCGAGGCGGCCTACGGCATGCACGAAGAGCGTGGGCGCGAGTCAGCGGCGCTCTTCGTCCGGCTCTACGCCGGCCACGACCGCAATCATCTCAACCAGATCGACGCGATTCTGAATGGCACGCGCTGATCTCGCGTCGATCGTCGCGGTCGGCCTGCTGACGGCGCCGGCGGGGATGGCCGCCCGGCAGGGCTCGGGCCCTCCGCAGACGCCGCCGGCCCAGGAACAGACGCTGCTCAGCCAGGCCGAGACCGCGCGCGTCCGTGCGTATCACGACGGCATCGTCGAGGTGGCCAGGCGGCTGCCGCCGCGCGTCTCGCTGGCGGCGTTGATCGAGCCGCTGATGCAGCTGGCCGAGACGCGATCGGCCGCCGGCCGGGCGACCGACGAGAACCGCGCCGCGATTCTCGCGCTCGCGGTCTACGTCAACGGCCGCAAGCTCGGGGTGCTGATTCCGGAATCACGAACCTGGCCGCGCCCGGAGAGCCGGGCGCTGACGCTGCACCAGCGCGGCGATCTGGCGCAGCACTTCACGATGTCC
>DASTCC010000312.1:0-5053 GCA_035711465.1 Vicinamibacterales bacterium
TTCTGATGAGCGGCCGTCCGTCGCTCGTCGTCGGCGTCATGCCGCCGACCTTCCGGCTCTGGTTTCCGCCCGACGCCGCGGTTCCGGAAGATCTTCAGGCCTGGGTGCCGTCAGGGCCGCGGCCGCAGGCGGAGCCTCGTGGACAGCAGTACTTGCGCGTCATCGGCCGCGTGAAGCCCGGCGTGTCGATGACCGCGGCGGTGCAGCAGATCGCGGCGGTCGGGCAGGACATCGTCCGCGAGTCGCCGAACAGCTACTCGCCGGGCTACACGTTCTTCAGCGTGCCGATGGCCGACGACAGCGTCCGCGCGATCCGGCCGGCGCTGCTCTCGCTGCTCGCGGCTGTATCGCTGTTGATGGTGATTGCGTGCGTGAACGTCGCGGCGCTGCTGACGGTGCGCGCGGCGGCGCGACGTCAGGAGGCCGCGGTCCGCATTGCTCTCGGCGCGAGCCGATCGCGGCTCCTGCGCCAGTTCCTCGCCGAAGGTCTGCTGCTCGCGGGGCTCGGCGGCCTGGCCGGGGTGGTCATGGCGCGGGTCGGGCTCGCGGGCCTGCTGGCGCTCGCGCCGCAGACGCTGAGTCGCGTGGCGCTCGCGCGCGTCGACGGCTTCGTGCTGCTGCTCGCGCTCGCGGTGGCGGCCGTCTGGGGCGTGCTGTTCTCGCTCGCGCCGATGGTCGAGGTGCTGAGTCCGCGTCTCGCCGATGCGATCGGCTCGGGATCGCGCGCGGCCTCGAGCCTGCTGGGCCAGCGCGTCAGGCGCACGCTCGTGGTCGCCCAGGTCGCCTTCGGCGTCGTGCTGCTCGTCGGCGCGACGCTGCTCGCGCGCGGCTTCGAGCGCGTCCTGCGCATCGACACCGGTTTCTCGTCGGATCAGATCCTGACGTTCCGGATCGCGCCGTCGGCGCAGCGGCTGCAAGGACCCGCCGGCGTCAACACGTTCCATCGCGAGTTGGCCGACGAGCTGCGGGCCCTGCCTGGCGTCAGCTCGGTGGGCGCGATCAGCCACCTGCCGTACGACAACCTGCCCAACTGGGGCACTCCGTATCTGCCGGAGGGCGTCACTGACGAACGTCAGGCCGGGCTCGCCGACGCGCGCAACGTCGCGCCGGGTTTCTTCGAGACCGTCGGCGCCCGGCTGATCGCGGGCCGGACGTTCACGGAAGACGACACGTTCCAGCACCCGGAGCTCGTCATCGTCGTCGACGACGTGTTCGCGCGACGGATCTTTCCGGGCCAGGACCCGATCGGCAGAATCGTCAAGATCGACGCGAATCTCTCCGGTAATCCGGTGGCGCCGGCGCGGATCATCGGCATCGTCGGGCATCTGCGGCATCGGGCGCTGACCGAGCCGGGCCGCGAGCAGATTTTCGTGTCGTCGCGACAGATCTTCCGCAACCCGGTCGCGTACGTAATCCGCGCCAGCGGCGATCTCGCGGCACTGACGACGCCGATTCGCGAGGCCGTCAAGGCGCGCGATGCGATGCTGCCGGTCTACGACATCCGCCCGCTCGATACCTATCTCGAGTCGGCGCGCGCCGCCAGCCGCTTCACGATGACGGTTGCGGCGGTGTTCGCCGGCGTTGCTCTGGTGCTGGCGGCGGTCGGCGTCTACGGCGTCGTCGCGTATGCCGCGGGCCTGCGGCGACGAGAATTCGGCATCCGCCTCGCGCTCGGCGCTCGCGCGCGACAGATTGCGTGGCTCGTCGTCGGCGAAGGCGGACGGCTGACGGTCGCTGGCCTCCTGCTCGGCCTGCTCGGCGCCACTGCCTCGTCACGACTCCTCGAGAGCCAGCTGTACGAGATCGGGCCGCTCGATCCGCTGTCGTACGCGATCGCGGCGGTGGTGCTCGCCTGTGCGGCGCTCGTAGCGTGCGGGCTGCCGGCGACGCGTGCGGCGTCGACGGCGCCGATGGTGGTCCTTAAAGACGAGTGACGTGCGCCGGTGGCGGTGTCTTTCTAAAAGGTGAGGGGGTCAGTCCCGGCTTTCGCCGAGCGGGACGACCCCCTATCTCTATTACCTCTTGCGGGATCCAGCTTCTCAGCTGGGTACGGGTTTAGTCGGCCTGCGTCTGCGTCCAATGTGGCGCGCCGTGAGCGGCCCCGAGGCTCGAGTCTCGAGGCCCGAGCCGATCGCTACACGACGCGGGGCTTGACGCCTTCGATATACAGAGTGCCTTCCGCTTCGCCGAGCACGCGCGTCGCCTTCAGGCCGGTATCCGCGAGCAGCGACTGAACCGTCGCAGCGTCGACGGCGGGCGCGGGTGGGCGGCGGCCGAGTCCCGGTTTCGTGCCGGGCTCGGCGCCTTCGATCACGATGACGCGTCCACCTGGACGGAGCACGCGCACGGCTTCGCTCGCGAGCGCGGCACGATCGATGTTGCTGTCGCCGAGCTGGCGCTGGAGTACGACGATGTCCACCGTGTCTCCCGCGGCGGCGAGCGTGCTTGAATCGATCGCTTCGAACTCCACGAGGGCGCCGGCGCGCGCCGCCGCGGCCTCGACCGTGCGCTCGGCGTCACGCCCGCGGCTGACGACGACGGTGCGGCCGTTGAGGCCGGTGACGAGCGCGATCTCGGCGGCCAGTTGACCGCTGCCGGCACCGATCACCAGCACGAGCTGGCCCGGCTTGGCGCCGACCATGGCAAGCGCCGTCTGAAACGGCGAAGGCCCGCTGCGAAACCACCGCATCACGTCGCGTCTCCTCGCGGATGTGCTGAAACCCGAATGATATAGTTTCCGTCCGTGAGCAAAGGCCTTCCCATCGCCCCCGCCGACGGCAAGCTCGGCATCCTGCTCGTCGGCCTCGGCGCCGTGAGCACCACGACCATCGCCGGAGTCATGGCCGTCCGCAAAGGCCTGGCGCGCCCGATCGGCGCGCTCACTCAGATGGGCACCGTCCGGCTCGGCAAGCGCACCGAGAGCCGATCGCCCACGATCGAGGAGTTCGTGCCGATCGCCAAGCTCGATCAGCTCGTGTTCGGCGGCTGGGACATCTTCGAGGACGACTGCTACGAGGCGGCGAAGACCGCCGGCGTGCTCGAGTCCACGATACTCGAATCGATCAGGGACGAGCTGCAGGCGGTCACGCCGATGCCGGCGGTCTTCGATCGCCAGTACGTGAAGCGGCTGGACGGCCCGAACGTCAAGAAGGGCAAGAACAAGAAGGATCTCGCCGAGCAGCTCGTCGCTGACATCCGCAAGTTCAAGTCGGACAACGGTCTCGATCGTGTCGTGATGGTCTGGTGTGGCAGCACCGAGGTCTTCATGCAGGAGTCGGCGGTGCATCAGTCGCTCGCCGCCTTCGAGAAGGGGCTCGAGGACTCGGACCCGGCGATCCCGTCGAGCATGATCTACGCCTACGCGGCGATCCGTGAAGGCATGGCGTACGCGAACGCGGCGCCGAACCTGAGCGCCGACGTGCCGGCGCTGATCGAGCTGGCGCAGAAGACCGGCGCGCCGCTCGCCGGCAAGGATCTGAAGACCGGGCAGACGCTGATCAAGACGATCATCGCCCCCGGGCTCAAGGCCCGGCTGCTCGGCGTCGAGGGCTGGTACTCGACCAACATCCTCGGCAACCGCGACGGCGAGGTGCTCGACGATCCGGAGTCGTTCAAGACCAAGGAGGAGAGCAAGAAGTCGGTGCTCGACTACATCCTCCAGCCGAACCTCTATCCCGAGCTCTACAGCGACCTGCACCATGTCGTCCGCATCAACTACTACCCGCCGCGCGGCGACAACAAGGAAGGCTGGGACAACATCGATCTCGTGGGCTGGCTCGGCTATCCGATGCAGCTCAAGATCAACTTCCTCTGCCGCGACAGCATCCTGGCGGCGCCGATCGTGCTCGACGTCGCGCTGTTTCTCGATCTCGCGAAGCGCACCGGGTTCAGCGGCATCCAGGAGTGGCTGTCGTTCTACTTCAAGAGCCCGATGCACGCGCCGGGCCTCTATCCCGAGCACGACCTGTTCATTCAGTTGATGAAGCTCAAGAACACGCTGCGCTACATGCGTGGCGAGGAACTGATCACGCACCTCGGCCGCGAGTATTACGACTAGCGGAACGCCACGCCGATCGTGGCTTCCGGGATGAGGACACACAGATGGGTCGCCATCAGCCCGCGTTGCTCGGTGGATTGTTCATTGGTGTGATTTCCGCGCTCCCCGTTGTCGGGAGCCTCAACATCTGCTGCTGCCTGTGGGTCGTGCTCGGCGGCGGCCTGACGGTCTACCTCCAGCAGCAGCGCACGCCCGAGCCGCTCGAGACGGGCGAGGCGGTGCTCGGCGGCCTGATCGCCGGTCTGCTCGGCGCGGTGATCTACGTGCTGCTCCAGTCGTTGCTGATGAGCATCATGCCGATTCCGCAGGACGCGATCCGCGACGCGCTCGAGCGCAACCCGGACGTGCCGGCGGAGCTGCGCGACATGATCCTGCGGTTCACCAGCGGTCAGGGCGTGCTGGCCCTGATGCTGGCGATCAACATCCCGGCCATGGCGGTGTTCTCGATGCTCGGCGCGCTGCTCGGCCTGGCCATCTTCCGCAAGAAGGTGCCGCCGGCGTACACGCCGCCGTCACCGCCAGCGCCAGGGGTCTGACCCGTTTGCGAGAGCGGGTCTGACCCCCTGAGACTATGAGCCAGCTTCCCGAGATCGACGCGCTCCTGCGCGAGTCGCGCGTCTTTCCGCCGTCGGCGGAGTGGAAGGCGAACGCGTTCGTCACTGATCCGGCGATCTACGAGAAGGCCGCCGCCGATCCCGAGGCGTTCTGGGCGGGCTTCGCATCCGAGCTCGAATGGATCCAGCCGTGGTCGCGGGTGCTCGACTGGAATCCGCCGCACGCGAAGTGGTTCGTCGACGGCAAGCTCAACGTCAGCGCCAACTGCCTCGATCGCCACGTCCGCACCGCGCGGCGGAACAAGGCGGCGCTGATCTGGGAAGGCGAGGTCGGCGATCGCAGGACGCTGACCTACTTCGATCTGCTCCGCGAGGTCTCGCAGTTCGCCAATGTCCTGAAGTCGCTCGGCGTCAGCAGGGGCGATCGCGTCGCCATCTACAT
>DASTCC010000313.1:0-2068 GCA_035711465.1 Vicinamibacterales bacterium
GGCGAGACGAATCGCCGGCGCGAAGCCGACGAGCACACCGCTGATGACGAGCGCGATCAGCGCGAACAACAGCACGTTGGCGTCGAACGCCACGGCCTCGAGCCGCGGCAGCCGCGACGCGCCGATCGACATCAGCGCGCGCACGCCGGCGTACGCGAGCGCGACGCCGAGCAGTCCGCCGGCGGCGGCGAGCAGCACCGACTCGGTCAGGAGCTGCCGGACGATGCGGCCGCGGCCGGCGCCGAGCGCGACGCGCACCGCCATTTCCCGCGCCCGCGCGGCGCCGCGCGCCAGAAGCAGATTGGTCACGTTCACGCACGCGAGCACGAGCAGCAGTCCGGTCGCCGCGAGCACGACGATCAGGATCGGTCCGAGATCGCCGACGATCGATGCCACCAGCGGCTCGACGATGTAGACGCGATTGCGCGCGCTGGCGGGAAAGTCGCGCCCGAGGCCCTCCATGACGATGTTCATCGCGCTCTCGGCGCGGGCCAGATCAACGCCCGGCTTGAGCCGCATGAAGCCGTCGAAGTTGTGGCTGACGCCCTGCGGATCGAGCGGCAGGTTGAACCAGATGTTGGCGCCGTGCGGCATGTCGAAGTCGCGTGGCGCGACGCCGACCACGGTCGTCGTCACCTCGGCGAAGCGGATGGTCTTGCCGACGACGGCGGTATCGCCACCGTAGAGGTCCTGCCACAACCGGTACGAGATCACGACCGACGGCGGACCGAGCGGCGGCACGAAGTGCTCGGGCTTGAAGCCGCCGGCCGACATCGGCAGCCCGAACGTCTCGAAGAACCCTTCGCTGACCCCGTACGCGAACGTCCGCACCGGCGCGTCGTCGTCGCGCAGCAGCGTGACCTCCTGCTGCGTCATCGCCACGGCACGGACGAGCGGGCTTTCGGGGGTGTTGAGCCGGACGATCTCGCTGGCGGCGAGCTTGCCCGTGGTCAACCGCCCGTCGGTCAGCGTCGTGCGGATGGCGTAGAGATTGTGCGCGTCGGGATACGGCAGCGGCTTCAGGAGCACCGCGTTGACGGTGCTGAAGATCGCCGTCGTCGCGCCGATGCCCAGCGCGAGCGTCGCGATGGCCGCGACCGGGAACGCCGGCGACCGCCGGAGGCTGCGAAACGCGAACTTCAGATCCTGCAACAGCGTGCTCATGAGCGACTCCGGTCCGCCTCGCCGGCGGTGGCGTGGTCTTCGCGTTGGCGGGGGTCTGCGCATGCTATACGACGTCCCGCGCGCGATCCCGGTTCAGATCGACACGACCTCTGACACCGGCTTTGCCGGTCCGGTTCCGGGTTCCCGGGGTTCCGGGGTTCCGCGGTTCGGGTTCCGGAGTGCTCGGGGTTCGTGGTTCGAGGGTTCGATAGGTTCCGCAACCCCGGGAACGTCGGACGGAACGACGCTTGCCCTTGCATTTACACATAATGTATAAATCGTCTCGTGTCGGACGATTACCGAGCGGCGTTGGCAGCAGCAATCAGGGAGTACGAGGACCTGGGCGCTGAACGGCGCCGCATCGACGATCGTCTGGCGCAATTGGCGCAGACCATTGGCACGCTGTCGACGCTGCTCGGCTACACGCCGACGGTGCCGCTCGGGCTCACCGATGCGTGCCGCCTCGTGCTGCGCGGCGGGCTGCCGATGACGCCGACCGAGGTCCGCGATCGGCTCGCCGCCATCGGCGTCGACCTGTCCGGCTACGCCAACGAGCTGGCCGCCATTCACACGACGCTCAAGCGCCTCAACGAAGCCGGCGAAATCCGGCTGATCCCGAAGCCCTCGGGCCGGCACGCCTATCTCTGGCAGAAGCCGCCGCGGGCGATGGCGATTGGGCCGGACGTCGCGCAGTTCATTCGCGAAACGGGCCCGGGCCACGACCAGCCTGGCCGCTCCGCGAGGCCGTCGAAACGGAGAAGGAAATGACCGACACGCCTGCCGCTCGGCGCCGCTTCTTCGCCGAGGACATTCAAGTCGTCGCGAACCTGAAATCGACCTCGATCGTCGAGGCGCTGGCGTCCGTGCCGCGCGAGCAATTCCTGCCCCCCGGGCCGTGGACGAT
>DASTCC010000314.1:0-7706 GCA_035711465.1 Vicinamibacterales bacterium
CCGCCTCCAGCCTCCGGGCGATTGCCGGCTGCTCGTAGGTGATCGGCACGGCTACCACCGGCACGCCGGCCGCCAACGAGTCCAGAACGGTGTTGAGGCCGGCGTGCGTCAGCGTCAGGCTCGCGCGCTCGAGCAGAGCCGTTTGAGGAGCATAGGGCACGACCAGCGGGTCGCCCGGCAGGCTCGCCGCCTCGGCCTCAGTCAACCCGCCGCCGTGGCTCACGACGACCTGCGCCTTCAGGGGCCGGCAGGCGTCGCAGAATCGACGAAATACCGCGGCCCGGCTGTTCTGCAGCGTGCCGAGCGACGCAAAGACGATCGGCCGGCCGTCCAGACGATCCCAGGGGAACGGGATCTCTCGCGTTCTCGAGTCGCGGAGCGGCCCGACGTAGTGGAACGACTCGGGCAGCGATCGCCTTGGAAAGTCGAGCTCGCGCGGCATCTGGGAGATCTGCGCCAGGCGCGAGAACGAGTCGTCGGGCATCTCGTGCGCCGCCAGCCCCCAGGCTTCCCGATACCGTCTCAGTACCGCCGCCACCCGGCTCGTGGTCCAGTCGGCGACCGCATAGCCCAATCGGTTTCTGACCCGCGCGAAAGGGGAGTCGCGGTAGCGCCACCCGGTAAAAGGCGGCGGCGCGATCTCATCTCGATTCAGCGGCAGGGCCGGGCAGACGGTCACGAACGGACGACCAAGGTGCTCGGCCACCGAGCCGCCGGCTGGTTCCGTCTGATCGACGATCAATGCGTCGATGGCGAGCCGCTTGATCGCGGCCGGCGCGTCCCTGCAGATCGCCTCGGTCGTCTTGGTCACCTCGCCGACCGTGAACCGCAGCGCCGCCGATCCCTTGAGCCGGCCGAGCGCGGCCAATGACTGCGGCAGCCAGCCCTTCGGAAAGACGTCCTCCCCGATCGGCTCGAACTCGAGGCCCTCGGATCGAATCTTCTCCTCCAGATCCAGCATCTGCAGGTACGTCACCCGATGACCGCGAGCGATGAGCTCGCGGCCGAGCACCGCCATCGGATGGATGTGGCCGGAGACCGGAGGGCTGATGATGCCGAAGTGCATCACCAGTCGGTCAGCCTGAAGTACTGACGCTTGGCTTTCTGGTAGAGCGTCCGCAGCGATTGCCAGAGGCTGGGGCTGGTGCTGTCGAGATACGGCGATCCCGGCGCGACCGCCCCGATCAGCCGCCGGTAGGCCCGGCCGAGGTTGTGGTACGGGATGCCGGGGAAGTAGTGATGCAGCGCGTGATAACGGAGCCCGACCGGCGCCCAGATCTCGGTCCAGAACGCGCCCGGCGTGTCGATCGAGTCCGCGAGCTGGCCGTGGCGATCGCGCGGGTGCCCGTCCGTCTCGTAGTCGTGCGCGCCGAGCACGCGCGCCGTGTTCACGAAGCTGGCGATGCCGACGACCACGGCCCAGACCACGAACGCGCGCCACGGCAGCGATCCACGCACGGCGAGAATCACCGGTATCGCCCACAGCGCCAGGATCACGATCTCCCACCGCCGCATCTCGGACGCCTGCGCCGGCGTGACCGCGCGGCGATACAGCGGGTTCATCGCGAATGACGACGCCCGCGCTTCGAGCAGGCGATGGAACGCCGGCACGAGCAAGCCGATCGGCGACAGGATCAGAAACCGCATCACCAGCGCCGGCGGCACCAGGAACGACGACTGAATCGCGAACTGCACGATCAACCGCCGCGACTTTCTGAACGGCAGATACTCCGGATCGTCGCGGGTGCCGTACGTCGACAGGCTGTGGTGGCTCTGGTGCACGCCGACGTAGGTGAACGACGGTAGCAGCAGCGGCACGCCGAGGACGAGATTCCAGACGGTCTCGAAGCCCGGCACCGCCCGGCGCCGCAGATGCGTGATCTCGTGCGTGAAGCAGAGCCCTCGGTAGAACGCGAGCGCGGAGATGACGATCGCCGTCATCTGCTGCCAAGAAAACGGCGCGCTTGCGACCGCCCACACGAGCGTCGCCCACCCGAGCGCCGCGCTGCCGAGCATGTCGGTCCAGAACAGCGCCGCGTTCGGCGTGTGCAGGTCGGCGACGAGGCGGCGCGAGAGCGCGTCGAGCTCTTCGCGCAGTCGAGCGAACTCGGCCGGTCGGTGTTCGGCGGGTGTTGCAGTGGCCACGTGGCGCCAGGTGTCGCTGGAGGAGGTCGACACCGTCTGAACCGGGTTATCGGGTGCGTCGGCAGGGAGCTTTAGCGACGCAAACTCCTGTTAAAACATGACTTAGGCCGTCGTTCCTCGGCGCGGTGGCCGGCCTCGGCTCGACCGCGTGGGACTATTCTGGCAGAAACGCGGTCAGTCTGGGCAGCATCTCGGTGATGAAGTTTCGGGCGTTGTCTTCGGCCAGGGCCTCGCCTTCCGCCGTGCTCGCAATCGGCGTGGTCACACGCACGATGGAGCCGTCGGTTCGATTGAGCCGCATGGCGTCGTACATCAGATAGAACTTGCCCCAGTACTCGCCGCCGACGATGCGGCCGTGACTCTGGTACCAGTAGAGCACCAGCTGCTTGTCGAGACCCTTCTGAATCACCACCCGCTGCACGACCATCGGCGCCGTGGCGCCGGGCCGCGGATCGGGCATGCTGATCATCCCTGCGGAGATCGGCTGCCAGCCCGCCCCGGGCAGACAGTTGAGCGGCGAGTGGATGGTGTCGCCCTGACGCTGGCTCTGCCAGTAGCCGACGAAGATGCCGACGCCGGGCCGGCCATCGGCGTAGTAGACACGCGTCATGTAGTCGTCGGCGCCCAGCACCTTCTCCACTTCGGGCGCCATCGGCGGCATTTCCTTGCCGCGCCAGTCTCCGAACAGCATCGGAAACTCGGCAAACGATTCGCGGAGCGGCACGTTCTCCTGCCGGTCGGCGCGGATCACGGCGACGCCGGCGAGCAGCAGACAGACGAGGACGATGACGACACGCTTCTGCACGGGATCACGCTCTTTCCGGCTGGCTGACCGGCTTCGCGATCTCGAGCGGCGCCGCCGGACGGCGCGACACCAGCAGGATCACACGATGCACGGCCATCATCAGCGCGAAGGCGACGACGAACACGACCCAGCCCGAGAACTCGTGAAAGAACCCCTGCGCCGCTTCCGGGCCGTACCACTGCGCGGCCATGCCGGTGCCGGCGACGCGCGCGCCGTTGGCGACGATCGCCACCGGGATCGCCGACGCGACGATCACGGCGCGAACCCAGGGACGGGGATCGGAGAAGTAGCCGAAGACGATGGCGAGCGTGATCAGCGAGATCAGCGAGCGGATGCCCGAGCACGCTTCGGCGACCTCGAGCGTGGTGTTGGCGAGGATCAGCACGTTGCCTTCGCGCAGCACCGGAATCTTGGCCGCCGACATGCAGAACTCGCCGAACTCCGAGGCGAAGAGCTGCAGCGGAAACGCGATCTGCTGAAAGATGATCGCCGGGATCGGAATCATCAACAGCAGGAATCCGATCGGGAACGCCAGGATCTTGAGGCGCCGCCAGCCGTACAGATACAGCACGATGCCGATCACCGCGCCGACGATGGCGATGCGGCTCAGAAACAGTTCCGCGCCGAGGAGGCCCGCGAGCAGCACGCCCATGCTGCCGATGAGCACGACCAGGCCGAACGCCGACGACTGAATCGGCGTCGACGAGAACTGCGCCCGACGCTCCCACGCGAAGTACGCGGCGAGCGGGATGATCAGGAATCCGTGCGAGTAGTTGCCGTCGTTCGACCAGGCGTCGAAGAGCCGGACGAAGACCTGCCAGAACACCAGCACGAGCGCGCCGGTGATGAGGGCGGCGGCCAGCAGGACGCGCGAATCGGTGCGGAGAGCTGGGGGCGTTGGTTCCGTCATGCGGGCTTCCGCGGTCAAACTAAGCAAGCTTCGGGACCCACGGTCGGGTCCCGGCGCGGCATCTTCCAAGTAACGGACTCGTAACAGCTTATCGCAAATCGATGCCCCTGGCCGGGTCGCGGCCCGGCCAAAAAGACGCTCCCCGGCGAGACTTTTGTTCGCCTCACGGCGACCGCAAAAGCCATCCGCTTCCGGCCGGCGATAGGATTTCTCCATGCCGCGAGTGACGACCCGCACCGCGCCTCGCCGCTGGCGACGGCTGGTCGGCATCCTCCTCGCCGGCGCCTTGCTCGCCATCGTCCTGCGCGAGATCGTGAACTCGTCGACCTACCAGCTCTTCGGCGACTACGTCGCCCGCCTCGACACGACCGACCGCGTCGTCGCGCTCACGTTCGACGACGGGCCCGATCCGGTGCAGACCCCGATGATGCTCGATCTGCTCGATCGCCACGGCGTGAAAGCCACGTTCTTCATGATGGGACGCAACGTCGAGCGCCACCCGCAGGTCGTGCGCCAGGTGCTGGCGCGAGGGCACGAGGTCGGCAATCACTCGTACTCGCACCCGAAGCTGATCTTCATGTGGCCGTCGGCCGTGCGCGAGGAGATCGAACGCACCGATCGCGCGCTGCGCGATTCTGGCGCGACCGGCGACATTCCGTTTCGTCCGCCGCACGCGGCGAAGTTCGTCGTGCTCCCGTACGTGCTCTTGCAGCTCGGCAAGACGAGCGTGCTCGGCGACGTCGATCCGGAGGAATGGAAACGGCCGGGCGCCGAGATGATGACCGCCTCGGTGTTGAAGCAGGTGCGGGCGGGATCGATCCTCGGCTTTCACGATCCGATGGGCGAGGACACTCGACGCGCCGTCGATGCCGTCGTCACCCGGCTCGTCGCCGACGGCTACGCGTTCGAGACGATGTCGGTGTTTCTCAGGCGCCGCGGGCAGCGGTCTGACGCGCCGAGTGCGGCGCCGCGTTGAGCCAGCGCACGAGCGACCAGATCGCCCAGAGCGTGTAGCCGTGATTGGCGCGGCCGGCGCAGTGCGCCTCGAAACGCGCGCGGATGTCCGCGGCGTCGAGATGATTGCCGGAGAGCGATCGCGACCCCAGGACTTCGTCGCGGAACATCGCCGCGTTGGGGCCGGCGATCCATTCGCCGATCGGCGCGGTGAAGCCGCGCTTGGGCAGCTGCCACAGCCCGGCCGGGAGCCGCTGTTTGGCGAGCTTTCGCAGCAGTGCCTTGCCCTGACCGCCGACCTGCTTGCGCGACGCCGGAATGCGGAACGCGAGCTCGACCAGTCGTCGATCGAGGAGCGGACAGCGCACCTCGAGCGCGTGCGCCATGCTCATGCGATCGACCTTCACGAGCGGATCGTTCGGCATGTAGACCTTGAGGTCGGCGTACTCGGCGCGCTGCACGGCGTCGTTGGACGGACACGTGCGATACGGCTCCGTGACGGCCGCGTAGACCGGGCTCGTCTCGGCGGCGCGATCCGGCGCGAGGCCCATCAGCCTGCGCGCTTCGGCCGGTTTCAGGAACGCGAGATCGGCGTAGTAGGCGCCGGCGGGATCGCGGCCGAGGTTCTCGAGCAGCGTCCCGGCGCGGAGCGGCTTCGGCAATCGTTGATGCCGCGGCCAGCTGGCGCCGAGGCGGCCGGCGACGGGACCGAGCGCGGTCGGCATCACGCGGCGCGCGCGCGCCTCGAGCGCGTGCGGGACGTAGCGGAAGTCGTAGCCGGCCCACGATTCGTCGCCGCCGTCGCCGCTCAGCGCGACGGTGACGTGACGCTTCGCCGCGCGCGACACGTACCAGGTCGGAATCGCCGACGAGTCGGCCATGGGCTCGCCGAGTCGTTCGACCACGGGACCGATCACTTCCTCGAGACGCGGCTCGATCACCTCGGCGTGATGCTGGCTGCGGAAGTGACTCGCGACGAGCGCCGCCGCTTCGAGCTCGTTGTGCTCCTCCTCGCCAAAGCCCACCGTCGTCGTCACCAGCCGATCGCCGAGCGCTTCGGCCATGTACGAGACGACCAGACCCGAGTCGATGCCGCCGCTGAGGAACGCGCCGAGCGGCACCTCGCTCTCGAGCCGCGAGTGCACGGCAGTGCGGAGCGTCTCGTCGATCGACTTCAGCAGCTCGTCGTCCGGCCGATCGTCGGTGTCGAACTCGGTGACGTCCCAGTACTTCTGCGTTTCGATCGCGCCGTTGCGAATGCGCAGCCAATGTCCGGGCGGCAGCTTCCAGACGTCACGGTAGACGGTGCGCGGCGCCAGAAAGTACCCGAGCGAGAGATAGCCTTCGAGCGACGTGAGATCCAGATCGCCGCGCCAGCCCGGCGCGTGGCCAAGCGAGGGCAGCTCGCTCGAGAACGCGAAGACGCCGTCGTTGGCGGTGTAGAAGAGCGGCTTCTTGCCCAGCCGATCGCGAGCGGCAAAGAGCTCGCGGCGTCTGCTGTCGTAGATCACGAACGCGAACATGCCGTCGAGACGATCGACGCACGCGGGGCCGAACTCCTCGTAAGCGTGAAGGATGACCTCGGTATCCGAGACGGTCCGGAAGACGTGCCCGCGCGACTGCAGCAGCGGACGGACGTCGCGGTAGTTGTAGATCTCGCCGTTGAAGACGAGCCACACGGTGCCGTCTTCGTTCGGCATCGGCTCGTGACCGCCAGCGCGATCGATGATCGCCAGGCGGCGATGGCAGAGGGAGGCGTGCGCGTCGTGCCAGAAGCCTTCGCCGTCGGGACCGCGATGCGCGAGCGCGTCGGCCATCGCCTTCGCGTGCACACGCGCCGATGGCGGCAGCGGTCCGTCGATTCCGAAGAGGCCGGCGATGCCGCACATGGCGACGATCATTTCACCACGGCTGGTGCGTTCGCGCCGGCCCGATCTGCAGACGCGTGGTTACAGTTCTGTGGACGGCACCGCCGCGGCGCGGCCGATCGACGTGATGGCGGACGAAAGTCTGCGCCGAGTCCGACAAGGGCGAGCGGCGATGATTGTAAGTCTTTTTATTTCAATTACTTATCGGCCATCGTGCCCGGCGGACATCTTGCAATCATCAGAACCGGAGCAACCACGTCGATGCACAAGAGAGTACTCACTGGAACGTTCGCGATGTTCGCCGTGTTCGCGGGCGTGGCGCAGGCCGGCGCCGCGACGATCACGGCATTCGAAGAAATCGGCGATTCGACGTGCACGGCGACGGCGACGTCGCTCTGCGTCGATCAGAACCGCGATCTGTATCGCATTCGCCAGGTCGGCGCGGGACCGGCCGACACCGAGAACAGCGACGCCATCATCACGGGTGCGGTCGGTTCCGGCGGCAACGCCGTGGACGCCAACTTCGGCCTCTACAACGTGCTCGCCAACAACGTTGTCGAGGACGTGAGCTACACACACGTGATGACGTGGCTGTCCGACTGGCCGGTGACGCTCGCGACCGCGCGGCTCGATCTCTATTCCTACGGGGCGTCGGGCAACAACGACGAGGTGAGCGTGGAGAGCGTCTCGCTCATCAACCTGTCGACCAACTCAGGCATCCAGGTCACGCAGTTCAGCAACGGCGCCGTACTGACACAAGTGCTCGACGGCTTGTTGACCGTGACGCTCAACAAGAGCAACCAGAACGAGATCAACCTGTTCAAGTCGATTCTGACGGTGACCTACGACGTCCGCGAACCAACGGGCAATCCCGTCGCGGCTCCGGAGCCGGCTTCGCTGCTGCTGATCGGCACCGGTCTCGCGTGCGCCGCGGCCGTCCGCCGGCGCCGGTCCGTGCGCCGCTGACGAGTTCCTCGATCTCCCCAGGAGGGGCCGGCTTCTCTGCGGCCACAAGCGCGGGCTG
>DASTCC010000315.1:0-8785 GCA_035711465.1 Vicinamibacterales bacterium
TTCACCCGCACGTCGACCGTGCGCAGCCCGTAGGTCTTCGCCGTGTTGCCGGCGGCGATCGCCGCCTGCGTCGCCGCGTACGGCGTGCCCTTGCGCGAGCCCTTGAAGCCGATGCCGCCGGCACTCGACCAGGCGATCACGTTGCCCTCGGCGTCGGTGATCGTGATCACGGTGTTGTTGAACGACGCCTGGATGTGGGCGAAGCCGTGATGGACGACACGCTTCTCGCCGCGCTTCTTGAACGTCTTCTTGCGCTTGGTCGGTTTCGCGGCGTCCGGTGCCGCCGCTGCCGCGTCCTGTTCCTTCTTGGCCATCTGGGATCCTTTTGATCCTTGTCTAAGGGGTCAGTCCCGGCTTTCGCCGAGCGGGACAGACCCCGCGTTCTACTCGGTTTTCTTCTTCGCCACCGCGCCGCGGCGGGGGCCCTTGCGGGTTCTCGAGTTGGTGCGGGTCCGCTGGCCGCGCACCGGCAGGTTGCGGCGGTGCCGCGAGCCGCGGTAGCTGCCGATCTCGACCAGCCGCTTGATGTTCATCGAGATCTCCTTGCGGAGATCGCCTTCGACGCCGCCCTGCTCCTCGATCACCCGGCTGATCTTCCGGACGTCGTCTTCCGAGAGGTCCTTGACGCGGATGTCGCCGCTGACGCCGGCGGCGCCGAGGATGTCGTTCGAGCGCTTGCGGCCGATGCCGTAGATGTACGTGAGTCCGATCTCGACGCGCTTGGTCCGCGGCAGATCGACGCCTGCAATTCGAGCCATCGTGCTATCCCTGCCTCTGCTTGTGCTTCTGGTTGCTGCAGATCACCCGGACCACGCCTTGACGGCGGACGATCTTGCACTTGACACAGATCTTTTTCACCGACGCTCTGACTTTCATTGTGCCTCGCTCGCTTCGCTCGCCCGGGCGCCTTCAGCGCGCCGGGCGCCGCCTCACGATCCGTCCCCGTCCCAGGTCGCGCGGGCTCAACGCGACCAGCACGCGATCGCCCTCGACCAGCCGGACGAAGTTGCGTCCGGTGCCGGCGCCCGCGTGCGCGACCACTTCGCGGCCGCCCTCGAGCCCGACTCGATACAGCGCCCGCGGCAGCACCGCCAGCACCGTGCCTTCCACTTCGGTCGCCGCCGATCGCGGCGGCACCTCAACCTCTGGCCGCCGCCGTCGACGGCGACCCGGCGCGCTGGCTCAGCACCAGCGGGCCGCTGGCCGTCACCGCGACCGTGTGCTCGAAGTGCGCCGCCAGACTGCCGTCGCGCGTCACCGCGGTCCAGCCGTCGCCGAGCACCTTCGTCTCCGGCCGGCCCATCGCCACCATCGGCTCGATCGCGAGCACCATGCCCTCGGCGAGCCGCGGTCCGCGGCCGGGCGTCCCGTAGTTCGGAATCTGCGGCTCCTCGTGGAGCTTCTCGCCGATCCCGTGTCCGACGAACTCGCGGACGACCGAGAACCCGTTCGCCTCGACCCACTGCTGGACGGCGTGGCCGATGTCCGACAACCGTCCGCCCACCTGCACCTGCGCGATCGCCCGTTCGAGCGACTCGCGCGTCACCTTCAGCAGCGCGTCCGTTCGCGCCGGCACCGCGCCGACCGCGACCGTCACCGCCGAGTCGCCGTAGAAGCCGTGGAGCTTCACGCCGACGTCGAGCGAGATGATGTCGCCGGCCGCGAGCGCGCGCTTCGGCGACGGAATGCCGTGCACGACCTCGTCGTTGATCGACGCGCACAAGGTCGCCGGATAGCCCCGGTAGCCCTTGAACGCCGGCTCGGCGCCGCCGTCGCGCACCAGCCGTTCGGCCAGGGCGTCGAGATCGGCCGTCGTCACGCCCACCGCCACGGCCTGCTCGAGCGCCGCGAGCACGTCCGCCACGAAGCGGTTGGCCGTGCGCAGCCGCTCGATCTCCGCCGCGGAGCGATAGACGATCACGCGCCGCCTCCCGTCACCGACGCCACCGCGGCCGCCAGGTCCTCGGCGACCGAATCGGCCGGCTGGTCGCCGTCGACCGAGCGGAAGCTCGGGCGGCGGCTGTAGAACTCGACCAGCGGCTGGGTGTCGCGTCGGTAGATCTGCAGCCGTTCGCGCACGACCTCCGAGTTGTCGTCGCGGCGTTGAATCAACTCGCCGCCGCACTTCGCGCAGCTGGTCAACCCCGGCGCCGCCGTCCAGCCGCACTGCCGGCAGATGCGCCGCGTGCTCAGCCGCCGCACCAGCGTCTCTTCCGGCACCTCGATGTCGACGACGACCAGCGGGATGTCGTCATCGAGGAGCCGGTCGAGCGCTTCGGCCTGCCGCACCGTGCGCGGGAAGCCATCGAGCACGAACCCGCGCTGCGCGTCCGGACGCCGCAGCCGTTCGCGGACGATCTCGATCATCACGTCGTCGCCGACGAGGCGGCCGGTGTCCATCACCGCCTTGGCGGCGCGCCCGATCTCGGTACCTTCCTGCACCGCTTCGCGCAGGATGTCGCCGGTCGAGATCTTCGGCACCCCGCGCGTCCGCGCAAACCGCTCCGCCTGCGTGCCCTTGCCGGCGCCTGGCGGTCCGAGCATGACGAGCCGCACCGTCATCCGCGACGTCCCCGGATCCGGGTCTTCTTCATGAACCCGTCGTAGTGCCGCATGATCAGCTGCGACTCGACCTGCTGCACGGTGTCCATGGCCACGCCGACGATGATCAGCAGCGACGTGCCGCCGAAGTAGAACGACACGCCGAGGCCTTCGGTGATGAACCGCGGCGTCACCGCGTCGAGCTGATCGCCGACGAACGGAATCGGCTCGACCTTGAACCCGGTGAGCATGAACTCCGGCAGGAGCGCGATCAACGCCAGGTAGATCGCGCCGGCGAGCGTCACCCGCGCCAGGATGCCGTCGATGTACTCCGCCGTCCGCTTGCCCGGCCGGATGCCCGGCACGAAGCCGCCGTACTTGCGCATGTTCTCCGCGACGTCATCGGGATTGAAGATGATCGCCGTGTAGAAGTACGCGAAGAAGATGATCAGCCCGACGTAGAGCAGGTTGTACAGCGGATAGCCGATGCCGAGCTGGGTGATCGCCCGGTACATGAAGCTGTTGGGCGTGAACATCGGCTGCAGCGTCTGCGGGAACGCCAGGATCGACGACGCGAAGATCACCGGCATGACGCCGCCGGTGTTCACTTTCAGCGGAATGTGCGTGCTCGCGCCGCCGTACATCCGCCGCCCGACCATGCGCCGCGCGTACTGCACGGTGACGCGGCGGTAGCCGCGCTCGACGAAGACGACGGCGGCGACGACCGCGATCATCAGCGCCACCAGCACGATCAGCCGGATCGGCCCGATCTGCCCGGTCGACAGCTGCGAGAACGTGTCGACCGCGCCGCGCGGCAGGCCGACGACGATACCCGAGTAGATCAGGAGCGACATGCCGTTGCCGATGCCGCGCTCGGTGATCTGCTCGCCCAGCCACATCACCAGCACCGAGCCGGTGGTGAGCGTGAGCACGGTCATCAGCCGGAAGGCCCAGCCCGGGCTCTCGACGATCATGAAGCCGCCGACCTGGCTGGTGTTCTCGAGGAAGAACGCGATCCCCAACGCCTGGACGACGCTCAGCAGGATGGTGCCGTAGCGCGTGTACTGCGTGATCTTCCGACGACCGAGCTCGCCTTCCTTCGACAGACGCTCCAGGTACGGCCAGACCACCGTGAGCAGCTGCAGAATGATCGACGCGCTGATGTACGGCATCACGCCCAACGCAAACACGGTCATCTGCGAGAGCTGATAGCCCGAGAACATGTCGTAGAGGCCGAACAGGCCTCCGGCCGCCTGCTGAGTGAGCTCGGCAAGCGCAGCAGTATTGATGCCCGGCGTCGGGATGTGCGCCCCGAGCCGGTAGACGGCGAGGATGCCGAGCGTGAACAGCACCCGCTTCCGCAGTTCCGGTATCGCGAAGATGTTCTTGATGCTTTCCATTGATGCTCATCTCGCGACCGCGCCGGACTCGCCGACGGCAGGACGGCTCATTCCGTCTGCCGGCGGCAACCCCGGCCCGATCACCCGATGACTTCCGCTACTCCCCCGGCGGCCGCAATCTTCGCGGCGGCCGATCCGGAGAACTTGTGGGCGCGCACGGTCAGCTGCTTGCTGATCTCGCCGCGCCCGAGCACTTTGACCGGAGCCTTGGCGGCGCGCACCAGCCCGCGCTCGCGCAGCAGCTCCGGCGTCACCGACGAGCCGGCGTCGAAGACCTCGGCCAGCGTGTCGAGATTGACGACCGCGTATTCGACGCGGAACGGGTTGTGAAACCCGCGCTTGGGCACGCGGCGGTGGAGCGGCATCTGCCCGCCCTCGAACCCGCGCTTGTGCCGGAACCCCGATCGCGACTTGGCGCCCTTCTCGCCGCGGCTCGCGGTCTTGCCGTGGCCCGAGCCGGGGCCCCGGCCGACGCGCTTCTTGGCGTGCTTGGCGCCCTTGGGCGGACGAAGGTTGTTCAACGACATCGCGTCCTCACTGCTCCTGAACTTCGACCAGGTGCCGCACGCGCAGGATCAGGCCCCGCACCGCCGGCGTGTCCTTGAGCTCGACCGAGTGGTTGAGCCGGCGCAGCCCGAGGCTACGCAGCGCCGTCTTCTGCTTCTTGTCGAACCCGATTCCGCTCTTGCGCTGGGTCACTTTCAGCGACTTCATGACGCGCCCACCATCTCTTCGAGGTCCTTGCCGCGCAGCCGCGCCACGCTCGCCGGATCCTTGAGCATGCCGAGCGCGGTGAACGTCGCGCGGACGACGTTGTGCGGGTTGGCCGACCCGAGCGATTTGGTCAGCACGTTGTTGATGCCGGCCGACTCGACGACGGCGCGGACCGCGCCGCCGGCGATGATCCCGGTGCCGTCCGGCGCCGGCTTGAGCAGCACCGATCCGGCGCCGAAGCGCCCGAGCACCGGATGCGGAATCGTCGTCCCGGCCATCGGCACGCGGACGAGCGACTTCTTCGCGCTCTCGATCGCCTTCTTGATCGCCGACGGCACTTCCTTCGCCTTGCCGATGCCGAAGCCGACGACGCCGTGGCCGTCGCCGACGACGACGAGGGCGCTGAAGCTCAGGTTCTTGCCGCCCTTGACGACCTTGGTGACCCGGCTGATGGTCACGACGGTGTCCTTGAGCTCCATCTCGGACGGATCAATCTTCTCGCGAAACTGCGCCATGATCTCTATAGCTCCAATCCGGCCTTGCGAGCGGCTTCGGCCACGGCGCGGACGCGCCCGTGGTAGAGGTTGCCGCCGCGATCGAACACGACGCGGGTGATGCCCTTCTCCTGCAGCCGCTCGGCGATCAGCTTGCCGATCGCCTCGGCGCCGGCGACGTTGCCGCCGCGCACCTTGCCGCCGAAGACGCTCTTCAGCGACGGCTCGGTGCTCGCCGCGGCGACGACGGTCTTGCCGACCGAGTCGTCGATCGCCTGCGCGTAGATGTGCGCGACCGATCGGAAGACCGCCAGCCGCGGCCGTGCGGTCGTGCCCTGAATCCGCTTGCGCTGCCGCAGCCGGATCCGCTCGCGTCGATCTTTCTTGGTGTGAATCTTCATCGCTCGTCTCCGCTACGCGCCGGTCTTGCCGACCTTCTTCTTCAGCACCTCACCCGTGTAGCGCACGCCCTTCTGCTTGTACGGATCGGGCTTGCGCAGGCGGCGGATGTTGGCCGCGACCTGGCCGACCAGCTGCCGATCGATGCCGGTCACGGTGATGTGCGTCTGCTTGTCGATCGCGATGTCGATCCCGCTCGGGATGTCGAAGTTGATCGGATGCGAATAGCCGAGCGCGAACACCACCTGCTTGCCCTTCACCTCGGCGCGATAGCCGACGCCGACGATGTCGAGCTCCTTCTTGAAGCCGTTGGTGACGCCGGCGACGGCGTTGGCCATCAGGCTCCGCGCCAGCCCGTGGTACTTGGCCAGCTCCTTGTCCTCGCGCACCGTCTCGGCGAGCAGGTTGCCGCCGTCGAGCGCGAACTTGACGCCCGGCGGGACCCGCTGCTTGAGCGTGCCCTTCGGGCCCTTGACCTCGACGGCGTCGGGATGCACCGTGACCGTGACGCCCTTCGGCACCGGAATGGGTTTCTTGCCAATTCGAGACATATGCGTTTCCAGAGCGAGCCGGCGCCGCGGCGCCGATCCGCGATAGCTACCAGACGTTGCAGAGCACCTCGCCGCCGACGCCGGCCTTGACCGCCTCGCGGCCGGTCATGACGCCCTGCGACGTGGTCAGGATGCTGGTGCCCAGGCCGCCCATGACCTTCGGGACGTCGTTGCGGCCGAGGTAGACGCGGCGTCCCGGCCGGCTGACGCGCTCGAGCCCGGTGATCACGTTCTCGCCGCGCGGTCCGTACTTCAGGAACAACCGGATGACGTTCTGGGGGCCGTCGGCGTTCTCCACCGTCTTGAACCCCTGGATGAACCCTTCCTGCTCGAGGATGCGGGCGATCTCCGCCTTGAAGCGGGACGCCGGCACATCCACCCGCTGATGCCGCGCGTGCACGGCATTGCGGATCCGGGTGATCATGTCTGCGATCGGATCGGTCATTGCTGAATCCTCAAACTGACTGCTAACGTCGAACTCGACTCTTCACGGCCGCTACCAGCTGCTCTTGATCACGCCGGCGACCTCGCCGCGCAGCGCCAGCTCGCGGAAACAGAGGCGGCACAACGCGAACTTGCGCAGGTAGGCGCGCGGCCGGCCGCACTTCTGACAACGGTTGCGGCGCCGAATTCCGAACTTCGGCTTCTTCAGGTTCTTGACGCTTTTCGCCGTGGTCGCCATGTCGTCCGCCGCTCCCTAGTTCTGCCGGAACGGCATGCCCATCAGCTGGAGCAGCCGCCGCGCTTCTTCGTTGGTCTTGGCCGTCGTCACCACCGAGATGTTCATGCCCCGGGACTTGTCGACCTTGAGGTAGTCAATCTCGGCGAACATCAGCTGGTCGCGCAGCCCGAGCGTGAAGTTGCCGCGGCCGTCGAAGCCGCGCGGCGAGACGCCGCGGAAGTCGCGGACGCGCGGCAGCGCGATCGAGATCAGGCGGTCGAGGAACTCGTACATCCGCTCGCCGCGCAGCGTCACCATCGCGCCGATCGGCATGCCCTTGCGGACCTTGAACTGCGCGATCGACTTCTTGGCGCGTGTCACCGCCGCCTTCTGGCCGGTGATGCGGCTGACCTCGTCGGCGCCGGTGTCGACGATCTTGGCGTTCTGCGTCCCCTCACCGAGGCCCATGTTGACGACGACCTTGGTGATCTTCGGCACCGCCATGACGTTGGTGTACCCGAACTCCTTGCGAAGCGCGGGGATGACGTCGCTCGCGTAACGTGCTCTCAGGCGATTCATTTGTCCACGACTCCGTTGCACTTGCGGCAGAACCGCACCCGGCGCCCGTCGTCGAGCAGCCGGCGGCCGATGCGCGTCGGCTTGCCGCACTCGGGGCAGAGCAGCTGCACGTTGGCCGCCGACAGCGACGCTTCGCGCTCGACGATGCCGCCCTTGACGTTCTTCTGCGGGTTCGGCCGCGTATGACGCTTGATGAAGTTCACGCCCTCGACCACCACGCGCGACTTGTCCGGCATCACCTGCAGCACCCGGCCGCGCTTGCCGCGGTCGCGTCCGCTGGTGACGACGACGTTGTCGTTCTTGCGGATGGCCATGACTGTGTGAGTCATCGTTCCCACTCCCAACTCTCGAATCCCGCTAGATCACTTCCGGCGCCAGCGAGATGATCTTCATGAACTTGCGCTCGCGCAGCTCGCGCGCCACCGGCCCGAAGACGCGGGTGCCGATCGGCTCGCCCTCCGGGTTGATCAGCACCGCGGCGTTGCGGTCGAAGCGGATGTAGCTGCCGTCGCGGCGGCGCAGTTCCTTGCGCGTCCGCACGATCACCGCCTTGACGACCTGGCCCTTCTTGACGGTCGCGTCCGGCGTGGCTTCCTTCACCGACGCGGTGATGATGTCGCCGATGCGCGCGTAACGGCCGGTCGATCCGCCGATCGGATTGATCACCGCAATCTTGCGCGCGCCGGAGTTGTCGGCGACGTCGAGAATCGATCGCATCTGCACCATGGTGGGATCTCCTCGCTGTCTCCGCCCCTAGACCGCCCGCGCCCGTTCGACGATGCGGGTGACGACCCAGCGCTTGCGGCGGCTGAGCGGCCGCGACGACACCAGCGCGACGCGATCGCCGACCTGGGCCTCGTTGTTCTCGTCATGCGCCATGAACTTCGAGGTCAGGCGCAGCTGCTTGCCGTAGACCTCGTCGCGCACCTGGCGCTCGATCGAGACGACCACGCTCTTGGCCATCTTGTTGCTCACGACCGTGCCGATGATTTCCGTCTTCGCCATCGCTAGTCCCTGACGCCCTTCTCCCGGAGCACCGTCTTGATGCGCGCCAGCTCCCGGCGCAGCGGGCGCATCTTGTTGCCGGCCTCGGCCTGCCCCATCGACTGCTGCAGACGCAGGCGGAACACCTGATCGTCGATGTCCTTGCCACGCTGCCGCAGCTCGTCGGCCGGCAGCCCGCGGAGCTCGCTCAGCAGCTCTCGGACCTTCATGACACCCGCTCCTCGGCAAAGCGCGTCGCGAAGCGCGTCTTCATCGGCAGCTTCGCCGACGCCAGCCGCATCGCCGCCTTGGCTTCGACCACCGAGACGCCCTCCATCTCGAACAGGATGCGGCCCGGCTTGATCACCGCCACCCATTCCTCGGGCGCGCCCTTGCCCTTGCCCATGCGCGTCTCCTGCGGCTTCTTGGTGATCGGCTTGTCGGGAAACACGCGAATCCAGA
>DASTCC010000316.1:0-8928 GCA_035711465.1 Vicinamibacterales bacterium
TCGGCCGCACGATCCGCATCAACGGCCAGTCGTTCGAAATCGTCGGCGTCGCCGCCGCTCCCTACCGCGGGCTGAATGGCGTGCTGCGGGGCACGCGGATCTGGATCCCGCTTGCCGCCGAGCCGGCGTTGCGGTCCGGCACGCCCGCCGCGGCCGTCTCGCGCGATCGCCGCCGGCTCACGGCGATCGGCAGACTGGATCCGAGCCGTACCGTCGAGCAGGCGTCGTCCGAGCTCGCGAGCATCGGCGCGCGACTCGATCAGGCCGATCCGCCGAAAGCGATGCCTGGCGGGATTGGCCCGCCATCTCGCGCGTGGCGTGCACGGCCGCTCTCCCGCGCCGGCGAAACGGGCAGCAGCGACGACCAACTCACCTTGATGCTGGTCGCGTTCGTCGGGCTCGTGCTCGTGGTCGCGTGCACCAACCTCGCCAATCTGGTGCTCGCGCGCGGCGCGTCGCGGCAGGGCGAACTCGCCGTCCGCATGGCGATGGGCGCGTCGCGCGGCCGGCTGATCTGGGAGCAGTGCGTCGAGAGCCTGCTGCTCGCCGGCGCCGGCTTCGTCGTCGCCTACGGAATGTTTCGCGCGCTCGCCGCGGTGATGACGAAGGAGTACACGTTCGCCGTCGCGCCGATGCGGGCGACGCTCTCGATCCAGCCGACGCTCGACACGACGGCGCTCGGTGTGGCGATCGCGTCGATGCTGCTGGCGCTCCTGGTCTTCGGACTCGAACCGGCCGTGCAGCTGGCGCGTGCCGTCGACCTGCGGTCGGCGCTGGCGCGCGGCGCGAGCGGCATCCGCCCGCGCCTCGGCCGGCAGCGGATGGTGATCCGCTGGCAGGTCGCCGTCGCCGCCGGCTTCTTCATCGTCGCGACGATGTTCATTCGCGGCACGATCAACCTCGCCAGACACGATCCGGGCGTCGATGTCGATCGCCTTGCCGTCGCCGCGCTCGATCTGCAGCCGCGCGCGCTCGACGAATCACGGCTGCGTCTGACGATCGATCGCGTGCTCGAGGAGGCGCGGCGCGATCCCGCGATCGCCTCGGTCTCGGCGTCGACCGGCCTGCCGTTCGGCGTCATGCCGTCGATGCAGGTGGCGATCGCGACGACCGACGACCCGACGGCGCTCGATCGATCGTCGGTGGCGGCGCTGGCGGCGACGCCGTCGCTGTTCGAGACGCTCGGCGTGCCAATCCTGCGTGGACGCGCCTTCAATGCCGGTGACGGCCCGGCCGGCCCGCCGGTGGTCGTGCTCAGCGAGCTGGCGGCGAAGCAGCTGTTCGGATCGACGGACGCCATCGGCCGATCGCTTCAACTCCGGCGCGCCGGCCGGTCGCAGTCGGTCGAAGTCGTCGGCGTCGCCCGCGACACCGACGTCCGCTTCATCAACGCGCCGCGGCGTCCGCTGATCTACCTGCCGCTCGACCAGCACTTCGACGCCGCGATGACCATCGCGGCGCGGGCGAACGGCGATGCGCCACGGGCGGCGACGGCGCTCCGCAACGCGATCGCCCGCGTCGATGCCGATCTCCCGGTGACGCTCGTCGGCACCGGCGAAGACGTGATGGCGGGCCTGTTCACGATGGTGCGGTCGCTCGGACTGGCGACGCTCTACCTTGGCGGCTTCACGCTGCTCCTGGCGATGGTCGGCCTGTTCGGCGTCCAGTCGCACCTCGTCGCGCACCGCACGCGCGAGATCGGCGTGCGGATGGCGCTCGGCGCAAGCGTTCGACAGATCAAGGCCATGGTGCTCCGGGACGGCTATCGCCCCGTGGTCGAGGGGCTGATCCTCGGGCTCTGGGGTGGCATGGCCGCGCGCCTGATCGTGCGCAGCTACATGCAGGTCGAGGTCAACGTCTTCGACCCGTGGATGCTGTTGCTGACGCCGATCCCGCTGGTTGTCGCCGCTTTCTGCGCCTGCTACCTGCCGGCGGCGCGGGCGTCGGCCGTCGAGCCGACTGTGGCGCTCAGAGCAGAGTGACCGCCGGGTGACGACGGGTCACGACGGGTGGCACGGGTGACCGGCTCACCGCGCTTCCAGATTCTTCTTCAGCGCCTGCGCGCCCTGATCAATTAGCGGTCCGATCGTGTCTGCCATGCCGGCGGGCAGGAAGTCGGTGATCCACACGAACTCCGAGCCGCCGTCGCGAGCCTCGAGCATCTGCATCGACGCGTGGTGATACGTCATGCCGGGAACATCGGTGGCGCTGTAGACGACCCGCCGGTTCTCGTCGTCGATGTCGACGATGCGCTCGCGCACGACCAGGCCGTTGGCAAAGGTCACGGTTCGCATGCCGCCATCGAGCGACGCCCCGGTCAGCACCGGCGCGAACAGCTGGTGCGCGTTCGCGACGTGCCGCAGAGACGCCCACGCTTTGTCGACGGGCACGTGCACCGCGAGACGCTTGTGGATTGAAGCCATCTGTTTCCTTTCATAGATCGACTGACGGTGACGACGGGTGACGACGGGTGACGACTGGTGACCGTGGGGTGACAACAAGTGACGAATCCATCTCGCGATTGAGCGAGTCGAGCGGCCCCTGCGGCCCGCCGACGAACCCGTCGATGGTCATCTGCATCTGCAGCTTCGATTTCCGCATCCGCCATTAATACCGCAACCGCCTCACGCGTCGACGTCTTTCGCGCGAGGGTTTCCCCGACCCGGGAGACGAGGAAGACGACCAACGGAACGAGCGCGGACGCCACCATCCACAGTAGCGAGAATCGCACGCTGTCCGCGGCGGGCAGCACCAGGACTTTGATCGTGCCCTGGATCACGGCATGCACCAGCGCTGGCGCCCAGATCGTCCGGCCGCCGATCTCGAAGAGCCACGCGAGCGGGAACGACGTGACCGTGGCCAGGAGCACCGAAGCGAGCGCGATCGGCGACGGCGTCGATACGAACATCAGCAGGTGGACCGCGACGAACGGCGGCATCGAGAGCCAGGCGGCGCGCCAGAACGACCGGCCGTGTCGGAGATGACCGAAGAGATAGCCGCGGAAGAGGACTTCTTCGGCGACACCAGCCTGGGCGAAGAAGCCGGGAGCGAGCGCGAGCCAGTCAGGCGTCAGCTCGATGGAGGTGCCGGTCATCCAGGCGATCGCCGGCACGCCAAGCAGCAGAACGCTCGCCGCACTCGCGGCCGCCATCGCTCGCGCCGCGGGCCGGCCGAGGCCAAGTGAGCGCACCGCCCCGGCCCAGCTCGCGCCAGCCACCAGTCGCTCGAGGCCAAGCGTCGCGAGCAGAACGATCGCGCCGACGAGCAGTCCCTGTTGCGCCCGAGTGCTGCCCAGTGCCCGCGCGGAGAGATCGAAGAGCAGGAAAACGGCGAGGAAACCGGTGAGGAGCCGGATCCACGCCGACGGCGTCGCGATCCGATCGGTCGCGACGGGCCGACGAAGCATCATGCGGCGGCGATTATAGGCCCGTCACCCGCGTTACCCGCCGTTACCCGTCGTCACCCGCGTTACCCCGTCGTCACCCGCCGTGACCCGCCGTCACCCGTCGTCACCCGTCGAGAGCCCCGATAGCCGGGAGCCTCTCCCGATGCCCGGAGGCACACGCACTGGCGGCTGGAGTCGACCCCTGATCTACCGGCCATTGCTCCGCCGCGTCGGCTGGTATGGGCATTGCGACTTCAACCGGAGGTACGACGTCACCGGACGCCTGGAGGGCATCATGTCAACGATCGCAATGCGGAACGAACACGACCTTCTCGGCGAGAAGGCGGTGCCGGCCGACGCCTACTACGGCGTCCAGACCGCCCGCGCGCTGGAGAACTTTCACATCTCGGGCGTCCCCCTCTCGCACTATCCGAACCTGATCAAGGCCTTTGCCATGGTGAAGATGGCGGCGGCGCGGGCCAACGTCGAGTGCGGCCAGTTCAGCCGCGAGATTCTGACCGGCATCGAAGGCGCGTGTCGTGAGCTCATGGAGGGCCGGCTTCACGATCAATTCCAACTCGACGTGTTCCAGGGCGGCGCCGGCACCTCGACGAACATGAACGCCAACGAGGTCATCGCCAACCGCGCGCTCGAGCTGATGGGGCATCGCAAGGGCGACTACCAGTTCTGCGATCCGCATGATCACCTCAACTGCTCGCAGTCGACCAACGACGCCTATCCGACGTCGCTCCACATCGGCATGGCGCTCGGCAACATCGAGCTCGTCGCCGCGGTGAACGAGCTGATCGCGGCGTTCCGCGCCAAGGGCAAGGAATTTGGCGGCGTCGTCAAGATGGGCCGCACGCAGCTCCAGGACGCGGTGCCGATGACGCTCGGCCAGGAGTTCGAGGCGTTTGCCGAGACGCTCGCCGGCGAAGTGCGCACGCTCGAGAACGTTCAGCACGTTCTCTGCGAGAACAACATGGGCGCGACGGCGATCGGCACCGGTCTGAACGCGCCGGCCGGCTACGCGCAAGCCTGCACGAAACATCTGGCAGCGATCACCGGTCTGCCGATCCATCTCGCCGACAACCTGATCGAGGCGACGCAAGACACCCAGGCGTTCGTCCTCTACTCGTCGTGTATGAAGAGCCTGGCGATCAAGCTCTCGAAGGTCTGCAACGATCTCCGTCTGCTGTCGTCGGGGCCGCGATGCGGGCTGCGGGAGATCAACCTGCCGGCGAAGCAGCCGGGCTCGTCGATCATGCCCGGCAAGGTGAACCCGGTCATCCCCGAAGTCGTGAACATGGTCTGCTTCCGCGTCATCGGCAGCGATCTGACGGTCGCGATGGCCGCCGAAAGCGGCCAGCTGCAGCTCAACGTGTTCGAACCGGTGATCGCCGCCTGCATCTTCGAGGCGCAGACGATGTTCATGAACGCGGTGCGGACGCTGCGCGTGCACTGCGTCGAGGGCATCACCGCCAACGCGGACGTCTGCCGCGGCTACGTCGAGTACAGCATCGGCGTGGTCACTGCGCTCAATCCAGTGATCGGCTACGACAAGTCGACGGCGCTCGCCGCCGAGGCGATGAAGACCGGCCGGGGCATCATCGAGCTCGTCCGCGAGAAGAAGATCCTCACCGAGGCGCAGATCGCGCAGGTGCTCGATCCGGTGGCGATGACCGGACAGGCGGGACGCTGAGGCGCGCGAGGTGTCGGTGAAGCGCGGCTTCGACATTCTGCGCGACAAGACGCTGAACCGGTCGATCACCTTCGGCCGGAAGGATCGCGATCGCCTGGGACTGCGCGGTCTCCTGCCGCACCGGGTGTCGAGCGAACGGCAGATGGTCGACCGGGTGATGACCAACCTCGAGCGCCTGCCGCGCGACATCGATCGCTACATGCTCCTGTCGTCGCTGCAGGAACGCAACGAGCGGCTGTTCTATCGCACCGTCGTCGATCACATCGACCGCATCCTGCCGCTGATCTACACGCCGACGGTCGGCGAGGCCTGCCGCGAGTTCTCGCACATCGCCCGCGAGCCGAAGGGCTTCTTCATCACCCCGGAGGATCGCGGTCATATCCGCCGCCTGCTCGCCAACTGGCCGCAGAAGGACATCCGCGTCATCGTCGTCACCGACGGGCAGCGCATCCTCGGGCTGGGCGACCTCGGCGCCAACGGCATGGGGATTCCGATCGGCAAGCTGGCGCTCTACACCGCCTGCGCCGGCATCGATCCGGCCGCCTGTCTGCCGGTGACGCTCGACGTCGGCACGAACAACGAGGAGATTCTCAACGACGTCCTCTACCTCGGGTATCCGCGACGACGGCTGCGGGGCAAGGCCTACCTCGAGCTCGTCGACGAGTTCGTGGCGGCGGTGCAGTCGCGTTACCCGAAGGCGCTGATCCAGTTCGAAGACTTCCTGACGCCCAACGCCTACGCGCTGCTCAATCGCTACCGCGACCGCGTGCTCTGCTTCAACGACGACATCCAGGGCACGGCCGCGGTCTGCCTCGCCGGCGTCTACGCGTCGACACGCATCAGCGGGCGCCGGTTCCGGGATCTGCGGATCATGTTCCTCGGCGCCGGATCGGCGGCGACCGGGATTGCGGACCTGATGACCGCCGCGTTCGCCGGCGAAGGGCTCAGCGTCGCGGACGCCCGACAACGCCTGTGGTTCGTCGACGTCAACGGCCTGGTCGTGAAGCGCCGGACCGATCTGATGCCGCACAACCTGCCCTACGCGCACGAGGCCGAGCCGCTGTCATTCGTCGAAGCGATCGAGACCATCCGGCCGCACGTGCTGATCGGCGCGACCGGCGCGCCCGGCACGTTCACGCGAGAGGTCATCGAGCGGATGAGCCGTCTGAACGAACGTCCGGGCATCTTCGCGCTCTCGAATCCGACGTCGAAGGCCGAATGCACGGCCGAACAGGCGTACGCCTGGAGCGGCGGCCGCGCCATCTTCGCGAGCGGCAGTCCCTTCCCGCCGGTGACGCTGAACGGCCGGACCTATCGGCCCGCCCAGGGCAACAACGCCTACGTCTTTCCCGGCATCGGCCTGGGCGCCATCGCCTGTCAGGCACGGACGCTGCCCGACGAGCTGTTCCTCACTGCGGCGCGCACGCTGGCGGGGCTCGTGCGCGATCAGGACCTCGATCGGGGCGCGATCTATCCGCCGCTCACCGACATCCGGAACATCTCGGTCGCGATCGCCACGCGCCTCGCGACCCGGGCGTACGAGCTCGGCCTGGCGCGGCGGCGCCGGCCGGCCAACATCCGGCGCGCGATCACTGCCGATCTCTATCGCCCCTGAGTGAAGGTCCCTTCGCGCGGCCCCCGCGCCGCCGCGGCGATCTGCCGGATGGCGCCGAGGTGATAGGCGAGATGGCCGATGCTGCCGATCAGGCCGTTGAGCTCCTCGCGTGTGACCGGCCGCGGCGAGCCGAGCGTCGCCCGCCAGGCGCGCGCCTCGCCTCCGAGGCCATCACGGATCGCCTGCCACGCTTCGTCGTCGACGGCCGACGTCTTCCACGCCGCGTCCCAGGCCGCGTCGGCAAACGGATCGCCCCCTTCGCGCGCCCAGCGATTCATCAGCGAAAGGCCGTAGCGGACGTGCTGCGCATGCGCGGCAATCGTCGCGCCGCCGTCGAGCGCCCGCGACGCGTCCGCCGCCGACAGCAGATCGAGTGATCGCAGCAGGCCGCGGTCACCGGAGTTGAGCATGTAGGCGCCGCCCGCCGGATTGTTGGCGCCGTCGGCCAGCTCGGCGAAGAGCGTCTCGAGCGACGCGGCGATGTCCTTCGTGTCCATGGCGTCCTCCGATCTCTTCCCTTGTTGATCGACCTGGTATATGCTCTGCAAATGTTAATTAATACACCCGGACGGCGCCGATGAAGGGCGATCGGCTCGGCGAGTTCGAGGAGCTCACGCTCCTCGCCGTCTGCGCGATCAGGGACGAGACCTACGGCGTGCCGGTTCAGCGCTTCGTCGAGCGAGCGACCGGCCGCGACGTCGCCATGGGCGCGATCTATGCGGCACTCGATCGACTCGAGGACAAAGGCTACGTGCGCTCGGTGATGGGGCCGGCGACGCCGGTGCGCGGCGGCCGATCGAAGCGGCTGTTCGAAGCGACGCGTGAAGGCCGCGATCTGCTGAAATCGTTGCGGCGGACGCGCGAGCGGATCTGGAGCGTCATCGAAGCCAGGGGCGGCCTGTCGTGAAGCAGCGGCGCGGCGGCGATCGGCTGCCGGCGTGGGCCCGTTGGACGCTGGCCCTCTCGCCGCGCCGCGACTGGCACGCCGACATCCGCGCCGATCTCACCGAGCTGTTCGTCGATCGCGCCGGGCGTTACGGCCGGTTCTACGCCCACCGGCGGCTCGGCCGCGATCTCCTCAGCCTCTGGCGCGGCACGTGGAGAGGAGGCCGGATGTTCCAGGATCTGCGCTTCGCGCTGCGCTTGATGCGCAGGAATCCGGCGCCGGTCGCGATCTGCGTCGGCGGTCTGGCGCTGGCGATCGCCGTCGCGACCACCGCCTTCACTCTCGTCAACGCGTCGATGCTGCGGCCGTACGGCGTCGCCGATCCGGCGTCGCTCGTCAGCATCTTCGAGGTCGATCCCGGGCACAGCAGCCGGCCGTTTCCCTGGATGCCGTATCCACGCTTCCTCGAGATGCGCGCGCGCACGGGCCTCGTCAGGCTGGAGGCGTCGACGATCGAGAAGGTCCGCTTCACTGGCAGACCGGCGGAGGATGGCAATCCCGCTGCGGATGGCGGACCGAGCCGTTACGCGCTGTTCGTCAGCGGCGGCTATCTGGAGATGCTCGGCGCGCGGCCGTTTCTCGGCCGTCCCCTGCTGCCCGCCGACGAAGCGCCCGGGGCAGCGCGCGCGGCCGTGGTCAGCCACCACGTCTGGTCTACCGACCTCGCGGCCGACCCCGGCGTGGTCGGGCGGACCGTATGGTTGAACAACGTTCCGGTGACGCTCGTCGGCGTGCTCGAGCGAACGTTTTCAGCGCCGGGTTCGGTCCGGCCGGCCGTCTGGACGCCGCTGGTCATCGCGCATGAGATCAAGGGCGGCGCCGCGTACGGATCACGATCGGGAGGCCTCGTCAGCGTCATCGGCCGGCTGTCTGCCGGGACATCTCGCGGTGCCGCTGAGAGCAGCATGAGCGCGTTGCTAAACTCGCTGCTTCGTAGCCCGGACAAGCCCGACGCACCTGCGAGAAGCGCGCGGCTGTTCGCGGCGGCGACGCCGATGGACGGTCCGGATGCCGGCGAGTCCTACCTCGCGCTCGCCTGTCTCGTCCTCGGTCTCGGCCTCATCGTCGCGCTGGCCTGCGCGAACACCGCGAACCTGCTGCTCGCGGCGGCGACGACGCGGGGACGTGAGATCGGAGTGCGGCTGGCGCTCGGCGCAAGCCGCAAGCGGCTGGCGGCACAGCTCGTCACCGAGAGCGCCGTGCTCGGCGTGTTCGCGGGCGCGCTGGCCTACCTGATCGCGCAGGCCCTGACGCCCGCCGTGAGCTCGTTGATCCAACTG
>DASTCC010000317.1:0-13094 GCA_035711465.1 Vicinamibacterales bacterium
ACGCGGCGCATTCAGTCGACGAGGCCGGCGACCGACGGCCGCTTTTCGATCCAGGATCTACCCGCTGGGGAGTACCTGCTCGCGGCGCTGACGGACGTCGAGCCCGCCGATCTCAGGAACGTCGCGTTCCTGGAACAGCTCGCCGCGGCGGGGATTGGTGTCGTCGTCAAGGATGGCGAGGTCGCGGTTGCGGATGTGAGGATTCGCGGACGGGACGACGATCAGTGAGGCTTGAAGGCTTGGGGCTTGAAGGCTTGAGGTTCTTCACCCCGCCCGCTCCAAGCCTTCAAGCCCCACGCCTTCAAGCCTTGCGCGCGGTTGTCCTGTCTGCCGCGTCCGCAAGCGCGCACGAATCGCAGGCGGGCTTCTGCGCGCGTGGCTTGAGCGCGCCGAAGACGCGGCGGACGACGACGCTGGCGGCGGCGAGCACCACCAGAAACACGATTGCGTCCTGCAGCCAGATCGGCATCGTCGAGATCTCAGCTTATGCCAAACCAGCGCAGCGCCTGATACGTCACGAGCGCCGCGACGTACGCAAGCCCGGACATGTACGCGAACTGGATAGCGGCGTACTTCAGGCCGCCGGTTTCCTTGCGCGTCACGGTCAGCGTCGCGAGGCACTGCATCGCCAGCACGAAGAACACGAGCGCGCTCGCCGAGGTGGCGCGCGTGAACACCGGGGTGCCGTCGTCGCGCCGCATCGTGCTGATGCGGGAGATTACGCCTTGCTCGTCTGCCGCATCGCCGCCGGCTCCGGCGAGCACCGACATGGTCGAGACGAAGACCTCGCGCGCGAGGAAGCTGGTGAGAATGCCGTCGGTGAGCTGCCAGTCGTAGCCGAGCGGCGCGAAGATCGGCTGCACGAAGCGGCCGAGCCGTCCCGCGAACGAGCCGGCCTGACGAGCCTGCACTTCGACGGCATCCGCTTCAGCGACGAGTGCAGCAGCAGCGTCAGGCGAGAGACCGGCCGACGCGGCCTGGGCGCGGAGCGCCGTCGCTTCGACCGGCGTCGCCACCCGCGGATAGGCGCTCAACGCCCACATGACGACGCAGATCGCGAAGATGATCGTGCCGGCGGTCTTCAGGAACGACAGACCCTGGTCGCGCGCGGTGAAGAGCGCGTTGCGCAGTGACGGCCGCTTGTAGCTCGGCAGCTCGAGCATCATCGGCCGCGGGCGTCCCGGCAGCATCGTCCGCCCGAACAGCGCTGCGGTGCCGAAGGCCGCGCCGGCGCCGAGGAGATAACAGCCGGCAAAGGCGAGTCCAGCCATCAGGCTGTTGCCGGCGAACAGAAAGCTCGAGAGCAGCACGTAGACCGGCAGGCGTGCCGAGCAGCTCATGAACGGCAAGACCAGGATGGTCGCGAGCCGATCGCGCACGTTCGGGATCAGCCGCGTACTCATGATGCCTGGCAGCGCGCAGGCGTGCGCGGTGAGCAGCGGGACGAAGGCCTGACCGGGCAGGCCGAAGCGGCGAAAGAACCGATCGTTCACGAACGCCGCGCGCGCCAGGTAGCCGGTGTCCTCGAGCAGACTGATCAGGAAGAACAGCAGCATGATCTGCGGCAGGAAGACGACCGTGCCGGCCACGCCGCCGATGACGCCGTCGATCAGCAGATCGCGAAGCGGCCCTTCCGGCAGAATCGTCGACACCAGCGAGCCGAGTCCGGCGAACGTCGCCTCGATCAGATCCATCGGCACCGTCGCCAGGGCGAACAGCGTCCAGAAGAGCCCGCCCATCACGGCGATGAATGCGAGCGTGCCGGTGACCGGATGCGTAAAGAATCGATCGAGCCGCTCGGTCACCCTATCCGCGTGCGGCCGGCCGCCCGAAGTCACATCGTCGACGACGCGATCGCCCCAGCGCGCCAGCGCGGCCGCGGTTGCGCCCGCCGGTGGCACGTCGGCGGGCGGCGTAAACGGCGCGCTGTTCGCCGTCACCTCCGCCAGCGCCGCGCGCAGCTGATCGATGCCCGCGCCTTTCGACGCCACCGCCGGCACGACGACGACGCCAAGCCGGCGCGCGAGCGCCGGTGCGTCGATACGCAGATCGCGGCGCGCCGCCAGATCGCTCATGTTCAGGCAGAGCACGATGGGGAGGCCGCACGTCATGAGCTCGCCGACCAGAATCAGGTTGCGCGCGAGGTTGGTCGCGTCGATGGCGACGACGATCGCGGTCAGGCGCTGACGGTCGTTGACGCCGCGCAGCAGATTTGCGACCTCACGCACTTCCGGTGCGTCGAGCGTCATCTGATAGATGCCCGGCAGGTCGATGATCTCGATCGAGCGCTCGTCGCCCAGCCGGCACCGGCCGATGCGCATCGTCGTCGTCGTGCCCGGAAAGTTGGCGGTCTTGGCGCGGGTCCCGCAGAGGCGGTTGAAGATCGTGGTCTTGCCGGTGTTCGGATTGCCGACGAGGGCGACCCGCGCGATGCGGGCCGGTGCGATCGGCTCCGGCCCGACAGCGGCCGGAAGAGGCATGATCAGGCCCGATCGTGCGCCTGGGGAATCACGAAGATGCCGCGGGCGACGATGTTCGAGAGGCCGATGCGGGCGGCGCGGACCTGCACGATGCAGGGCTCGCCTTTCTTGCACAGGCGGAGCTGGCACTCGGTGGTGACGCCGAGCGCTTGCAGCATCTGGCACGAGCCCGAATCGAGTCTGGCTTCGACGACCCGGGCGATGGCGCCGACGGGCAGATCGGAGAGAGGAATGGCGAGCGACGACACTGCCGGGCATGGTATCACGAAAATGAGATGAGTCTCATTTAGGGCCAGGCGGCCCTGCTCCGCCCGCACCACCTTCTGGTAGATTGGCGGCCGAATGTCGGCCCGTCCCGGCTGGAGTTTCGCGGTGCTGGCGGTGACACTGCTGGCGGTGGCCGGTCGTCCCGCCGGAGGGCCCGGCCCGGCCTCGAATTTCAACGAAAACTGGCCACAATGGCGAGGCGCGGGCGGTCAGGGTGTCGGCTCGGGGTCGTATCCCGAGGCCTGGTCGCCCGCCGAGCGTCTGGCCTGGAAGGCCGCCATCCCGGGCCGGGGGCACTCCTCGCCGGTCGTCTGGCGCAACCGCCTCTTTCTCACGACCGCGATCGAGGGCGCCGAGATCCCCGGCCGCACTGCGCCGGACCACCTGGGCTTCGATCTGAAGCCTGGCTACCTCCACCCGGACAGCGTCGGCGTCGATCGCGCGCACACGCTCAAAGTGCTGGCGCTCGACACCGCCACCGGAACGGTCGTCTGGGAACGAACGGTTCACGACGGTCCGATGTACGACAACCGTCACCGCAGCAACACCTACGCGTCGGCCAGCGTCGTGACCGACGGCGAGATGGTGTTCGCGTCGTTCGAGTCGGAAGGGTTGTACGCGTTCGACGTCGACGGGACGCCGAGGTGGAAGCGGTCGTTCGGCGGGATGGCGAAGGCCGGGCTCGGCCCGGGCACGTCGCCGATTCTCTACCGCAACCTCGTCATCCTTCAGGCGGATCTCGAAATGGGCGCCGGCTCGTCGATCGTCGCGCTCGATCGCACCTCCGGCGACGAAGTCTGGCGCGCGCGGCGGGAACATCGACGCAGCTGGGCGACGCCGATCGTCGTCACGGCCGACGGCCGCGACGAGCTCATCGCGTCGGGCGCCGAGGCCGTCGTAGCTTACGATCCGGCGACCGGCGCCGAGCTGTGGCGAAGCGCCGGCACGCAGAGTCATCCGATTCCGAGCTTCGTGACGACGAGGGGCGTCGTGCTCGCGACGGCCGGTAGCCAGGCGAAGGTCGCGATCGCACTGCGGCCCGGCGCGAAGAATGCGTCCGAGCGGATCGCGTGGCGGCACAACAAAGGCACCGCGTACGTCACCTCGCCCATCGCGATCGGCGACTACTTCTACCTCGTGAGCGACGCCGGCATCATGACCTGCCTCGACGCCGGCACTGGCGCCGTGGTCTACGAGGGCGGCCGCGTGCCGGTGCCGGCCACCTTCCGTGCATCGCCGGTGGCCTTCGGCGATCGCATCCTGATCACGAGCGAAGACGGCGACACATTTGTGATCCGCGCCGGCCGCACGCACGAGGTGCTGAGGACGAATTCGATCGACGAGCCGGTCTGGGCCTCGCCGGCGCTCGCCAACGGGACGGTCTACATCCGCGGCGAGCGACACCTCTTCGCGATTCGCTAGCCGGATCCGGCCACTCCCACGATTCCGCGATTTGCGGAGTCCCCGATCTACACTGGGTGCCATGTTCGCCCAGGGCATGCTCGAAAAAGGCGCGCTCGACGGCGCGGCACTCGGCGCCCGCTCGCTCGGGAACGACCTGATGTACCGGCTGCAGGACGAACGCGTCCTGATCGCGATTGGCATCGCCATCGCGCTGTGGCTGTTCCTGCGTCCGCGTCGCAGCGAACGGATGTAAGGGTCGAATAACGATGCGGCATCGTGCGTTGATCGCTCTGGTCCTCGTGGCCGTGGTTGCCGTCGCCGCTCGCGCTGCCCGGCGCGAACCGAACTGGGCGCAGTGGCGCGGCCCCGCGGGCCAGGGCGTGTCGGCGGAGTCGTCGTTGCCCGCCGAGTGGGCGCCGGATCGCCGGGTCGCCTGGAAAATGCCGATCCCCGGTCGTGCGTTCTCCTCGCCGATCGTCTGGGGATCGCGCGTGTTCCTGACCACGGCGATCGAAGGCGACGCCATTGCCGGCCACGTGCCGCTCAAACACACGATTGGCGGCGAGCCGTGGCGTCATCCCGACGCCATGGCCGGCAACCTGCGCCACACCTTCCAGGTTCTCGCCCTCGACGCCGCAAGCGGCAGGACGCTGTGGACGCAGACCGCCTACGAAGGACCCGTCTACGACGATCGGCACCGCAAGAGCTCGTACGCGGCGCCGACGCCCGTGACCGATGGCGCGCGCGTCTACGCGTACTTCGGCACCGAAGGCCTGTACGCTTTCACGTTCGACGGCAAGCTGGCGTGGAAGGCGATCCTCGGCAAGATCGGCGGGCTGAGCGTCGGCGTCAGCACGTCGCCGGTGCTGCACGGCAACCTCGTGATCGTCCAGGCCGACGAGGAGAACGGCGACGCGTCGTTCATCGTCGCCTACGACACCGCCACCGGCCGCGAGGCGTGGAAGGTGTCACGCAAAGGCAACTCGGTGAGCTGGGGCACGCCGGTGATCGCGACCTCGGGGTCACGGCCGCAGCTCGTCGCGACATCGAACGAGCGGATCGTCTCCTACGATCCCGCGACCGGCAAGGAGCTGTGGAGCGAGCCGGGCCTGGAGAGCAACGCCGTGCCGTCCCCGGTGCTCGCCGACGGGCTCGTGATCGTCAGCGCCGGCTATCCCGACAAGAAGACCGTCGCGCTGAGGCTCGAGACGAAACCGGGCGAACCGCGGCGCGTGTGGTCGTACGACAAAGGCACCGCCTACGTCGTCTCACCGATCGTCTACGGCGATCATCTCTACCTGTCCACCGACAACGGCATCCTCACCTGCCTCGACGTTCGCACCGGCCGGGTGAGATACGAGGGTGGACGGCCGCCAGTGCCGTCGACGTTCATGGCGTCGCCGGTCGCGCACGGCGGGCATCTGTTCCTGACCAGCGAAGACGGCGAGACGTTCGTGATCAAAGCCGGGCCGACGTTCTCCGTCGTGCGCACCAACTCGATCGGCGAGCCCGTGTATGCGTCGCTGGCGCTCGCGGACGGGACGGTCTACATCCGCGGCGAGAAGCACCTCTTCGCGGTTCGCTGAGCGCGCGGCCGGATCACGATCTGACCCCACAGAGCACGTCGTCGTAGACGGCTTCGTACTGCGGGACGATGACGCCGGCGCAGAAGCGCGTGCGTACCACTTCGGCGGCGGCGCGGCCCATGGTGGCGCGGAGGTCCGAATCGCCGAGCACCATGTCGAGACGAGCGACCATGGCGTCCAGGTCGTCGGGATCGCATAAGTATCCGGTGACGCCGTCTTCGACGACTTCCGGCAAACCGCCGACGCGCGACACTACGACCGGCACTTCGCACGCCATCGCCTCGAGCGCGGCCAGACCGAAGCTCTCCTGCGCCGACGGCAGCAGGAACGCGTCGGCCATCGACAGCCCCGACGCCAGATCGGGCCGCTCGTTGAAGAACTGAACGTCGTCGGCGAACTTCGACTGGCCGACGGTGCGCGCGAGCGGCAGGCGGTCGGGGCCGTCGCCGACGAGGACGAGACGCGCGTTGCGCCGCTCGCGCAGGCGCCGGAACACCTCGAACACCATGTCGACGCGCTTCACCGGCCGGAAATTCGACACGTGCATCACGATCGGCACGTCGTCGGGAGCGATCGCGCGGCGCGCCTCGGGATCGGGGCGCCGGCTGTAGGCCTCGCAGTCGAGGAAGTTCGGGATGACGCGGATGTCGGATCCGACGCCGACCGCCGTGAGCGTGTCGTGCTTCAGGCTCTCCGACACGGCGGTCACGGCGTGCGACTGCTCGATCGAGAATGCCACGACACGGCGATATGACGGGTCGCTGCCGACGAGCGTGACGTCCGTGCCATGGAGCGTCGTCACCGTGCGCGGGCGGCAGGCGCCGGCGTCCGCGGCGAGCATGCGATCGGCGAGATACGCGGCGGTGGCGTGCGGCACGGCGTAGTGCGCGTGAATCACGTCGAGCTTCTGCTCGCACGCGACCCGCGCAATCGAGGTCGCGAGCGCCAGCAGATACTGCGGCTCGCGGAACAGCGGATAGGCGGTGGTCTCGACCGGCTCGAACACGAGGTTCTTACGGCCGTCGCGCCAGCGGAACGGCCGCTCGCTGCTGAGCACGTGGACGTAATGTCCGCGCGCCGCCAGTTCATGCGCGAGCTCCGTGGCGACGACGCCGCTGCCGCCCACCGACGCGTAGCAGAGGATGCCGATCCTCATGACGCCGACCGCAGCAGGCTGGATCGCACGACCGGCTCGCGCACGACGACGCCTTCCGCAAAGGCGACGCCGGCCTGCGCGCCGAACTGCGCGTCGCGGCTCTCGATCATCTGCCGGAACGTCGGCGCGGTCAGCCGGGTAGCGGTCGCGTCAGGACCCGACGGCGTGAACTGGCTGCGGTAGGCGTCGAGCGAGGCGCGCTTCGTCTCGTAGTGCGCCGAGACGTCGACGACGAACGACGGCGGCACGTGCTGGTTGATGAAGTAATAGCAGATCCATTCGGGCCGCCAGGGCTCGTCGCCGGTGTCGTAGCGGCGTAGCCCGGCGTTGAACACCGCCCGCGTCAACACGTGGCTCGCCGCGACGTGATCAGGATGGCGGTCGTCCCAATGCGGCACCGCGACGGCGCGGGGACGATGGCGGCGGATGAAGCTGGCGCCGGATCGAAGGAGCTCCGCGGTCGGCTCGATGCCGCCGTCCGGCCAGCCGAGGTTCTCGCGAAACGCCGCGCCAAGCACGCGCGCGGCGGCGTTCGCCTCGATCTTCCGTTCCGCCGGCGTCCCGTTCGATCCGAGCTCTCCCGCGGTCAGATCGCAAAGGCCTACCACGCGGCCCTCGGCGGCGTGCCGCGCGATGGTGCCACCGAGGCCGATTTCAAGATCGTCAGGATGCGGCCCGAAGACCAGGAGGTCGAGCGACATGCAGTGACTTTAGCAGGCCGCGGCCGCCGCGGTGCGAGACTGCCGTTCATGACCATCATGAGCGCGCCGTGCCAGTCCCGGGGACCGCTCGCTCGCGGCTGGCAGACCTGGGTGCTCGTCGGTCTGATCGGCGCGGCCATCGTCGGCTGGCCGCGATCCTGATTTTCAGTTCAAGAGCTCTTGAATCACGACGCCGCGCGCTGTTCGGCGGGCTTGCTCGCGCGCGCCAGGTTGTGAGCGGTGTTGACGAGCGCGACGTGGGAGAAGGCCTGCGGAAAGTTCCCGACCAGGCGCTTGGCATTGGTGTCGTACTCTTCGGCGAGCAGACCGACGTCGTTCCGGAGCGAGAGCAGCCGCTCGAAGAGACGCCGCGCGTCGTCCATCCTGCCGAGCAGCACATACGCATCTGCGAGCCAGAAACTGCAGGCGAGGAATGCGCCCTCCCCCGGCGGCAGCCCGTCGTCGCTCGTCGCGGTGTCGTAGCGGAGCAGGAACCCGTCGACGAACAGCCGGCGCTCGACCGCGGCGATGGTCGCGCGGATCCGCGGGTCCGTCGCCGGCAGGAATCCGACCGTGGGCAGGAGCAGCAGGCTGGCGTCCATCTCTTTCGAGCCGTAGGACTGCACGAAGCTGCCAAGCTGGCGATCGAATCCGCGATCGCAGACTTCGTCGTGGATGCGCTGACGAAGCGCCTGCCAGCGCGCCACCGGTCCTTGGAGGTCGAATGCCTCCACCGCGCGAATGCCGCGGTCCAGAGCCACCCAGGCCATCACCTTCGAAAAAGTGAAATGACGGGGTGCGCCGCGGACTTCCCAGAGCCCCTCGTCCGGCCGATTCCAGACCGTCTCGAGGTGCACGAGCACCGCGCGCTGGAACGCCCAGTCCGCTTCCCGCGGCCTCAGTGAGCCGCGTCGCGCCTGATGAAGCGCGTCCATGACCTCGCCGAAGACGTCGAGCTGCAACTGGCGATGCGCGGCGTTGCCGATCCGGACGGGGCGCGACCCTTCGTAGCCGGGCAGCCACGGAACCTCGTACTCGTGAAGCCGGCGCTCGCCAGCGATGCCGTACATGATCTGCAGCTGTGACGGCGCGCCGGCGGCCGCTCGCAGCAGCCAGTCACGCCAGGCGCCGGCTTCCTCGTAGTAGCCGGCGTTCATGAGCGCGAGCAGCGTGAGCGTCGCGTCGCGCAGCCAGCAGAAGCGATAGTCCCAGTTGCGCGGGCCTCCCAACTGTTCCGGCAGCGACGTCGTCGGCGCCGCGACGATGCCTCCGGTGGGGGCGTAGGTCAACGCCTTCAACGTGATCAGCGAGCGGTGCACGGCATCCGCCCACTCGCCGCGGGACGTGCAGTGCGCCGACCAGTCCGTCCAGAACGCCTCAGTGCCCACGAGCGACGACTCCGGGTCGATCGCGTCGGGAGGATCCTTGTGCGACTCGCCGTGCGTCAGCACGAACGGCACGCGGTCACCGGCGGCGACGTCGAAGTCGCCGACGGTCGTGAGATCTTTGCCGTGCAGTGCGACCGGCGTGTGCAGCAGCACCATGTCCGGTCCCGCGATGGCGCGGAACGTCCCGTCAGGCAGATGGTTGACCCAGGGCACGGAGCGGCCGTAATCGAAGCGCAGGATCAGCTCGGTGCGCATCCGCACGCGCCCGCGAACGCCGCAGACGATGCGAACGACGTCGGAGTTGCGTCCGCGCGGCGGCATGAAGTCGATGAGATCGACGGCGCCATCCGACGTCTCGATTCTGGTTTCGAGGACCAACGTGTCGCCGCGATAGCGCCGGCTGATGCGCGCCTCCGGATCGGCCGCTTCGATCAGCCAGCGGCCATGCTCGGGACCGCCGAGCAGCGCCGCCAGGCAGGCGCTGGAATCGAACCGCGGCCAGCACAACCAATCGATCGATCCGCGCCGCGAGACGAGCGCGGCCGTCTCGCAGTCCCCGATCAGCGCGTAGTCCTCGATCGGCGTGCTCATGCGGCTCGTTCGAAGTCGATGACGACTTTCACGTCGTCCGGCTGTCGAGTCACCGCCTCGGCCCATCGATCGAGCGTCACGCGGCGCGTGATGAGTCCAGCGAGCCAGGATCGATCGGCTCGGCCGATCGCATCGGCTGCGGCCTCGTAGTGGCTCCGATTGGCATTCACCGAGCCGAAGATCGCGTCGTTCTGAAGCACCATGCGACGGTTGACGTCGCCGAGATCGAGCCGGATCGCATGACCGCCCGACGAGACGCCGGCCAGGCACACGATCCCCGAAGGCGCGCTTCGCGTGACGACGTCCGCGATCACCGCCGTGGCGCCGGTGCACTCGATGATGACGTCCGGGGCGAGCTCCTCGAGCGCCGTCAGCGAGCCGCCATGAAACGTCGCGCCCAGCGCGCGAACGAGCTCCGGCTTGCGCCCTTCGACAATGCGATCGAACACGTGCACGTCCAGGCCGCGCTGACGGCCCATGAGCGCGGCGAGCAGACCGATCGGACCGGCGCCGGTCACCAGCACCGTTCTCGGACGCCACGCGGACGATCGGCGTCCGATGCGTTCGGCGTGATCCCACGCCTTGGCGACGATGCTCGTTGGTTCGAGCAGCACGCCGACATCGCCCAGCGCCGGATCTATCTTGATCGCGAACGCCGGATCCAATCGGAAGCGATCGGCACAGAAGCCGTGGCGCTCCTTGATGCCACATTCCGTGTACAAGCCGTTGCGGCACATGTCCCACTCCCCGGCCGCGCAGTAAGGACACGGACGGGGATCGGGACGACGGACGATGCCCACTACGAGATCGCCGCTACCAAATGACGAACCTTCCGTACTCTCGACGACCCGGCCGAGCGACTCGTGGCCGATGATGAGGTGCGTCGCCCCCGGAGGGCTGGCGCCGTAGTGGCCGGCGAGAATCTCGCGATCGGTCCCGCAGATCCCGACGGCGATGGTCTCCACCAGTAGGGAGCCGTCGGTCTTCTGCGGTTCGGGAACCTCCTGCACGAGCGCCGTGTGCGGCGAACCGGGGATGACGGTGAGGGCGCGCATGGGATCGGCCAGGATGGACGGGGCCTTCTCTGCCTCATGCAGGTTTCGGGCCGTCTCGCGCCCCAGTATGACGCAGGACGCCCGCATCGGCAGCGATGGTTCGCAGCTGACATAACATTCATTTGTAGAGTATTCTCCGGGCAGGCACGATGCCGGGCGCCTTTCTCGCCGAGTTCGAGCTCTACGTGATGCTGGCGATCGCGCGCCTCGGCGACGACGCCTACGGCGCTCTGATCCGGCAGGAAATCGAATCGCGCACCGGCCGGCCGGTGTCGATCGGCGCGCTCTACACGACGCTCGCCCGCCTCGAAGACAAGGGCCTGGTGAGCCTGCGCACGGCAACTCCGGAACCCGGCCAGCGCGGGCGCGCGCGTCGTTACTGCAAGCTCACACCGCGCGGCACCGATGCGCTGCGGCATTCGGCCACGATGCTCGCGAAGATGATGCGCGGCCTCGGGCTCGCCGGCGGACGGGCACGATGATCGACGCGCCGCGGCCGCCCCGGGGCTCGCGATGGCTCCTCGGCCGCCTGCTGCATCCCGAGGATCGCGAGCCGGCGATCGCCGATCTCGACGAGGAGTTCGAGTCGCGCGCCGTTCGCGACGGCGTCCGGTCGGCGCGAGCCTGGTACCGACTGCAGGTGCGGCGGTCGTGGTGGCCGGCGTTCGTGCGCCGCTTCGGGCGACGCATGCAGATGCCGTCGTTGGCGTCGGACCTGCGCTGGGCATGGCGCGGGCTACGATCGCGCGGCGCGGCAGCGCTGCTGCCCGTCCTGCTCGTCGCGCTCGCCGTGGCCGCCGCGACCATCGTCTTCGCGGCCGCCGACGCGTTCGTCCTGCGGCCCGCGCCGTATCCCAACGCCGACCGTCTGGTCGTGTTTCAGCGGGACTCGATCGTCGGCCTCATCGAATCGCTCTCGTCTACCGAGGCACAGACCTGGCGCGCGCGAACGGACCTGTTCAGGCGTCTCTATCCGCACACGATGGCGGCGGCGATGTTCATCACCGCCGGCGGGGTCACCGAAAGCGTGCGCGTCGGCAGCGTCTCGCCGGGTCTGTTCGAGGCGCTCGGCGTCGTGCCTCGATGGGGACGGCCGCTGCTGCCGCAGGACGTCGGCAGCGAGCCAGTCGCGGTGATCGCCGAGACGCTCGCGCGGCGCCTCGCCGGCGATCCGTCGTCGGCCATCGATCGACAGATCGAGAATCAGGGAACACGCTTCCGGATCGTCGGGGTGATGCCGTCGGCGTTTCGATTTCCGACCGCCCTCGAGCAGGTCTGGATCGCGCTCGACGAATCGCGGCTCGGCGCGAACGTCTCAGCGTCGTATGTCGGCGAGCTGGCGCCGACGGCGACGATCGCGGCAGCCGTGGCCGCGGTCCACGCGGCATCGAGCCAGGCGCCGCGCTCGCCCAGCCTCGGTCCGGTACGCGCGGTGGCTCTGCCGCGGGCGCAGAAAGACGCACGGGCGTACACGAACTCCGGTGCCTTCACGCCATCCGGCTCGGCCCAGCTCCTGACGATGCTCCTGGCAATGGCGGTGTGCATGGCGCTGCTGGCGTGCCTGAGCGTCGGCGGCCTGCAGATCGTCACCGCGATGCGTCGCGCTCACACCTACCGCGTCCTGGCGGCACTCGGCGCGACGCGCGGGTCCTTGACGCGCGCGATCGTCCTCGAGGCCGGACTCGTCACCGGCGCGGCGGTCGCCGCCGGGCTTGCGCTTGCGAATGCGGGCGCAGCCGTCGTCACGGCGAGTCTGCCCGCGCCGCTCGCGGCGATCCTCGCCAACGCCATCGACGTCGATCGGCGTGCCGCGACGTTTCTCGCCGCGATGGCTGCCCTCGCGGCCGCGGCCATCGGCACACCGCTGCTCGTGCCCGTTGCACAGGCCGTGACGCCGGGCGTTGGACTGGACAGCTCGCGCGCGGCCGGCGGACGCTGGTCGACGGCGTTCCGACAGTCGCTGCTCGGGACGCAGGTCGCGCTCTCGATGTTCCTGCTCGTGATGGCGGTGCTCTTCGTTCGCACCTATGTGTCGCTCGTGGGCGAAGCGAAGGGCTTCGATGACGTCGATCTCGTGGCCGTGCAGGTGTCGCGACCGAGGAACGCGCCGGGCGACGCCGCCGAACGCGAGCGCGCGTTGCTCGCCGCCTGGCGCGATCATCCCGGCGTCGTCGACGCGGCCCGCACCGGCCGCCTGCTGCCTGGCGTTCGCGGCGGCGCGGCGGCGCCGGTGTGGATCGAGGGGCAGTCCGCCCCGGCAGGCACCGCTGCGCTCACGAGCTTCAGCGTCGACCCCAACTACTGCGCGGTGATGAGACTCCGCGTCCTCGCGGGCCGCTGTCCGGCCTTCGGCGACACCGACCGCCAGGTCGTCGTCGACGACGCGTTCGCTCGCCGGTTCTGGCCGGCCGGCGACGCCGTCGGCGCCCGATACTCGACCGGCGTCTCGCCGTCGCAGCCGAACGA
>DASTCC010000318.1:0-3077 GCA_035711465.1 Vicinamibacterales bacterium
GCTCGACGCGCTCAGCCCGCTCGCCGTCCTCGGCCGCGGCTACGCGGTGTGCTGGAACGAGGCGCGGACGAGTATCATTCGATCGGCCGCAGCCGTGGCGCCCGGCGATCGCGTCCGCGTGACGCTCGCCGAAGGCGAGCTCGCCTGCCGCGTCGACACGCGCGTGCCGCCCCGTGACTCATGAGCACGTCGATTAAAGACTTCGAATCCGCGATCGCCGAGCTGGAGAAGATCGTCAAGCAGCTCGAGGACGGCGATCTGGCGCTCGACACATCGCTCGCGCTCTTCGAGCGCGGCGTCGAGCTCTCGCGCTACTGCCACGATCAGCTCGGCGCCGCCCAGCGCCGCATCGAGGTGCTCACCGAGCGCGGCGAGCTGAAGGACGCGTCGTCGCTCGCCGGCAAGGACGACGAGCGCTAGACGATGAGCGAGGCCTCGCGTCCGGCCGCGCCGACGCTCGACGCGCACTTTCACGACCTCCGCGCCCGCATCGACGCCGCGCTCGATCGCGGGCTGGCGTCGCTCGGCAGCCCGCCGGTCATCGATCGGGCGCTGCGATATTCGCTGCTCGGCGCCGGCAAGCGCCTGCGGCCGTGTCTCACGCTCTCGGTCGCATCGGCGGTCGCCGCCCGCACCCGCGTCGACGAGGCGCGTGCGATGCTCCTCGCGCTGCCTGCCGCCTGCGCGGTCGAGATGATCCATGCCTACTCGCTCGTCCACGACGACCTGCCGGCGATGGACGACGACGACTTGCGCCGCGGCCGGCCGACGACGCACGTGATTCACGGCGACGGCCTTGCGATCCTCGCGGGCGACGGGTTGCTGACCGCGGCGTTCGCGGTGCTGGCCGCGTCGCCGTCGCCGGTGCTGCCGCCGGACTCGCCCGAGCCGCCCGAGTCGCTGCGGTTGCGCACCATCGCGCGGCTCGCCGAAGCCGGGGGCGCCGCCGGCATGGTCGGCGGACAAGCGATCGATCTCGCGGCTGCCGGCAAGGTGCGCGATCACGCGGCCGGCGCGTTCGATCGCGACTCGCTCGCCGACATGCACAGCCGCAAGACCGGCGCGCTCATTCGCGCCGCCGCGACGATGGGCGCGATTGCCGTCGGCGCGGACGCCGCGCTCGAAACGCGGGTCGACAACTACGCCCGCGAGCTCGGTCTCGCATTCCAGATCGTCGACGACGTCCTCGACGTCGAAGGGTCGAACGAGGCACTCGGCAAGACCGCGGGCAAGGACGCCGCCTCCGGCAAGCCGACCTACCCGGCGCTCTACGGGCTCGACGTCTCGCGCCGGCTCGCGCGCGAGTGCGTCGAGCGGGCGATCGCGGAAGTCCGCGCCGCCGGGCTCGAGGGGTGGCTCGCGACGATCGCGGAGTGGAGTCTCCAGCGCAGGCGTTGACGTGAAGGTCCGACTCGATCAGCTGCTGGTCGCGCGCGGCCTGGCGCAATCGCGCGAACGGGCGCGCGCGCTGATCCTCGCCGGCGATGTCACTGTCGATGCCACACCGGTGACCAAGGCGGGCACCCTCATCGACGAGCACGCGGCGGTGTCGCTGAAGCAGGCCGATCATCCCTGGGTCAGCCGCGGCGGGCTGAAGCTCGCGCACGCGCTGGATCGGTTTACGATCGACGTCGCCGGCCGGCTGGCGCTCGACATCGGCGCGTCGACCGGCGGGTTTACCGACGTGCTGCTGCATCGCGGTGCGGCGCGCGTCGTCGCGCTCGACGTCGGCCACAACCAGATCGACTGGAAACTTCGCTCCGACCCGCGCGTCGTCGTCCTCGAGGGCCGCAACGCGCGCTATCTGACCGCCGACGACCTGCCGGCCGACGCGCGCGTCTTCGATCTCGTGACCATCGACGTGTCGTTCATCTCGCTGCGGCACATCCTGCCGGTGGTGCCGCCCCTGCTCGCGCCGGATGGCCGCGTCATCGCGCTCGTCAAGCCGCAGTTCGAGGCCGGCCGCGACGAGGTCGGCAAGGGCGGCATCGTCCTGGATCCGGCGGTGCACGCACGCGTGGTCGAGGACGTCGCGCGCGAGGCCCTTCGGGTAGGATTGGAGCGCCTCGGCGTCGTCGACTCGCCGATCACCGGGGCCGAAGGCAACCAGGAGTTCCTGATGCTGCTCGGTCGTCCCGACGCCCGCTGATCGCCGCGCGCCCGCATGCCGCTCACTCGCGCAGGACTCATCGCCAGGACCACGCTGCCCGCGGCGCTCTCGACGCTGACCGACGCGGCGTCGTGGCTGGAACGTCACGGCTGCACGCCGGTCATCGAGCGCGCCAGCGCGACGGCGGCCGGCGTCGACGGACGCTGGCCGACCAGCGATCGCGGCGAGCTCGGCAAGGACGTGGAGGTCGTGCTGGTCTTCGGCGGCGACGGCACGCTGCTCGACGCCGCGAGCGCCGTCGCTCACGCCGGTTACGACGCCCCGCTCTTCGGCGTGAACCTCGGCCGCCTGGGCTTCCTCACGGAGATCGGCCGCGGCGATCTGACGACCGCGCTCGAGGCGCTGCACGCGGGCCGGACCCAGATCGAAACGCGGCTGATGCTCGAAGGCCGCGTCGTCCGCGGCGGCACGCGCATCGCCGAGCGGCTCGCCCTCAACGACATCGTCGTCACCCGCGGCGCGCTGTCGCGGATGATCGAAATCGATGCCGCGGTCGACGGCCAGCAGGTCTGCCGCGTGAAGGCCGACGGCTTGATCATCGCCACCGCCACGGGATCGACGGCCTACAACCTCTCGGCCGGCGGTCCGATCGTGCATCCATCGGTCGACGCGATGGTGATGACGCCGATCGCGCCGCACACGCTGACCAATCGCCCGCTGGTGCTTCCGGCGACGGCGACGGTGACGCTGCGCCCGGAAATCGAGCCGCGCTCCGACATCGTCGTCACCTTTGACGGCCAATTCGGCCAGCGGCTCGAGCCCGACGACGCGATCGAGATCGTCCGCGCGTCACGCGTGCTGACGCTGATGCACCTCGCGGGACGATCGCACTACGACATGCTGCGCGAGAAGCTGCAGTGGGGACGATAGCGCGGCCTCCGGCCGCGCGGCTCGAGCCGCGGGGGGG
>DASTCC010000319.1:0-4667 GCA_035711465.1 Vicinamibacterales bacterium
CCCCGACCACGTCAGCGTCGTCAGTGCGCGTCCATTCGTCGGGATCAGCGTGCGGCACTGCCGCCCTTCGCGCTCGCAGAGAACCAGATCGTGGTCGCGGGTCTCTCCCGCAATCCAACGGCCGTCGCGGGAAAACCGCTGCTCGTAGAGCGCAACCGGAAGCGGGGTTTCCGATCCCGTCTCCAGGTCGCGGGCGCGCGATTGCCGCAGCTGGCCGCGTTCGACCGCCGAGTACACGACGCGGCGTTCGCGAGGTTCGACTGCGGCCTGAAACTGACGGGCGAACGCCCACGGCGCGACCTCGCGCGTGGCGCCGGCCGCGAGCGAGACCCGGCGAAATGACGCCGTTGGTCTGACCTGGTAGAAGTAGAGCGTCGCGCCGTCGCCGCTCCACTGCGGCATGATGTTGAGCTCGCCGGCGCCATCGGTCACCGCGGTCAGGTTCGCGCCGTCGGCGGCCATCACGAACAGCTGCGTTTCGCCGCGCGCGTTCCTTCCCATGAACGCGATGCGATCGCCCGTGGGTGAATAGCGCGGAAATGCGACCGGCGTCCTGGTTTCGAGCAAGGCCTTCTGCGCGCCGGTCGTGACGTCGTGAGCGACGACCGTCCAGCTCCGCTTCACCGTCGCGAACAGCAGCGTCCGCCCGTTGGGCGCGACCACGGGATCGACGTCGTCTCCCGGTCCGGTCGTCAGCGCTTCCGGCCGGCTGCCATCGATCGGCACCCTCCACAGGTTGAGGCTGCCCGAACGGGTCGAGGCGACGACGAGCGCCTTGCCGTCGGGCGTCCACGCGGGCGCGCCACCTTCCTGAAGATCCGATGTGATCCGCCTGGGCTCGCCGCCGTCGGCCGGGAGAATCCAGTAATCGCCATGCCGGCCCTGTTCACCGAGAAACACCGCGACGGACTCTCCGTCCGGTGACAGCGTCGGCCAGCTGTCGCCGTAGTGCTCGACCAGGCGTCGGGGAGATCGCGGCAACTCGGTCGTGCCGCGGCCATCGCCGTCGGCGACCAAGACCTGCCCCCCCTTCTCGAACACCAGTCGCGCGCCGTCGGCCGTGACGTCAGCGTTCAGACCATCCTCGACGATCTGACGCGACTCGCCTCCAGAACGCGGCACCGACCACACCCCACCACCTGCCCGCGAGTACACGATGCGCTGCCCTTGCGCCGACCACCGCGGCCGGACGGCGGCCACGTCTCCGAACGTGATCTGCACCGGCTCGCCGCCGGCCATGTGCTTGACCCACACCTGTGGCGTGCCGCTGGCGTCGCTGATGAACGCGACGGTGCGGCCATCGGGAGACAGCGCCGGCCAGCGGTGCGACCCGGCGAACGTCGAGATCAGTTCGAGGCCCGAGACATGAGCGGCCGGCGGGGTGTTCGTCGCGGCGGACTTGCGGATCAGGAGATGGCCGGCGGCGCCGGCCAGCACTGCTGACGTCAACGCCACGATCGCAATCGTGCGGGAAGGTCTCGCAGCCGATCCCTCGCCGCCGTCGGAATTGGACGAGCGCACGCTTCGCGCCTTCGCCCACGCGTCGAGCTCGCCGGTGTAGGCGAACACCGACCCCAGCTCCTTATGGAGCTGACGGTGTACGGGAAGTCCCGCTTCCTTCTCCCAGCGGTGAACGGTGCGGACGCTGCGGTTCAGATAGACCGCGATCGCCTTCCAGGACTCGAGCCGCTCGCCGGTCGGCGAGCCGTGCATTTGCGACGGCGGGTGCGACGGAGCCTCCATCTCGGCCCGAACGTTCGGAAGGCCATTCTAGCCCCGATGCGGTCCTGGACACCGCGCGCAACGCCGCCTCGGATGACGGCCGTCGCGGCCGGACAAAGTGTGCCATTTGTGCGATGGCAGCCCTTGTCTGTTGCCCGCCTCGGCACACGCTCCTAGCCTGCAGCCATAGCCCCGGCTCTGCACGATCGGTTCACAAGGAGCTGGCTCATGCGTAAGAAGAAGTTCGCCGCCCTGTCTCTCGCGCTGATCGCGATCCTGACCTGCCCGCGCCTCGGCGGCCCCAGCCTGGCGCTGATGTCGGCCGAAGCCGTCGACGAGTCGAACGTCTTCGCGAACGTTGGCTCGATCATGGTCTGGCGCGACGCCAACAACCCGCTCGGACTGCCCGGTGGGCTCGCCGGTCAGGTGACGGCGGTCCTGATCCACCGCAAGACGCTCCTCACCGCTGGACACTTCGCGGCGCGCGCCGAACGCGAGCTGCCACCGTGGGTGCGCGTGGTGGTCAGCTTCGCGCCGAATGCGCTCGACGAGTCGACGTGGATCGATCTCAGCCGCGACGTCGGCACCTGCATGGCGCACCCGTCCTTTCCGAGACCCTGCACGCCGCAGAGCTGCCCGTTCGACGACGCGGACGGCCAGTTCGAGCCGGGCGTCAGCGACGTCGGCCTCTGCTTTCTCGAGAAGCCCGTACGCGGCATCCGGCCCGCGAGGCTGGCCAGTCGCAGTCTCGATGACGATCGCATCCCCGGCACCCGAATGGTCGTCGTGGGCTACGGAACCACGGCGCCGGCGCCGGGAGGGCCGGCCGATACGTCGCTCTATGACGGACTCCGCCGCTGGGGTACTTCGACCGTCGATCAGGTCGTCGATCAGAACTGGGTGACGTTCAACCGGGATCCCGTCGGCATCTGCTACGGCGACTCGGGCGCGCCGACGTTCTTCAGAGGCCGGGTGGTCGCGGTCGCCTCCGATGGCGCGCTCGACTGCATCTCCGCCGACAACCGCGCCCGGGTGGACAGCAAAGAGGTGCGCCGGTGGATCACGTCGCAGATCGGCCGGCGGTTTTCGTTCTAGGGCTGCCGGCGCGATTCACTGTCGCACCCACTCGACCACCCGTGTCGTGTCTTCGAGCGACTCGACCGCCAGATGCGCGCCCGCCTCGGCCAGCGCCTCGACGCCGAACGGGCCGGTGGCGACGGCGATCGCGCGTGCGCCGTGGGCACGGGCGCAATCGACGTCGAGCGGCGTGTCACCGATGACGACGACGCGTGCCGGGGCGAATGAAAGGCCGCTGATGTCCCTCGCTCGCTCGAGCGCCACCGGCACCAGACAGCGCCGGTCCTCGTGGTGATCGCCGAACGCGCCGAAGTCGAAGCGCCGCCACAGATCGAAGTGGCCGAGCTTGATCGCCGCGCCGCCTTCGAAATTTCCGGTGAGCAGCGCGACGACGACGGCCGGATCCGCGTGGAGCGCGTCGAGGAGCGGCGCGATGCCGGGAAGCACGCCGAAGTCGCCGACGGGCGGCCGCGTGATCTCGATCGCCAGGTCTTCGAGATAGGCCTGGCGGACGTGGAAGACATCCTCGTCGGCGATGCCGCGGCCGAGCTGGCGCAGGACGTCGCTGACGATCGCGCGATCGGTGCGTCCGGCGAACGGCACCGCGTTCATGGCGCCGGCACGGCCGAACAGGCGGCCGATCGCCGCGTTCATGCCGCGCAGTCCGGCGCGCCCGGTGTGGACCAGGGTGCCGTCGATGTCGAACAGGACCAGCGTCCTCGGCGAGGTCATGCGATCACCATGGCCGCAGCCACCGGCTGAGCCCCTGACCGACCAGGCGGCCTTTGGGATCCAGCCGCAGCTGACGGGCGCGGGTCGCTTTGGCGAACGCCGAGTCCTCGGAGATCGCGATGAAACCGAATCCGCGACGGGCCGCGAGCGATCCCAGCAGCCCGCCGAACCGCACCGACTCGTCGCGCTGGTCGAGGCGCGCGGTCGGATGTTCGAGGATCACCATCGCCGGCGAGGTCGCGATCGCGCGCGCCAGATGCAGCGCGGCGCGCCCGGCCGGGAGCAGCTTCGCGGCCGGCGCGTCGAGGTCGCGCGGCGTCAGGGCGACGTCGGCGGCGAGGCGCTCGACGAGCCGCCGGGTCTCGTCGGTCATCGGATCGATCGCGAGCGTCATCGGCAGGGCCAGATTCGCCGCCGCCGAGAGCTGCTCGAGCAGCACGGCGCGCTCGGTGACCAGCCCGAAGCGATCGAGCGACGACAGCCACTCGCTGTCGGTCGCGATCTCCGAGGTCGGACGGCCGTCGATGCGCACCTGTCCGCTCTCCGGCAGCGCCGCGCCGGTGACGAGATTGACGAAGGCCTCGGCGGCGCCGGCGTCGAAGCCGGCGAGGACGAGGCGGTCGGCCGCGGCGACGGTCAGGTCGGCGATCCTCAGCGGATTCGATCCGCCGTAACCGCGCGTGACGTCGACGATGCGGATGAGTGGCGCGCTCACGCCGAGCGACGCCGGCGATGGTCTTTCGTCCGCCGGCGTTGACGTGAGACGAGCGAGCGGTACTCGCGGATCAGCAGCTCGAGGTGCTCGCGTTCCTCGTCGGCGAACTCGAGGAATATCCGCTTGCCTTCGGACTCCTCGAAGCGCTCGCCGTAGCGCTTGAAGAACTTGTGCGAGCCGCGCTCGCAGCGGATGCCGATCATCAGCGCCTGGCGATCGTTGACTCCCTTCGTCAACTGATCCGCCCCGGCCGCAAACAGCCCGTTCGCCGCTCCCTTGAAGAACAGGAAGGTCGGCCGCGACTCGAGCTGCGGATCCTGCTGCAGCAGCTCGCGGTACCGCGTCTCGAGCGTCGAGAGGTGTTCCTTTTCTTCTCCGGCCAGCTTCTCGAAGACGCGCCGGCCCCGGGCCTCGCGGGTGA
>DASTCC010000320.1:0-2716 GCA_035711465.1 Vicinamibacterales bacterium
CATCTCGGCGTTGATGGAACTGGTCAACGAGATCTACGACTTCTGCGACGTCCGCGGCGTCAAACCGGCCGGCCGCGACGACGAGCCGCCGCCGACGATCGCGCGTCGGGAGACGGCCGCGGTGCTGCGCGAGGCGATCGAGTCGGTGATCCTGCTGATCTCGCCGTTCACGCCGCACCTGTCCGAGGAGCTGTGGGAGCAGCTCGGGCACACCGGCGGCATCGGCAGAGCCGGCTGGCCGACGTTCGACGAAGCCGTCGCGCGTGCCGAGGAAATCGAGATTCCGATTCAGGTCAACGGCAAGGTGCGGACGCGAATCACAGTGCCGGCCGATGCCGACGCCGACGTCATCAAGGCGGCGGCGATGGCGGCGCCTGGGCTGCAGCCGCATCTGGCGAGCATGGAGATCGTCAAGGTCGTCGTCGCCAATCGCCGCCTCGTCAGCGTCGTGGTGCGGCCGGCCAAGGGAGCGCCGGTATGAACGCGATTCGCCGCGTCGCGGTGATGCTCGCGGCGCTGGCGGTTGCCGGCGGATCCGCGGCCTGCGGTTATGCGCTCGTCGGCCGTGGCAACACGCTGCCGGCGACGGTCCGGACCATCGGCGTGCCCCAGTTCGAGAATCGATCGCCGACGCCGGAGATCGACGTCTTCATCACCGACGAGACGCGCCGCGAGTTCCAGGGCCGCGGATCGCTGCGGACGATTCCGACCGAAGAGGGATCGGACGCGGTGCTGAAGGGGATCATCCACGCCGTTGACGTGCAGCCGAGCGCAGTCACCGCCGATCGCATCGCCACCAGCTACGTGATCATCGTCCGCGCCAGCGTCGAGCTGAAGGAGACGCGCGCCGGCGGCGACGTCCTGTGGGCCAACCCGTCGATGGTCTACCGCGAGGACTACAACATTCCCGCCGGTCAGGTCACCGGCGACCCGTCGCTCGCGTTCCGGCAGGACACCAACGCGCTGCAGCGCCTGGCGCGCAACTTCGCGCGATCGCTCGTGCTCCAGGTCATGTCCGGAGACTGAGCCAGCCGATGCCCGCGATCACGCCGGACGCGCTGTCGAAGCAGATCAAGTCGGGAACGCTCGGGCGCGTCTACGTCCTGGTCGGCGAGGACGTCAAGTACATCGACCGCATGGTCGACGCCATCGAAGCGACCATCGACCCGGCCGATCGGCCGTTCGCCGTCGATCGGCTCTACGCCGGCGAAGCGAACGGATCGCCGGTCGAGATCGCATCGTCGGCGCGCATCCTGCCGATGCTCGGCGATCGCCGCATCGTCATCGTCCTGCGCGCGGAGCGGCTGTTGAAACCGAAGCGCGCCGCCAGGGCCGTCGATGGCGACGACGAGAGCGTCGACGACGAGGACGGCGACGCGGTCGACTTCGCGGCGCTCGAGGACTACGTCGCGGATCCGTCGCCCACGGCGACGCTGGTGTTCGTGGCCACGGAAATCGATCGATCGCGCCGGTTCACGAAAAAACTCGTCCAGGCCGCGCAGGTGGTCGGCTTCGAGGGCATCGCGGTCGACAACCCGCAGATGCGGCGCGACGTGCTCGCCGCGGCGCGGCAGCAGGTGTCCGAGGAGATGACGCGCGCGGGGCGGACGATCGACGCGCCGGCGCTCAACCTGCTCGTCGAGCGCGCCAGCGGCGACATCAACCGGCTGCGCGGCGACATCGAGCGCCTGCTGCTCTACACGGCAGGCCAGACGCGCATTGGCCGCGACGACGTTTCCGAGATCGTTGCGTCGGACGTCGGCGTCGAAGACGAATGGGCCGTCGTCAACGCGATCTCGAATGGAGACGTGGGCCGAGCGCTGAAAGAGCTCGGGCGCCGCATGGAGCGTGGCGACTCGCCGCACGCGCTCGTCGGACAGTTGCGCTGGTGGGTATCGAACCGGCTCGTCGAAGGCGATCCGAATCGCGTCCGCGCCGCGATCGATGCGCTGCTCAGGACCGATCTGGCGTTGAAGAGCTCGGGCGGAGAGGACAGGGTGTTGCTCGAGCGGCTGATCGTGGAACTGACCGGCCGCCCGATGGCATCGCGGGGCTGGGGAGGCCGGTGAACACCGGTATCCCCGCGAGCCTGAGAGCCGGTTTACGCCGAAGCGGACTTGGCGCGCAGGCGCTTGACCATGCGCGACTTGTAACGGGCCGCGGCGTTGTCGTGAATGATGCCCTTGGCGGCCATCTTGTCGACGAGCGAGAACGTATCGCTCAGGATCGACTTGGTCTTGCCGGCGTCGCCGGCCTCGACGGCCGAGCGCATCGACTTGAGCCCGGTCCGCAGCTTTGAGCGCAGCTCGCGATTGTGAGTCGTGCGCTTGATCGTCTGGCGATTCGCCTTCATCGCCGATTTGTGTCGGGTAGCCACTCGAAAGTCCTCTAGAAGAGGCCCGTTTCACGGGCCGGAAACACCGCAGTATAGCACGCCGGTCAGCGGCCGCCCCGTTCCTTGACGTCGCGCAGACGCCGGCGTTCCCGCCGATCCGGGGCCGAAACCGGGCCCCGGGGCCGGGTCGGGCCGGCCAGCCGGATGAGATCCCGCAGGGCCTGCTCCTCGGGCGACGGCGGCGGGGTGACGTCCTCGTAGAGCGTCCGAGCCGCCGCCTTGGCGATGTGCTGGTCCGCCAGGCCCCGCACGACGACCTTCTGCCGGCGGCCCAGCGTCCGCGTGATGTCGATGACGTCGCCGGTCCGAATCTCCCGGTGC
>DASTCC010000321.1:0-3918 GCA_035711465.1 Vicinamibacterales bacterium
ACGACCGGCGCCGCCACCCTGTCGTCCGCGCCCGCCGCCGGCCACGGCGGCGCCGCCGCCCGCGGCGCCAGCGCCGGGTTCCGCGGCCGCGCCACGGCCGGCGCCGCCGCCGGCCGCCGCTTCCGGAGTGCCGCCGCGCCCGCCGCCGTCGCTGCCGGACTGCGTCTCGTACATCTTCATCAGGCCGTTGTGGTTGTAGGCGACCGATCCGAGATAGCCGGGCGACCAGCCGTCCATGAACGCGTGCGTGTACACGCCCGGCATGCCCCACTTCGTCATCTGCGAGAGCTCCCAGTTCGAGAAGAACGGCAGCTCGGTGAAGAGGATCGGATCGAGATTCGGATTCTGCGGCGGCCCGCCCGAGTAGGTGTAGAGCAGCGCGAGCGACTCGTGCAGGTCGTGCATGATCGGCGGATGCGCGGTGTAGTACCAGTCGGTGATCGCGCGCATCGACACCTGCGACAAGTTAATGTCGCGGTTGTTGTCGTGATAGACGTACTTGCCCCAGTACGGCAGCGTGCAGCTCGCCTGGCCGGGGCCGCCGCGCCCGCCGCCTCCGCCACCGCCGCCCGCGCCCGCCGCGCCCGCCGCGCCGCCGCGCGCGCCCGCGTTGTTCAGCTCCTGACTGCAATAGAACTGATCGACGTTGCGATCGCGTCCGTCGGCGTCGGCGACCGGCGTCACCGACACAATCACGTTGTCGCGGATCTGTGAGATGAACGGCGACGTCTCGGTCGCCAGGCGATAGACGAGCTCCATCAGCATCTCGGACGGCCCGACCTCGCTGCTGTGCAACCCGCCCATCAAGTGATAGTGCGGCTTGGTCGTCTGGATCAGCTGCTTGATCTCCGCGTCCGATCGCCCGCGCGGATCGGCGAGCTTCGCGAGGTTGTCGCGGTTCTGCTGCAGGTTCTTGATGTTGTCGTCCGACGACACCCAGACGACGACGAGCTCGCGATCCTCGTCGGACTTGCCGATGGTCTCGACCTTCACGCGCGGCGTCGCCGCCGCCAGCGCCTTGTAGTACCTCAGGATGTCGGCGTAGTAGGTGAGCGTCCGCGGCGCGCCGATGTGATGGCCGAGCACGTCCTTCGGCGAGGGAATGCCGGGCACCTTCGGCAGGTGATCGACGAGTGGACTGCCGTACATCGGCGCGCTCGTCCACTCGGCGTACGCCTTCGCGAAATCTTCGTCTTGCGTCTGTTTGGGATCGCGCGTTTCGGTCACCCACTGTTGTGCAGGGGTGGCCGCGACGCCCCAGAGGAAGACAACGAGGCCGGTCAGCAGGGCCCATGTCCGACGGCTCGAGCCTGGCGAGGTCATCACGTAACTCCTTGAAAAGTCAGAACTTTAACGGCAACGCCCGAGAGGCGCGCGAGGGCGGGATTGGTGCCGGCGCCGGTCGGGAAGGCTTGAGATTGTCCAGCACTGGCACATAAAATCGCGGGCGACACGCCGCTCAGCCTTGGGGCGTTACCTACGGGCGCGAAGGGGCCCCGACTGCCTATGATCAGCGTCGCCGCTCTTCGAATGCAGCAATTTGGCGTGCAATTCTATCAGGCTTCACTCACGGCGAAAGACATCGACAAGCTGGTGCGGTTCGAGGTGCTGAGCTACGGCGACAAGGCCGGGGCACCCGGCGTTCGCGGCAGCGCACGACAGTCGAAAGTCCGCTGGGATCTGCTCGAGCGACGCATCGCCTCGAGCGAAAAGGCCTATCAGCGACAGATCATCCGCAAGAAGATCGACGAACTCGTCGCCTACTACGAGCAGTGCCGGCAGGCGCGCGATCTGCCGTCGATTCCCGGCGCGGTCATCATCTCGTGTGACGAGCCGCTCAAGTTCGAGCCGATGCCCGGCGACCCGTCGCTCGGCATCCTCAAGGTGCCGGAGCGGGAGGGCATCCTGCGCGCCATCGACGGACAGCATCGACTGCTCGCGCTTCACGCTGGCATCGATCAATTCGGCGGCGAGGCTTTCAATGTGCCGGCGGTGATCTTCGATCGTCTGCCCGAAGATCACGTCGTTCAGATGTTCGTCACCATCAACGCCAAGCACACCCGTCTGAACGCGTCGCATCTCGTCTCGCTCTCGGGCCGGCAGCTCTATCGCGACGAGAACCTCGCCGCCGCGCACGACGTCGTCCGCGCGCTCAGCGAGCGCGAGGACTCGCCGCTCCAGGGCGAGATCAAATTGCTCGGCGTCGGCCACGGCCGAGTCGCCCAGGCGCCGCTCGCGCAGGAGCTCAAGAAGCTGTTCGCGTCGGACGCCTTCGGCACCGGCAAGCAGGCCGATCAGTTCCGCGAGGACGCGCGGAGGTTCTTCATCAACTACTTCCGTCAGATCACCGTGGTGTTCAACGCGGCCTGGAACGGACGGAAGTACAGCATCAAGTCCGCAGCAGCGCTTCGCGCGTTCATCCGCGTCGCGCCGGACATCATCAAGCGGCTCGACCAGCAGCACGCCGAGCGCACCGACATGCGCGCGATCGGTCGCGTGATCGCGCCGTGGGGACGCCGCATCGGCGACCTCCGATTCGAAACGGAAGGGGCCTGGAAGCGGACCGGCTCGACGGTCGATCAGCTGGCCAAAGAGCTCCGGCTCGCGCTCCAGTACCCCGAGGGAGCAATGGTGTAAGAAGCGGGTGTCCAAAGAGTCCTATAGGCAGCTTTGGACGGCAAATTCGTAACTCTTACAACATGCTCGGTACTACTTACATGGCGCCGGAGGCCGCCTTGCCGGACAAGGCCCAAAAAACGAAGGGCTGGCTAGGCACGGGGCTTGCGTATCTTGCTGCGTGGGTAGCCTGAATTTGCGGCAAGTGCCGTGAAGAGCTGGGGAGCCAGGTTGCCCGCAAAGGCCCGCTTACGCGGGCCTTTTTTTTGTTCCTGCCAGTACAATCGGCGCCGTGCGGCCTCGGTTCGGCATTGATACCGGTGGGACGTTCACCGATTTCGTCTCTCACGGCCCCTCCGGCCCCCAGGTTTACAAGCTCAGAACGACCTCCGAGGACCCTTCGGACGCGATACTTCGTGGGTTGGCCACGATGGCCGGACAGGCCCGCGGCCTCGACGTCGTCCACGGCTCGACCGTCGCCACCAATGCGGTGCTCGAGCGGCGAGGGGCGCGCGTCGCGCTCATCACCACGGCCGGTTTCGAAGATGTAATCCGAATCGGCCGGCAGACCAGACCCGAGCTCTACAACATCTTCGTCCCGCCGCGGCTGCCGATCGTCGACGCCGATCTCACCTTCGGGATCCCCGAGCGTCTCGCCGCCGATGGATCGGTGCTCGTGCCGCTCGATCTGCGCGATGTCGATCGTGTATCGGGTCTGGCGCGCGAGCGAGGCGCGGAGATCGTCGCGATCTGCCTGCTGCATGCGTACGCGAACGCCGCGCACGAGCGGCAGGTGGCGTCGCGTCTGCGATCGCTCGGATGGCAGGTCTCGGCCTCGCACGAAGTGCTGCCGCAGTACCGCGAGTTCGAGCGCTGCAGCACGACCGTCGTCAACGCCTACGTGACGCCGTTGATGGATCGGTACCTGGCGCGGCTCCAGGACGGGGTCGCGGGATCGCGGCTCGCGATCATGCAGTCGAACGGCGGGACGATCTCGGCTGCGGCCGCGCGCGCGCAAGCGGTGCGTACGGTGCTGTCGGGACCGGCGGCCGGCGTCGTCGGGGCGCGCGCCGTGGCGCGGGCGGCCGGAATGCGCCGCGTGATCTCGTTCGACATGGGCGGCACGTCCACGGACGTGAGCCTGGTGGACGATCAGATCGGCACGTCGACCGAGTCGGTGATCGGCGACTTCCCGGTGCGGCTGCCGATCATCGACATTCACACGGTCGGCGCCGGCGGCGGCTCGCTCGCGGCGATTGATTCTGGGGGCGCGCTCCGTGTCGGCCCTGAGAGCGCGGGCGC
>DASTCC010000322.1:0-18921 GCA_035711465.1 Vicinamibacterales bacterium
GCGGTTTCGCGATCACCAACACCGACGACTTCACTGGCGGCGTCGAGCGCATCCTCGAGGATCTCGATCACTATTACCTGCTCGGCTTCTATCCCGCTGACGCGGATCGCAAGGGCTATCGGGCGCTCGAATTGAAGGTGAATCGGCCGGGCGTGACGGTGCGCGCACGCAAAGGCTACGAAGCTGGCCCGCCGCGAGACGCGAAGGCCGACGAGAAGAAGGATCCGCTCGATGCGCTGGCGACCGCCGTCGTGCCGAAGAGTGCCATTCCTCTCCGGCTGGTGGCCGTGCCGCTGACCAGAGCTTCGCTGGCTCCGGCGAGCGGCCGAGCCGGCGCGCCGCCGTCCGCAACGGCCGCGCGCGAGACGCCGATCGAAGTCGCGCTCGAAGTCTCGACACCCGTCGATCGCGTCGTCAGCGCCGACGGGAAGGTCGCCGACTCGATCCGCTACACGGTCTTCGCCGCGAACATCAGGAACGGCAAGATCGTGAAGCAGTTCTCGAACACGGCGCAGATCACGTCGGCGACGGCGGTCGGCGTGAAGCCCGGAGGGATGATCACCTACCAGCTGCCGGTGCAGCTCTCGCTCGAGCCTGGCCGCTACCAGCTGCGCGCCGCCGTGCTCAGCGACGCGATGAACGACGGCGGCAGCGTCTATGCGACCATCGACGTACCCAATTTCATCCGCGACTCGCTGCCGATGAGCGCGCTGGTGATCGGCTACGCGGAAGCATCGCGCCTCGCGGTCACCACCGGCGGCGCCGCGAAGAGCGCGTTTCCATTCGTGCCGACGCTGGCGCGCGAGTTCGCCAGCAGCGATCGGCTGCGGCTCTACTTCGATCTCACGCCGCGCGGCGCGATCTCACAGGTCCTCGTCGAGATCGTCGACGCGGAGGGCAAGTCCCTGTGGTCGATGCGCCCGCCGCTCAGCCAATCCGGGCGCGAGGCGTTCGATATTCCCGTGTCGCTCGCCGGCCTGCCGCCGGGCCGATACCGGCTGCGCGCGACGGCGATCGGATCCGCGCGAACCAGCCGCGAGCTCGTCTTCGCAGTCCGTTGATGGGTGACGACGGGTTACGACGTCTCGTCCGAAGTCGCGTCCTGCCCCTTCACCAGCTTGAGCAACTGCCCGCGGCGGACGCGATCGATCGCGACTTTCGCGTCGTCGACGGCGCGCGCGAAGGCGAGGCCGTAGAGAAACCCGGCGTCGAACGCCGCGACCCCTGGCTGCGCGGCGGCCTCGGGATCGTCCACCTGGAGCAGCGCGCTGATCGCGTCGATCAGCAGCTGCCGTTCCGTTGCGATCATCATGCCGAGCTCGGCCACTTCGTTCTCGGGCAGCGGCGTCGGTCCCTGGTCGGCCGCCTTCAACGTGTGCTTGACGAGCTGTTCGGTATGGTGATTCACGTCTTCCCACTTGCCCATCGGGTTCGCCCTCTGCACGTCCGCGCGTTCTTCATTATGTCCGGCATTGCTCGCCGGCATCGGCGGCTTCGCCGCGCGGCGATGACACGATAGGCTGTTGTCCGTCGTCATGACTCCGACGCACATCGGATCCTACCGGGTCGTCCGGGAAATCGGCCAGGGCGGCATGGGCGTCGTCTACGCCGCGCACGACGATCGGCTCGACAGGGCCGTTGCGATCAAGGTCGTGCGGCCGGATCTGGTGGCCGATCCGGTATCGCGGCAGCGATTCCTGCGCGAGGCCCGCGCGGCCGCGCGGGTCAGCCATCCACACATCTGCCCGCTCTACGAGCTCGCCGAGGACCACGGCACGCCGTTCCTGGTGATGGAACTGCTCGAGGGCGAATCGCTCGCCAGCCGCCTCGAGCGCGGCGCGATTCCGCCGCGCGAAGCACTGCGGCTGGCGAACCAGATGCTCGCCGCGCTGGCCGCGCTTCATCGCCGCGGCATCGTCCATCGCGATCTCAAGCCGGCGAACGTCTTCCTGACGCCGCACGGCGTCAAGCTCGTCGACTTCGGGCTGGCGCAGCGGCCGGCCAACGAGGATGCGACGCGCGAGGCGAGCCTGACCGGCCGCGGCCACGTCGTCGGCACGCCGCGCTACATGGCTCCCGAGCAGCTCTTCGGCAAGTCGGCTGACGAGCGCGCCGATGTGTGGGCGGCGGCGGCCGTGATCTACGAGATGCTCGCGGGCCGGCCCGCATTCGGCGGCAGCTCGCTGCCGGAGATCGCGCATGCCGTCGGCTACGAGGAGCCTGCGGCCCTCGGTGATCTTCCCGATCTCGCCGCCATCGATCGCGCGCTGCGTCCGGCGTTGGCCAAGGATCCGGTGGCGCGCATCCCGCGCGCGGAGATGCTGGCCGCCAACCTCGACGCGGCGCTGGCGCCGACGACCGACGTCGCCGCGCGATCCGGCAGCACCTCGTCGCCGCTGGTGGCGCGGCATGCGCCGCGGGTGACGCGCTTCGTCGCGCTGCCGCTGCGCGTGCTCCGCAGCGATCCGGACACCGACTTCCTCGCCTTTTCGGTTCCCGACGCCGTGTCCGCCGCGCTCGCGTCGCTCGAGTCGGTCAGCGTCCGGACGCCGCGCGCGACGCCGGCGGGCGAGATCGATCCGGTGGCGATCGGTCGGGACTGGGACGTCGACGTCCTCCTCACCGGCACGCTGCTCCGCGCCGGCAACGACGTGCGCGTGAGCGCACGGCTGGCCGACGCGACCGACGGCCGGCTGCTCTGGTCGCACACGGCGCAGGCGCCGCTCGCCGATCTGTTTCAGCTCCAGGATGATCTGACCGAGCGCATCGTCACCTCGCTGAAGCTGCCGCTGACGGCGCGCGATCGGCGCGCGCTCGAACGCCAGGCGCCGGCGAGCGCGGAGGCGTACGAGCTCTACATGCGCGCCAACGAGATGATCGCGCACGCGAGTCGCTGGAACGACGCGCGGGCGCTGTACGAGCGCGCGGTCGAGCTCGATCCGACGTTCGCGCCGGCCTGGGCACGGCTCGGCCGGGCGCGGCGCGTCCTCGCCAAGTGGGGCGCCGCGGTCGACACCAACCTGCTGCCGATGGCGCAGCAGGCGTTCCGACGCGCCTTCGACCTCGATCCGGACTCGTCGATCGCGCACGACCTCGCCGCCTACGTCGACGTCGAGCTCGGCAAGGCGCCCGAAGCGATGGAGCGCCTGCTCGGGCGCGCCGTGCTCCATCCCGCCGACCCGGGCGTCATGGCCGGACTGGTCACCACCTGCCGGTATGCCGGGCTGCTCGAGGCGTCACGCGCCGCGCACGCGCGCGCCATCGCCATCGATCCGGCGGCGCACACGAGCGTCAGCTGGACGCATTTCCTGCTCGGCGACTTCGCAGCGGCCATCGCCACCGACGTCGCTCAGCCGCCCTTCTGCGCGATGATGGCGAAGCTGCTCACCGGGCAGCTGCGCCAGGAGGACATCATCGCGGTCGAGAACGCGCTGCCGGAAGCCGGCGCTCGCCGCGTCGTTCGCGGCTACCGCCTGATCCTGAACAAGCAGATCGACGACGCGGTTCAGGAGATCGAGGCGCTCGGCGCCTCCGGCTTCAACGACCCCGAGGGATGGTACCTGCACGCCCTGCTGTTCGCGCACGTCGGCGCGTTCGAGACTGCGCTGACGCTGCTGAAGAAATCAGTGGACCTGAACTTCGCCTGCTACCAGCCGCTCTCGACGTGCCAGGAGTGGGACGGCTTGCGCGGCAACGCGCAGTTCCAGTCGCTGCTGAAACGCACGCGCGAACTGGTCAGCGACGCGGGTGAAGTCTACGAACGCGCGGGCGGCCCGGCGCTGCTCGGCCGACTGTCACAAGACTGAACCTTGGAGCGCACTGGCGAGCCGTGGAGTATCTTCTTTCAAGAGAACTCTCCACGGCGCTCCACGGCCCCAAGGTTCAAGTGTTTTGATCTTTACTGCTGGCCGCCCTTCGCCTTCAGCGCTCGGTACTGATCCAGCCCCGCGGCAACCTTGAGCTCGATGCCCATCTTGCCGATGGCTGCCGTCGCTTTGGTTGGATCTCCCGACACGCCGGAGTCCTGCGGACCGCCCCACGGCATGATCTGATCCTTGCGCACGCCTTCGGGGCGCACGTGCAGCAGTTGCGAGGTGTCGCTGATGCCGGCGTGGCTGCCGACCGTCTGGTCGTCGAAGCCGAACTGCTTGTTCATGTAGGCGCGGTAGCGGCTGCGGCCTTCCTCGTAGTAATCGGTGAGCGGATAGACGCGCGCCGGCGAATCCTTCCACTCCGCGTTCAGCGCCTCGGCGACCGCGCGAATGCCCGCCTGGTTGCCGCCGCTGTCGCCGATGATCAGGATGTCGGTGAAGCCGTGCGCCTTCAGACTGCGCGCCGCGGCGTCGAGGAGACGATCGAACGCCGGCGAGGGCAGCGAGATCACGCCCGGACCGGCACGATCCGGGTTGCCTTCCGGCACGTACTGAACGGTCGGCGCCACCAGCGCGTTCTTCAGCTGCCGGGCCATCATGTTCGCGGCGTAGGTGACGATGTAGTTATGCTTGCCGAGAATCATGTGGTAGCCGTTCTTCTCGGTGCCGCCGGTCGGGATGATCGCCGTCGTCCTGCCCGCTTTCATCAGGTCGCGCGTCTCTTCCCACGTCAGCTCGTCGATGAAGACCGTATCCGGCGGGTTGGTCGGTGAGACGCCGGCCGGAGCCGTGAGCATCGTCGGCTGAGGCGGGCCGGCGTTCGCGTCGGCGTTGCCGCGACCGCCCCGGCCGCCGCGTCCGCCGCCACGGCCGCCGCGGCCAGCGGCGTTCGGATCCGGCAGCGGCGCCGGTTGAAGCGTGCCGGCCATCAGTCCGCGGATCTGCGCGAGCGCGCAGTCGACCTTGATCTGCAGGAAGATCTTGCCGAGCTCAGGCGTCGCTTTCGTGGGATCGCCGGTGACGCCGCTGTTCTGATAGCCGCCGCCGGGTGCGAGCTTGTTCCTGCGGATGTGCTGCGGCGCGATGAACATCAGCTCCGAGGTGTCGAGGATGTTCGCGTGCCCGCCGATCTCGTTCTCGGGAATGCCGAGGTTCTTGACGATCCAGGCCCGTTGATCGTCGCCGCTCTTGGTGTAGTAGTCGTCGATCCAGAACGCGCGCGCCGAGCCCGCCCACATCTCGTCGAGTTTCGCGGCGGCGTTCCTCATCCCGGTGCGGTTGCCGCCGGAATCACCGAGGAACAGGATCGTCTTGAAGCCGCCCGCCTTCAGGCTGCGCCCCGTCTCGACCAGCAGATCGACGAAGCGATCTTCAGGAAGCGTGATCGTGCCGGGCTTGCCCATGTGGCCGCCGGGATTCTCCCAGCTGCCTTCGGGCACGTAGGTGATCACCGGCGCCACCAGCGTCTCGCCGAGCCCGCGGGCGATCTGGTCGCTCGCGTACTGCATCGCGAACTTGTGCTCGCCGTCGACCATGTGCGGGCCCTTCTGCTCGGTGCCCGCGGTGCCGACGATGACCGTCGTCGTCCCGGCCTTGATCAGATCGCGCACTTCGGCCCAGGTCAGATCCTCGAGCATCACCGTATCCGGCGGCTTGCCCGCGTCCTTCGTGGCCGGCGCGTTGGCCGGGCGCTGTGCGATGAGCGTGGCGGCGAGTAACGACAGAACGATGACCGAGGACGCGAGCAGGCGCGCGAGTGTCGTCATGAGCCGGTCGGGGTCGTGAGACCCGGCCTCCGAAGGAACGGGTTCGAACCAAGGGTGAGTCGGAAGAGATTCTAGACCACGCCGGACGTGCGGCGGGGCCTATCGAAACCGCTCGTCCAGAATGCCGGAGGGCGCGGCCTTGTCGAGCGCTGTGAAGGTGCCGAATCTCGCGATCTCGTCCGCCGCGGCCAGGAACCCGCCCCACGCGGCCCTGGCGAGCGCGCCGCCGACGCTGATGCGGCGTACGCCCAGCGCGGCGAGCTCCTCAACGGACGTGAACCCGCTGCTGACGAGCACGTTCACCGGCTTGGGCGCGACGGCGGCGACGACTGCGGCGATGTCGGTCCGGGAACGGAGGCCCGGCGCGTAGAGCACGTCGGCGCCGGCGTCGGCGTAGCTGGTGAGGCGGGCAATGACGTCGGCGAGATCCGGACGACCGGCGACGAAGCCTTCGGCGCGGCCGACGAGCAGCACGCCGGTGCCGCTGGCGTCGATGGCGGCGCGCACCGCGCGCACGCGATCGGTGGCGAGCTCGAGATCGAACAGCGGCGCATTCGCGTTGCCGGTGGAATCCTCGATCGACAACCCGGCGATGCCGGTCGCCACGGCGCGCATCACATTGGCGGCGACCTCGTCGGGCGCGACCGCGAATCCACCCTCGAAGTCGGCGTTGACAGGCACGTCCACCGCCGAAGCGATGTCGTGCAGATGCGCGAGCACCTGCTCGAGCGGCACGTGATTGTCCGCGCGGCCGAGCGTCCACGCAAAGCCGGAGCTCGTGGTCGCCAGCGCCTTGAAGCCCAGCTGCGCCAGGATGCGCGCGCTGCCGACGTCCCACGGATTCGGGAGGACGAAGCAGCCGGTCTGATGCAGCTCGTGGAAGACGCGAACGCGATCGGCGATGCGGCTCATCGCTTCATGATAGTCGGCGCCGATCGATCGGCCGCGGCGGCCCACGGCACCATGATCCAGCCGATCAGAGCGAACCACCCGAGCGCGCGGACGCTCGGCGGCGGCGGCGACCATGGGCTCGTCGCCCACATCAGCGTCGAAACGATCACCAGCGACCAGAACGCGATCCGCGCGCCGCGCGTCCGCGGCGGCGCGGTGCGCAGGAAGATCGCGATGCCCGCGATCCAGATCGCGCCTTCGATCGCGAACGTCAGCGGAATCGAGTTCCAGAGCCCGAGACCGTAGTGCGGCGAGGCGCCGGGCCAGAGTGGCATGTCCGGCGCATGGCTGATGACGTCGAGCACCCAGTGGCTGACGACGAGCACGACGAGCAGCAGGGAGACGCGGCGCCCAGGCGCGATCGCGCGCGCGATCGCGGCGAGCAGGCCGCCCCAGATCACGGACGTCGCGAGGCTGTGGGACCACGGGTAGGAGTCGAAGACGAGCGGCGTGAACGCGGTGGCGCCCGGCACGATCCGGACCGACTCGACGCCGATCAGCACGAACAGCGGCCAGATCAGGTCGAGCGCGGTCACGGCCGCCATCGTCCAGCCGAGGTTGAGCGCTGGCGCGGCGCGCTTGGCGGCAAGAGCGACGCCGAGGTGTCCGACGAACATCAGTCCAGCCGCCCGCGCAGGATGCGCGCGCAGGGAAACAGACCGGCGCGTTGCAGCGTCGCGCGCGATCCGATGTTGTCCACGCCCGTCCGCGCCGCCGGCACAGAGCCGCGCTCGCGACAGACACGCTTCACTTCCTGCACCAGATACGCGCCGTAGCCCTTGCGGCGATGCGGCTCGGCGACTTCCATGTAGACGTCGCCGTAGGGCGGGTTGTAGTGGTAGAGCGCGCCGCCGGTGGCGACGACCTCGCCGTCGAGCTCCAGCCCGTACTCACCGATCGGCTCGACCGCATGCGGAAACACGCGCTTGCGCTCGAGCCAGCCGAGCTGGCGGAACTTCACGCCGGGCGCCGGCAGCGTCGTCGTCACCGCATCGGCGAAGAGAATCGTGTCGGACGTGATGTCGCGGGCGCAGTCGTACAGCATGAGCGTGAGCAGCACGTCGTTGGTCTGCGCTTCGACGTGCTTCGCGCCGCTCACGGCAACCACTTCGCGAAAGAGCGGCAGCGCGGCGCTGCGATAGCCCGGCAGGACGTAGAACTCCTTGAGTGTGTCCCTCGGGTCGCCGGGCGCGCCGCCGACCGCGGCATAGCCGACGACCTCGCCGAGCAGCTTGAGCTGGTAGGAGTTCGTGAAGCCGCGCTCATGCCAGGAGTCGTGGCCGATCTGGCAGTCCATCTCGCGCCGGTATTCCTCGCGCAACTCGAGAATCGCGTCGAGCGGCACGAGATCGACCTGACGCGCCGCCGGTGTCGTCATCATCGGCCCTGTCGATTCGGATGCCGGCGTCCGTTCACGCTTTCGCGGGTTCCTGATAGAGCCCGATGACGTTGCCGCCGGGATCGAGAAAGCGAGCGGTGATCTCCGGCGCATCGGCGCCGATCGGCTGGACCACCGTGCCGTCGAGCGCGAGCACGCGCTCGAGCGTCGCTTCGACGCTGTCGACCATGATGTAGACGAGCAGCCCCGGCAGCGCCGGCGGCCTGCCGACGACGAATGAGCCGCTCACTTCGCCAACGGTGTCATCGAAGGCAAGATGGCCGTCACGGCGGACCCGCATGTTCCAACCGAACACCTTGCTGTAGAAATCGCCGGACCGGCGTGCGTCGTTGGCGGGAATCTCGATGTAACAGATCTTGCCGTTGCCAGTTGTCGGAGGCATGGGCTCAGTACATCACCGGATGGGCGAGTTGAAAGCGGCAAATTGCGAACTTGAAGTGCGCTTCGAAAGGCGCCGCGATGCGCGCACCAGGTGGACCCGGAGCACCCGACGGAACGTGCTCAGGTGGCGTACTGAGAAGCCCCGATCAGATGCAGCGAGACGTATTCGGCCTCGCCGACCACCCAGCTGTCGTGCGGATCCGGCGGGATATAGAAGATGGTCCCGGCCGTCAGGTTGAAGATCCGGCCGTCGTCGAAGGCCGCGGTCGCATGACCTGAAAGCACGAGCCCCAGGTGTTCGACCGAGCAGCGGCTGGCGCCGACGTTGGGTCCGACATGCGTCGACCATTTCCATCCGGGCTGGTAGGTCGCGCGGCCGATGGTGACATCGCCTATGGTCACGACCTCGAGCCGGCCTTTCTCGAAGTGACGGACTTCGTCCGGGGTCTCGAAACGCTTGAGGACGACGTCGAGCGGCGGCATCGTGGCTCTACTGCACTCGCACCGGCCACTGCAGCATCAGCTGGCCATTGGCACGGCGCAGTTCCATCCACAGATTCGGCGCCGCGGCGATCGGCTCGAGCTCGAAGTCGTAGATCTCGCCGACCGTGACGAGCTGGCGCGACGGCCGCGGCTTGCGCTGCGTCGGCGGCAGGTCGGCGCCGTCCTTTGCGATCGGCGTCCACGTGAGCGGATCGAAGCCGGCGATCAGTTGCAGTGTGAAGCCGACGTTGTCGGCGGAGATGTTGATCAGCCTGAGGCGGTTCTTCACGCCGGCTTTCAACACCAGCGGCGACGGCTTGCGACGGCCGTTGACGACCACGGGCTCGTCCGGGTTCGGCAGAAATGCGCCGTCGAGTCCGACCATCACGATGTGATCGGTTTCCGGATCGAATCGCGTCCCTGGCTCGACGACGATCAGCGGACCGTACACGCCGGCGGCCAGCTGCGCCGGGTTGTGCCAGTGCGTGTGATACATGAAGGTGCCGGCGCGCGGCGGCGTAAAGCGTGCCGTGAACGTCCCGCCCGGCACGACTGGCGGCGTGACGTTCCCGGTCGTCCCTCCGAATCCCGCGACGCCGTCGTCATAGCTCTCGAGCTCGATGCCGTGCCAGTGAATCGCCGTCGGTTCGTTCAGCCGATTGAGAATCTCGACGGCCGCCGGCTCGCCGCGCGTCAGCACCATCACGGGACCGGGCACGACGCCATCGTCGAGCCGCAGCGGCGCCGGCGTCGTGTCGCCGAAATCGACCTTGTAGCTCGGTACCGGGCCGTGCCTGGTGTCAGGACTGACGACGAGCTGCAGCTTACGTCGTCCGCTGTCGGCAACGGGCGCCGCGCGTTCCACGCCGCCGGCGACGTGGATGCCCATCACCAGGCCGGCCATGTCATGCGCCGCGTCCGGGGCATGCGTCGTGTGCTGAACCACCGCGGGAGACATGTGCTCGAGCATGTGACAGTGGAACAACCAGTTGCCCGCACGTTCGGGAACCCAGCTCAGCGTCGTCGTCGAACCGGGGGCCATGAACTCCGTGACGACCAGCCGGCGATCGGCCTCCGAGTACACGGTGTCGCGCAATCCGTTGCCGGTGGTGTCGACGTTGAAATAGAAACCATGGAGATGCATCGCGTGCGCCGATGCGGTGAGGTTGACGACGCGCCACTTCACGGGCTGCCCGACGGTGTAACTCAGGCGTTCGGTGTCCGGCCACGATCGGCCGTTGATCACTCCGAGTGTGGCCGGCGCTGCGCTCGTGCCCTCGCGGTGCAGACCCATCACCATCACGCGATCGTCGGCGCTCTTTCCCGGTGGGTCGACGACGATGGCGCCGCCAAGCTGACTGTCCCGGCCTTCGCGCGCCGCCACCGGCAGACCGGTGGTGGTCGCCCAGTAATGGAACGTGCCGGCGGCGTCGAGCCTGAACCGCATTTCGCGGGTCGCGCCGCTCGCGATCGTCACCGGCTCGCACGTCGCCGATCGATCGCAGAACCCGTGGATCACGAGCGGCTGTGCCAGCATGTTGCGGATCGACGCGTGAACGATCGTGGCAGCCGGCACGCGCACGAGCGGCGATGGAATCGAGAGTGGCTGCCCTTCCTCGCCGAAGGCGTCGACGTCACGCGGCGCCCCCTGCGGTCCCTCGGGATGCCAGACGCCGACGCCGGCCCAGAGCGCGAGTCGCAGCGCGCCATTCTCGAGTCGTCCGGCCGGCTTCACATTGTCGTGTGTGACGATGCGGGACGACGTCTGATCGCGCGTCGCCTGTGCGGATGGCGCCAGTTGCGCCAGGGCCATCAGGATCGCGGCGAGGTGGGTCAGACGCATGTCGGCACTTGCGGTCCTGTCCGGTCGTCACGCACCACGCGGTGTGGTTGGCCAAGCCACAAGAGGGCCTGGGGCGAAGGCCAGTGATCGTCGATCAGGCGCCTCACGATCAGCATCCCGAGGGCCCACGTACCACCAGATGACAAAGCGAGCCTCGCTCCCCGCCACACATGATCGTGATCGTGGAGAAGGCGCATTCGTCGGAATCATAGGAGGGGACGGAGCCGTTTGCCACAGATTTAGAAAAGCCCCGTTGATGCATCGCACGCGCCGGTGAGCAGCAGCCAGATGACGACGAACGAAAAGCAGGCGCGCTGCAGCCATCCTCGGACGCTCCAGAGCACCGGCAGGCGCGTCATCGACACGAGAAATACCACAACGCCGGAAGCGACGAACCAAGCCGCGGTCAGCACGGCGCGATGCGCCCCGGCCGACGCCAGTACCGCGCCGATCGCAACCGACAGAAAGAATGCCAGCGCCGCGATCGTGTGCGCGAGGTCGCGCCGCGGCGACGACCGATTGAACGACACCGGCAGCACCGCGACGAGAACCAGGCTCACGGCCGCCACCCGCAGCCAGACGATCTCGGCCGATTCGATGACGCGCGCCGCGCCAATCAGGCTCACCGCGAGGGCGAGGAACGCGACCGTCATCGCGCCGTGCGTGCGTCCCACCGCGTAGTGGCTGATGCCCTGCGTCGCCGGATCGACGTCGCGTCTCCGCGAGTGGAGCCAGAGCACGATCGACGCGAAGGCGAGGGCGGCGGTCGTGACGAGGTTGCGCACGAGTATCACCGCACCGGTCAGACGAACCGCGCCGACTGAAACACGGCGCGATCCGGCCAGCACAAGGCCGTGAGAACGCCGTGCGAGATCGTGTCGATGCCCACCGTCGCGCGGCGAGGATGTTCCGGCGCTTCTGCTCCCGGCTGCAGCTTCAGCCGCAGATCGTCGAGCGCCCGACGATTGCCGTGGATGTCACCGATCGCGACGGTCGTCATCACCCACCACCGGCCGGGCTGGATCATTGTTGTCGATCGCGACCGTCGCCGGCGCTCGGCGCCGCCGACTCGAGATAGAGGCGCTGTCCCGGCACATAGCGCTCTGCGTAGCGCCGGCACACGTCATCGACGCCGCCGTCGACGCCGTCGATGGCGACGCGGGTAGGATGCGACTTTGCGACCGCGACCACTTGCGCCGCCAGCTGTTCGAAAACGGCGGCACGGACGTCAGTCATCGGCAGCCGACCGTCACAGTCCGGCGCTCCGGACACGGTGATGCATGATCGCAAAGGCGACCCAGGATGCAACCGCCACACTCCAGAAGGCGTTGACCAGTCCGGGCTCACGGCCGAGGATCAGGAACTGCACGCCGTCGCCGTCGAACTTGAACACGAGCGGCAGCAGGGTGAAGAGGATCGCGCCGGCAAAGAAGATCGTGCGCAGCAGAATGAACTGGCGCGTCTCGTTCAAGGCGCGCAGTTCCTGGTCGCGCGCCGTCGCCGGCGGCAGGTCCGGCACTTGAACCGTTCCCGCCGCCTGCAGCCGGGCTGCGAACGCCGCATTCGTCCGCGCGTGGGCCTCGACGAGCGCCCTGGTTTCGGGCGATGCCTCGCCGGCCAGGTACAGCGTCAACAAGTCGTTCATCACCGCGTCGTTGATGGTCATGTCGTCTCCACTGGCGCGCCCTCGGTCGCCGCGGCCAGCTTCAGCCGCGCCCGATGCACGCGAATCTTCACCGTCCCGGCGGCGATGCCGAGCATCCGCGCGATTTCGTCGTAGGCGACTCCGCTCGCGGCGAGCACGAGCGGCTCGCGATACTCGATCGGCAGCGTGTCGATCGCGGCGAGCACGCGATCGAGCTCGAGCCGCGTCTCCGCATCCGGGGGCACGACGCGTTCGGGCATCGGCGCCGTCGGCCACTGCTTCGCCTGACGCCCGCGATCGCGGCAGAGGTTGCGTGCGATGGCCAGCAGATAGGCCCTCGCGGTCTCGACGCGCACCGCATCGCGCCCCGCCCAGGCCCGAAGGAACGTCTCCGACGTGATGTCGGCGGCCGCATCGGCGTCGCCGGTCAGATAGCGCGCGAACCGAAAGACATCGCGCGCGTGGGCGTCGTAGAGCGTGTGGAAGGTGGCGCGCTGCATCCCCGTTCAGATCACCATACGGGGTTCGTATGATCTGGTTACACGAACAGAACCGGTCTTACCTGCAGAGCGTCTCACCCCAACGGACGAATACCCAGCGACCTTGATCGCGGCGAAAATGCGCTTCTCGCCGGCAGCAGCAGGCAGGAAAGCTTCCGGAGGACACGACGATGTTGCTGCCGATCCAGATGCTGGCCGTCCCGTCCGACAAGGTGACTGCGTCGATAGCCAGCATGTAGAGCGGTGTTCGCGCGATGTCGGCCTCGAGTTGCGCGGCTTCAAGGGTGGTGAGCAGGAACTGAAAACCGTCGCGACGCGGCAGCGCCGCCGGCCCGATGCGAACACGTGAACGAGGTATCGACGGCTCCACGGGGATCCCGGTCGTACGGCCGCGCAGGCCTTCATTGAGAAGCTCACCTGCGTCGAGGCGGTCTTCGAGCGCTTCACGCACGAAGGCCTGCAGGTCGGGCGACGCAATTGGCAACTGACCGGCGCGCGCCGCCACGACCTCGAAGCTCGCGGTCTCGCCGTCGACCGAGCTCGCGCCGACCGTCACCTCGAATCGACCCGGCTCGACGACGCGCTTCATGTCGCGATCGACTAGCGCCAGCGCCGCCGGTCCGAGCGCGAACTTCACGGTGCGCGTTTCGCCCGGTGCCAGCGTCACCCGCTCGAAGCCGCGGAGCTCCTTCACCGGCCGGGTCACGGAGCTGACGACGTCGCGCAGGTAGAGCTGCACGACCTCGTCGCCGGCGCGCGCGCCGGTGTTCGTGACCTCGACAGTCACCGTCACGGACTCCGACGGCTCGATCGTCGCCGGCTCGATCGTCGGCGCCGAAATCGCAAACGTCGTGTAGCTCAAGCCGAAGCCGAACGGCCACTGCGGATCGCGCGTGCTGTCCACGTACGCGCGCTGCGACGTCGGCCGCCGGTTGTAGTAGACCGGCAGCTGTCCCACCGAGCGCGGAATGCTCACCGGCAGCTTGCCGCCGGGATTGACGTCGCCGAACAGCACCTCGGCGATCGCCGTGCCGCCTTCCTGCCCCGCGTACCACGCTTCGACAACCGCTCGCGCCTTCTCGACGACCTTCGGCATCGTCACCGGCCGGCCGTTGATGAGGACGACGATGACGGGCTTGCCGAGCGCGAAGAGCGCGGCGGCGAGATCCTCCTGCTGGCTCATCAGCGCCAGATCGGCGACGTCGCCGAGATGTCGATCGGACCACGCCTCGCGGGCCGTCGCTTCGTTCGTGCCGATCGCCAGCACGATCGCGTCGGCGCGTCGCGCCGTCGCCACCGCCGCGGCGATCCGCTGGGCGTTGCGAGCCGGATCGCCGAGCGTCACGGCGTCGAGATCCCAGTTGGGCTCGTCCTCGGTGATGCGTACGCCTTCGGCGTAGAGCACGTCGATCGCCGCGCCGGCGCGCGCGGTGATGCCGGCGAGCAGATCGACGCCGCGTCCCGGATTGCCCGAGTAGCCGCCGAGCCTGAGGCCGCGTGCATTCGGACCGATCACCGCGAGCCTCCTGATCGACCCCGCGAGCGGCAAGGCCGCGTCGCGATTCTGGAGGAGCACGATCGATCGCCGCGCCGCCTCGAGCGCCAGCGCGCGGTGCTCCGGCGCGTTCGCGAGACGCCCGGCCTCGTCCGGATCGGCGTAAGGCCGCTCGAAGAGACCGGCGGCGAACTTCGATCGCAGCACGCGGGCCGCGGCGCGGTCGATGGTGCCTTCGGCGACGCGGCCGCTCTTGACGAGCGCCGCCAGTTCCTTGAAAGCGTCGGCATCGGGCAGCTCGATGTCGACGCCGGCCTCGAGCGCCTGCACGGCGGCGCTCGCCTGGTCTTCGGCGACGCGGTGTCGCGTGCGCATCTGATCGACGCCGAAGTAGTCGCCGGCGACGACGCCGCGGAACCCCCACTCGCTGCGCAGCACGTCTTCCAGCAGCCAGCGATTCGCGTGGGACGGCACGCCGTCGATCTCGTTGTAGCTCGGCATCACCGCGGCCGCGCCGGCTTCGCGCACGCCGGCTTCGAACGGCGGAAAGAACTCGGATCGCAGCAGCCGCTCGGCGACCTGCGCCGGCGCGGTGTTGATCCCGCCCTCGTGCGCGCCGTGGCCGCTGAAATGCTTCAGCGTCGCGATCACGCGATCGCGCGCCACCGGCATCGTCGTGCCCTGGTATCCGCGAACGGCGGCGACGCCCATCCGCGAGACGAGGTGCGGATCTTCGCCGTAGGTCTCCTCGAAGCGTCCCCACCGCGGATCGCGGCCGAGATCGACGACTGGCGAGAGGACCTGCTGCGCGCCCCGCGCCCGTGCTTCGCGCGCGGCGACGGTCATCACCCGTTCGACGAGCGCGGGATCCCACGAGCTGCCGAGCGCAATCGGCACGGGAAACGACGTCGCCCGCGGCGCGACGAAGCCGTGGAGCGCCTCTTCGTGGAACATCACCGGGATCTTCAGGCGGGTGTTCTCGAGCACCCAGCGTTGAACCGCGTTGACGTACTCAGCCTGCGCACGCGGCGACCGGACGCGCGGGCCGGTGGGCGATCCGGCGATCTCACTCGGGCGCGCGACGTGGCCCATGCCCTGACCCAGGATCGCGGCGGCCTTCTCCGGCAGGAACAGGCCGTCGGCGGTCTGCATTCGCGCCTTGCTTTCCCAGACGCCGCCGAGCTGCGCGATCTTCTCTTCGATCGTCATCCGCGACAGCAGGTCCGCCACACGGTCGTCGATCGCGCGCGCGGGATCCTGATACACCGGGGTGGAGCTTGCGGTCATGACGACCGCCGCCAGCAGCACCGAAACGGCGGTCACACCAGTCTTCCACGCGCGCCGGGCGCCAATCACATTCGAGTCGGGCACGATCACCTCGCCGGAGATGCGCGAACGCGGCCCATTGTGCACCGGCCGCTCTGTGCCCAAGCGGCACAGGTGTGCCCGGCCCTCACACGACGGCCGGACTCATCAGATTTAGAATCAACACCTTAGCCGATGGCCCGACCGTTGCTATATGCCCGGGGCATGAGAACACTTGCCTTGCTCGTCGCGCTGCTGATGCTGCCGGTGCTGCCGGCCTCCGCGCAGGAGACCGAAGCTCCGGAAGGAACCCGCATCAAGGGCGCGCAGATCTCGGGCTTCGACCTCGGCCACCTCAGTCCCGGAGTGCAGACCGCCATCGCCCAGCTCGCCGGCACCCCGCTCGATCGTCAGGTGCTTCGCGATATCGCGGCGCGCATCGAAGCCGAGCAGCCGCAGTACGTCGCTGCGATCCGGGCCACGCTGAATACCGACGGCGAGGCGTGGGTCGTCTTCGTCGTCGCGCGCATCCGCAATCAGGTGCGCGAGACCAACGTCAATGACAAGTACCTCGTCCAGGACGCGGTGATTCGGGGCGTGCCGGATCGCGATCTCGATCCGGAGCTGGTCAAGGACGTGCAGGCGCTCACGGGAAAGCCGCTCGACTCCGAGGAAGCCGAACGGATTTCGGCCAGGCTGAGGCAGGCGTTTCCGAATCATGACGTGTCGTGGCGGAGCGAGCGTGGCGATCGGTCCGGCAGCGTCCGGCTGATCTACGACGTCGCCCGCATCGAGTACGCGCGCTGGCTGCGTCTCGAGCCGCCGCAGTCGGCGTTCGTGTTTCATTCCGATCAGGGTTGGGGCGCGTACCTGCCGCTATCGATCAGCGGCGGCAGTTTCCGGTTCTCTCCGATCTTCGCGTTCGACAACGGGGATCACCTTGTCGAGGAGTACTCGGGCTTCGCGCTGCAGTTCGAGGCGCGAAAGCTCGGCACCGATCGACTGGGATTCAGCTTCGAGTGGTCGACGTTCGATCAGGACTGGAAGGACGAAACGGTCGCGGCGATGGCCCTCGACCCCCGGCGGCCCGCGCTCTACGGCGACCGCGACACCGTGACGCCCCTCGTTCGATTCAACATTCTGCCGCAGGTGATGGTAGCGGGCGGCGTCGGCATCACCGAGCTCGACCCGCTGCACGAGGATCCGATCACCGAAGCGCCGCTGCCGGAGGTCGGACCGTCGCAGATGGCGAACGCGTACATCGGTCTGGTCAACTTCAACCAGCCGTGGCGTACCGGCGAGGCCCGCCACTACCTCGACGCGACGGTCACGGCGCGGCTGGCGTCGCCCTCGCTCGAAAGCGATTTCGACTACGAACGCTATTTCGCCTTCGCCGCGTACGGCTATCGACGCTCGCGCCAGACCGTGGTGTTCAGGGGCATGGGCGGCGGCATCAGCGGCGACGCGCCGCTGTTCGAACGTTTCACGCTGGGCGATTCGCGTACGCTGCGCGGCTGGGACAAGTACGACATCGCGCCGACCGGCGGCAACCGGATGTTCTACGTCTCGGCGCAGTATCAGTACCGCGCTCTGGCGCTGTTCCTCGACCTCGGATCGGTATGGGACGCCGGCAACGACGCCAAGGTGCGCGTCTCCACCGGCGTCAGCTTCCATCCCGGTCCGGTGTTCTTCACGCTCGGCGTGCCGTTGAACACGGACGATCTGCGCGCTGTGTTCACGATGGGCTTCGGATGGCCCAGCGTCTCCTTCCGGAGGTGACGCGGTGCGATCCGATCTCGCGCGTCCGTTCACGCTCGTCGCGGCGCTCGTCGCGCTCTGGACCGCCGTTGGCACCGTCGCGCAGGCGGTCACGGTCAGCCGATCCGAGAACACGCTGAACGTGCAGGCCCCCGGCCTCTCGTTCATCAAGGGGGAGCCGCTGGCGCGGCTGAAGGACGGCCGATCGATCCGCCTCGATCTCGACCTCGCCGTGCTGCCACGTGCCGGTGGGAGCAGCGTCGCGCGCGCCAGACAGACGTTCCTTCTCAGCTACGATCTCTGGGAGGAGCGCTTCGCGGCGGCGCTCGTCGGGCCGCCGTCACGGACCGCGTCGTATCTGTCCTCGTCGGCCGCCGAGGCCTGGTGCTTCGAGCAACTGACGGTGCCGCTCGTCACGATGGGTTCACTCGCGCAGAACCGCGACTTCTGGATCCGTCTCGAGTACCGTCTGCTGGACAGCGACCCCGCGCCGGCCGCCGACGACGGCACCGGCTACACGCTGCAGTCGCTGATCGAAGCCTTCAGCCGGCGGCGCAAGGCCACCGAGTGGACGCACGCAATCGAGGCCGGTCCGTTCCGGCTGAAGCCCTGACCACCCGAGCACAGTCATGAACCGCCTGCGCAATCGGCTGATCCTCGCGTTCCTCGCCGCGACGGCGCTGCCGCTCCTGGCGACGTTGTGGATCACGACGTCGCTGCTCGATCGCAGTCTCGGCTATGCCAATACGGGTGAACTCGATCGCCTGTCGCGCACCCTCGAGGGCACCGCCCGCCAGTTCTACCAGCGCGAGCGCGAGACGCTGAAGGACGACGCACGCGCGGGCCGCGTCTCGCCGACGGTGTATCCCGTTTCGGATGCTGCCCGCTGGCCCGAGCCGGTACAGACTTTCTGGGACAGCGGCGAGAGCGAACGCTTCGGCCTGTCGGGGTCCGGCGGCGATCACCTCGACTACCTGGTGCGGCGCAACGGCAACGGCGACGGCGCCCGCGGCGTGCACGCCTACACGCGCGACCTCGGCGGCATCCGCATGGAGCAGCTCTCGGCCGAGTTGCGGCAGACGCGGCAGGTCGTCGAGACGATGGAGCGCCGCGACCTGCGCCGCGGCTTCACGCTGACGCTGCTGGTGCTGCTCGGCGCCACGTGGGCGATCTCGCTGGCGCCGCTCGTCTACATCGCCCATCGGATCAGCCGGCCGATCCAGGAGCTCACGGCCGGCCTCACCGATTTCGCCGACGGCGACTGGACGACCCGGCTCGACACCGGCCGCGCGCCCGGCGTGGAGCCCGACGACGAAGTCGGGCGCGCCGTCGATGCGTTCAACCGCATGGCCGATCAGCTGCGCCACAGCCGCGAGCGGCTCGTTCACCTGACGCAGATCGCGAGCTGGCAGTCGCTGGCGCGCAAGACCGCGCACGAGTTGAAGAACTCCCTCACGCCGATCAGACTGACCGTCGAGGAAATGCAGGCACGCCAGCCAGCCCCCGCGGACAGCCAAGACCGC
>DASTCC010000323.1:0-11978 GCA_035711465.1 Vicinamibacterales bacterium
AGCAGGGTCGGAGCAGGGTCGGAGCATACTCCGACCCTACCCCGACCCTCCCCCGACCCCGCTCCGACCCCGCTCCGACCCCCGCCTGACCCCATACGGCAGGCGGGCGCGGACGGCTTCGACTTCTTCGTGGCGGTCGAGCAGCAGGTTCGTGCCGTCCCACTGGCCGGTCATGACGGCGGTTCGTTCGGCGTCCGGCATCGACGCCGGCACGCTCCATTCGCCGATCGCGACCTGCATGCGCTCGAGGTCGACGACAACCTCGGCCGACGGGTCGGACTCGACTCGCGTCACGAGCTCGCGCCAGTCGTCGGCGGTCACTCTGGCGCAGACGAAGCCGATGGCCACCGAATTCGACGCGAAGATCTCCGCGAACGACTCGGCGATGCCGGCGCGGATGCCCCACTGGTGAAGCGCGCGCGGCGCGTGCTCGCGTGACGAGCCGCAGCCGAAGTTCGATCCCGCGATCAACACCCGCGCGCCCTCGGCGCCGGGCCGATCGAGCGGATGCGGCTGGCCGGATGCGGCGGCCTGCCGCCGATCGTCCTCGAACACGCGCGCGCCCAGCCCGTCGAACGTGATCGATTTGAGATGACGCGCCGGGATGATCCGGTCCGTGTCGATGTCCGCGCCGGGCACGACGACGGCCCGTCCGGCGACACGCGTAATCGCCGAGGCGCTCATGCGTGCGCCGCCTCGGTCACCGGCCAGCGGCGCACGTCCACGACCTCGCCGGCCACCGCCGCGGCCGCCACCATCGCTGGGCTCATCAACAGCGTCCGGCCCGTCGGGCTGCCCTGTCGCCCCTTGAAATTGCGGTTCGACGACGACGCGCAGACTTCCCGGCCCTCGAGGCGATCGCTGTTCATCGCCAGGCACATCGAGCAGCCGGCGCCGCGCCACTCGAATCCGGCCTCGCGGAACACCTCGTCGAGCCCCTCGCGCTCCGCCGCGGCGCGGACCGCCTGCGATCCCGGCACGACCATCGCGCGCACCCGCGACGAGACGCGATGGCCGCGGACGATGCGCGCCGCTTCGCGCAGATCCGACAGCCGCGAATTCGTGCACGAGCCGATGAACGCGACGTCGATCGGCGTCCCCTGCATCGGCTGGCCGGCGCGGAAATCCATGAACTCGAGCGCTTCGCCGATGGCGTGGCGGTCCGCGTCAGGCCGCGCGCCCGGATCGGGCAGGTGCCCGTCCACCGGCACCGACTGGCTGGGATTGATGCCCCACGTCACCGTCGGCGCGATCGAGGAAGCGTCGAGCGTGACCCGGTCGTCCCAGCGCGCGTCCGGATCCGACGCGATCGTCCGCCACCACGCCGCCGCGCGATCGAAGTCGGCGCCCGCCGGCGCAAATGGGCGCCCGCGCAGGTACTCGATCGTCGTCTCGTCGGGATTGACGTAGCCGATGCGCGCCCCGCCCTCGATCGACATGTTGCAGATCGTCATGCGCTCGTCCATCGACAGCCGTCCGATCGCATCGCCGGCGTACTCGTAGGCGTAGCCGGCGCCGCCGTGGACGCCGAGCCGCGCGATGATCGTCAGGATCACGTCCTTGGCGTACACGCCCGGCGCCAGCGTCCCGTTCACCTCGACGCGGCGCACCTTCAGCGGCGTCATCGCCAGACACTGCGACGCCAGCACGTCGCGGACCTGCGACGTGCCGATGCCGAACGCGAGCGCGCCAAACGCGCCATGGGTCGAGGTGTGGCTGTCGCCGCAGGTAATCGTCATGCCCGGCTGCGTGAGCCCGAGCTCCGGCCCGACGACGTGGACGATGCCCTGCGCGCCGCTGTCGAGGCCGAACATGCGGATGCCGTGCTCGCGGCAGTTGGCTTCGAGCGTGGACGTCATCGTCTCGGCCATCGCGTCGGCGAACGGCCGGATCTGCGCCAGCGTCGGCACGATGTGGTCGACGGTCGCGAACGTGCGTTCGGGCGCACGAACCCGCCAGCCGCGCGCGCGCAGCTCCGCAAACGCATGCGGGCTCGTGACCTCGTGCACGAGGTGCAGGCCGACGTAGAGCTGCGTCTGCCCGGTTGGCAAACGCCGCACCGCGTGCTGGTCCCAGACCTTCTGAAACAGCGTTGCCGCCATCGTCAATCCGCGATCGTATCAGGCCGGCGGTGGCGCTAATCGAGGCATGCGTGTTGCTTATGATCGCGGGTGATATTCTCAGGTCGAACTCGTGGATCTCGTCTCCGCTCTGAATCCTGCGCAACGCGCAGCCGTCGAGCACACATCGGGACCGCTCCTCATCCTGGCCGGCGCAGGGTCCGGGAAGACGCGCGTCATCACGCATCGCATCGCCTACCTGATTCAGGAGCGGCACGCGGAGCCCGGTCAGGTGCTCGCGGTCACCTTCACCAACAAGGCCGCCGAGGAAATGCGGACGCGCGTCGAGCAGCTCGTCGGCGAGGACTGCCGGCAGATCTGGCTGTCGACGTTCCACTCGCTCTGCGCCAGGCTTCTTCGCCGCGAAGCGCCCGCCATCAACCTGACGCGCGACTTCGTCATCTACGACTCCTCGGATCAGATCGCCGTCGTCAAGCAGGCGATGAAGGTGCTGGACATCGACGACAAGCTCATCCAGCCGCGCGCCGCGCTCTCGAGAATCAGCCAGGCCAAGAACCGGATGGAGACGCCGGAGGACGTCAAGAACACCGGTGGTAGCCTGCGCGATCGGCAGATCGCGCGAATCTACGAGTCCTACCGCCGGGTGCTCACCGACGCCGGGGCGCTGGACTTCGACGATCTGCTGCTCAAGACCGTCGAGCTCGTCGAAACCAACGAGCGCGCCCGCACCTACTACGCCCACAAGTTCAAGCACGTCATGGTCGACGAGTACCAGGACACGAATCGGCCGCAGTACCTGCTGATGAAGCGGCTCGCCGAGGTGCACCGCAACCTCTGCGTCGTGGGCGATCCGGACCAGTCGATCTACAAGTGGCGCGGCGCCGATCTGCGCAACATCCTCGACTTCGAGTACGATTTCCCGGACGCCACCATCGTCAAGCTCGAGCAGAACTACCGGTCGACGCAGGTGATTCTCGACGCGGCCACCGCGGTGATCAGCCGCAACCGCAATCGCAAGGACAAGCGCCTGTGGACGGACACGGCCGGTGGCGCGAGGATTCGCTACATGCGGGCCGGCGACGAGATCGAGGAAGCCGATTTCATCACCCGCACCGCGCGCGAGTCCGAGCGCCAGCGGCCCGACGCGATGCTCGCGATTCTCTACCGCACCAACGCCCAGTCGCGCGCGATCGAAGACGCGCTGATGCGCGACGGCGTCGCGTATCGAATCATCGGCGGCGTCCGCTTCTACGAGCGCAAGGAAATCAAGGACGTCCTCGCCTACCTGCGCCTGCTGATCAACCCGCACGACGACGTCAGCTTCCGCCGCGTCGTCAACGTGCCGGCGCGCGGCATCGGCAAGAGCGTGCTCGAATCGCTCGAGGCAATCGAGCCCGAAGCGTCGCACGAACACACGCCGCTGCTGGCCATCGGCCTCGACGCCAAGGCGACGCCGCGGTCGATGTGGTCGCGGCTCCTCGCCGCGATCGATCGCCGGGCGCTGCCGCAGCGGGCGGCGACCGCGCTGAAGGGCTTCCGCGATCTGATCACCAATCTCGTCGCCGAGGCGGGACAGTCCACGGTCTCCATCGCCATCGGCCTGGTGCTCGATCGCACCGGCTACCTGCAGAGCCTGCGCGACGAGCGGAACGAGGAGGCGGAAGGCCGCATCGAGAACCTGATGGAGCTCGTCTCGGCGGCGCGGGAGTACGAAAGCCGCGACGACGAGGCGTCGCTCGGCGGCTTCGTCGATCGCTTGTCGCTGCTCTCCGAAGCGGACGAGGCAGACGGCGCCCGCGAAGCGCGCGTCTGGATGATGACGATGCACGCCGCGAAGGGACTCGAGTTCCCCACCGTCGTCGTCGCCGGCATGGAGGAGGGCTTGTTTCCGCATTCCCGCGCCGCCGAGGACGAAGACGACGTCGAGGAAGAGCGGCGGCTCTGCTACGTGTGCCTCACGCGGGCTCGGGAACGGCTGGTGCTGACCGGCGCCTCGAGGCGCCGCGTGTTCGGCGAGTATCAGTCCACTGAGCCGTCGCGATTCCTCGAGGAGGTTCCCGAAGAGCTGGTCGAGCGCCTCGAGTCGGCGCCGTCACCGCGCTGGCAGACGTCGCCGTACGAGCTCCGCAACCCGTACGGACGCGGCGGCCACGGCGGGCGCCGATCGAAGGCCCGCGAAGAGACGACCTACGCCTACGAGGACGAAGATCAGTCGGTGATCGGCGTGCGCGTCGGCATGCGCGTGCGTCACCGTCAGTTCGGCGTCGGCACCGTCGTCGCCGTGGAAGACCAGGGCGACGACATCAAGGTCACCGTCCGCTTCGCCGCCGTCGGCACGAAGAAGCTGCTGGCGCGCTTCGCCAACCTCGAGCCTGCGTAACCAAGGCTCGCCGGCCGCTCTTCAGCTGCCCGAATCGGTCGAGAACACCTCGGCGCCGTTCACCGTCGCCGCGCGGCGCGCGGGCAGCCAGGACGCCAGCAACGCGACGCCGACGATCGCGGCCGACGACACCGCAAACGTTAGCGGATCGGTCGGCTGGATGCCCTCTAGCAGCCCGCTCAGCGAGCGCGTCGTCATCCAGGCCAGGCCGATCCCGGTCGCCACGCCGATCGTGGCGAGCACCAGCGCCTGCCGGACCACCAGCCATCTGACCCGCTCGGCGGTCGATCCGAGCGCGAGCCGGATCGCGTACTCGCGGCGGCGGAGACTGGACGTCAGCGCCAGCACGCTGTAGAGCCCGAACGCGCACAGGACGGCCGCGAGAACGGCAAACGATCCGAGGACGAAGAGCACGAGCCGCTGCGTCGCCTGCTGAGACCTGACCAGTCCATCGAGCGTCGACAGCGTCGTGATCGCTAGCGCCGGATCGATGTCGCGCAGCGCGGCGCGCAGATCGGCGGCCGGCACCGTGCGGCCGGCGGCGGTCCGGAACACGAACTGGCGGCGCGGCCAGGAATACTGGCGCGTCGATCCGAACGCGGTCGGCATGACCTCGGCGCCCGGCCCGTGCTGCCGGACGTCGGCGACGATGCCGACGACGGTCATCCAGTTCTGGCTGGGCGCGACGCCGACGAAGATGCGGGCGCCGACGGCGTTGCCCTCGGGCCAATACGTCTTCGCCATCGTCTCGTTGATCACCAGCGTCCGCGGCGAGCCGATGACGTCGCTGGTGTCGATCTCGCGTCCGGCGAGCATCGACAGCCCGAAGAGCTCGCGGAAGTTCGGCGCCACCGACATGTAGTGAATGGGCGTGCCCGCTTCGCTGCGGCCCTCGATGTAGAGGCCGGCGCCCATGCCGCCGTCGACGGGAATGCCGATCGAGGACGTGACCGCCTCGATGCCGGGGATGCGTTCGAGACGCGCGAGCATCTCCTGCTCGAACTGAATCTGGGCTGACTGTCGGGCGTAGCGCTGGCCGGGCAGATTGACGAAGAACGACGTCAACCGGGACGGATCGAAGCCGAGCGGTGTCGCCGCCAGGTGCGTCAGCGTCCGGCCGAGCAGACCGGCGCCGATCACCAGCACCAGCGCCAGCGCCGTCTGCAGCGCGGCGAGCCCCATGCGCAGCCGCGATCCCGATCGATCGCCGGCGTTGCCGCGCGACGCGCGCAGCGGGTCTTCGTCGCCGCGCTGTTTCATGGTGAGATGCGGCAGCACGCCCGCCATCGTGCCGACGACGAGGCCGGCGAGAAGGCCGGCGAACGCCAGCGCCGGCGTCAGCGCAATCGGCGGCAGCGTGAACAGGAACTGCGCCTGATAGCCGCGCAGCGTCGGAATCAGCAGCGTAGAGAGTCCGACGCCGGCCAGCGTGCCGGCGAGGGCGATGGCGAGGCTTTCGCCGAGACGCTCGGCGACGATGCGGCCGCGGCTGGCGCCGAGCGCGGTCTTGACGGCCGTCTGCCGGCGCAGCGCGATGGCGCGCACGGCGGCGAGGCCGGCGATGTTGGAGGCGACGATCAGCAGCAGCAGCGCCGTGGCCGCCGCGGTGCCGAGCATCACCGGCCGCGACGAGCCGATCATCCGCTCGCGCAGCGGCGTGGCGATGAGCGTCTGCCCGCCCGGCACATCAGGATGCGCGGTGGCCATCCGCGACGAGAACGCGGCGAGGTGCGCGGAGACGTCGGCCAGCGGAACTCCGTCGGATCGTCTGGCGACGACCGCCACCATCCGGCGGGCCCGGTACGGATCGGCGAGAAGCGGCGTCAGGTTGATCGGCAGCAGGACTTCGGCGTTGGGATTCCACGGCACGACGAAGCCGCGCGGCAGGACGCCGATGACGACGTGGCTGACGCCGTCGATCGTGATGCTGCGCCCGATCGCCGCCTCGTCACCCTGCAGCCTCCGCTGCCAGAACGGCCAGGTGGCGACGGCGACGTTGGTCTCGTTGGCGCTCCAGACACGGCCCCGCGCCGGCACCACGCCGAGCGTCGCGAAGTAGTTGGCCTCGACGGTGTGAGTGTTGAGCGGGTAGACGCCGTCGGCCTGGGTCAGCGACGAGGCGATCGCGCGCGAGGCCGCGATCTGGCCGAGCGGCGGCGCCGCGGCGCGCAGATCGTTCAGCGTGTGGACGTTCACGCCGCCGAGACCGCTGCTCGTGGTCGTGTTGATCATGACGAGCTCGCCGTCGGCGCGATACGGCAGCGGATCGAGGAGCGCCGGCTTGATCACGGCGCCCATCGTGGTCGCCGCGGCGACGGCCAGCGCCAGCGTGACCACGCACGAAGCGACATAGAGCGGCTGACGGCGAAGCGCCCGGACTGACAGCGCCTGGCGCACGACCGCGAAGCCGCCGTCGCGGACTGCGTTGGTCTCCTCGCGGGTCTGCGCGAGGCCGCCGAGATCGGCGAGCGCCCGCCGGCGCGCGTCGGCGGCGTCCATGCCGCGAGCGATGTTGGCGTCGACTTCGCGCGCGAGGTGATCGTTCAGCTCCTCGTCGATCTCGCCGGCGATGCGCCGGCGAAGCGCGAGCGCCCGCAGCCGGGCCATGATCCGCGTCAGCATGCGTCCCTCCGTTCGATCAATGGTCGAGCACGCGCCGCATCGACAGCACGAAGTGCTCCCAGTCGCGCGTCTCCTGCAGCAGGCGCCGGCGCCCGGCCGCGGTCAGCCGGTAGACGCGGGCGCGGCGGTTGTTCTCCGACTGGGTCATCTCGGATCGCACGTCGCCGCGCACTTCGAGCCGGTGCAGCGCCGGATAGAGCGAGCCCTGGCTGGTCTTCAGGCCGTCGCCGGACATCTGGCGGATACGCTGCGAGATGTCCCAGCCGTGATTGGGGCCGAGAGCGAGGATGCGGAGGATCAGCAGGTCGAGCGTGCCCTGCAGCAGGTCGGTTTTCGCCATCGCTCCTCTCGGGATCCGAGAGGAGCAGCGTAAGAGATTCTCCTGTCGGAGGTCAAGAGGTCCCTGAGCGGATTGGCCCGGCTCAGTTCGACGCGTCGTCGGGTCCGGCGGCCTCGACTTCCGGATCGCTCAGGGTGGCGACGCTGACCAGCCGATCGCCTTCGGCCAGATCCATCAGCTTGACACCCTGGGTGTCGCGGCCAATCGGACGCAAATCGCCCGCCGTCATGCGGATGATCTGCCCCTGTTCGGAGACGAGCAGCACCTCGTGCGAGTCGGTGACGCTGGCGATGTCGATGACCAGGCCGTTGCGGTCGCTGGTCTGCACGTTCTTCAGGCCGATGCCGCCGCGCGACTGCTGGCGGTACTCGCCGATCTCCGTGCGCTTGCCGTAGCCGTTCTCGCACACCGTGAGCAGCGTCGCATGATCGTCGACCACGACCATGGCGACGACGACGTCGCCCTCGCGCAGCTGCATGCCGCGGACGCCGTAGGCGCTGCGGCCCATCGGCCTGGCGTCGGCCTCCGAGAAGCGGATCGCCATGCCGTTCTGCGATCCGATCACCAGATCCTTCGTGCCGTCGGTCTCGGCGACGCCGATGACGCGATCGCCCTCTTCGATCTGCATGGCGATGATGCCGGCCGAGCGCGGATTCGAGAACGCCATCAGGTCGGTCTTCTTGATCGTGCCCCTGCTCGTGCCCATGACGATGAAGCGCTTGCCCTCCTCCTCGGGGAAGCTCTGCACCTTGAGCAGCGCTGCCAGTTTCTCGCCCTCGCCCATGTGCACGAGATTGGCGATCGACTTGCCCTTGCTGCTGCGCGACACTTCTGGCACTTCGTAGACTTTCAGCCAGTAACACTTGCCGCGGTCGCTGAACACCAGGATGTACGCGTGGGTGTTGGCGACGAAAAGGTGCTGGACGACGTCTTCCTCGCGCGTCGTCATCCCGATCAGGCCCTTCCCGCCGCGGCGCTGCTTGCGGTAGGCCTCGAGCGCGGTGCGCTTGATGTAGCCGGTGCCGGTGGCGGTGATGACGACGTCCTCGTCGGCGATCAGATCCTCGACGCGGAACTCGCCGCTCTCCTCGATCAGATCGGTGCGGCGCTCGTCGCCGTACTTGTCGCGCACCGCCTTGAGCTCGTCGACGACGATGGCGATGAGCAGGTCCTCGTTCGAGAGAATCGCGCGCAGCCGCTCGATCGTTTTGACCAGCTCGGCGAGCTCGTCGAGGATCTTCTGCCGCTCCAGGCCGGTCAGGCGCTGCAGCTGCATGTCGAGAATCGCCTGCGCCTGAATCGTCGTCAGGCCGAACTGCGCGATGAGGCCGGCCCGCGCCTCGATCGGGTTCTTCGACTGCCGGATCAGCGCGATCACCGCGTCGAGGTGATCGAGCGCGATCTTGAGGCCTTCGAGGATATGGGCCCGCGCCTCGGCCTTGCGCAGCTCGAACTCGGTGCGGCGCCGCACCACCTCGCGGCGGAACTCGATGAAGTGGTCGATGATCTCGACGAGCCCGAGCACGCGCGGGCGGCCGGCGACGATCGCCAGCAGCGTGATGCCGTAGCTCATCTGCAGCTTGGTGTGCTTGTAGAGATTGTTGAGCACGACATCGGGCAGCTCGCCGCGCTTGAGCTCGATGACGATGCGCATGCCGTCGCGATCGGATTCGTCGCGGATGTCGGAGATCCCCTCGATCCTCTTGTCGCGGACCAGCGCGGCGATGTCGGTGATGAGCGCCGCCTTGTTGACCTGATACGGAATCTCGGTCACGACGATCGAGACGCGATCGCTCTTCTTCTGCTCCTCGAAGCTGGCCCGGCCGCGCACGATCAGGCCGCCGCGGCCCTCCTTGTAGGCGCGGAAAATGCCCTCGCGGCCGACGATGGTGCCGCCCGACGGAAAGTCCGGACCCGGAATCGTCTGCAGCAGGATGCGGAAACGCTCCTCCCTGGGCGCGTGCCGCTTTTCGATCATCGCGATGACGCCGTCGACGACCTCGCGCATGTTGTGCGGCGGGATGTTCGTCGCCATCCCGACGGCGATGCCGGTCGATCCGTTGACCAGCAGATTCGGGAACGGCGTCGGCAGCACCACCGGTTCTTCGGTGGTCTCGTCGAAGTTCGGCCGGAAGTCGACCGTGTCCTTGTCGAGGTCCGCCATCATCGCCTCGGCGAGCGAGTCGAGGCGCGCTTCGGTGTAGCGGTAGGCGGCCGGCGGGTCGCCGTCGATCGACCCGAAGTTGCCCTGGCCGTCGACGAGCGGATAGCGCATGTTGAAGTCCTGCGCCAGACGGACGAGCGTGTCGTAAGCCGGACTGTCGCCGTGCGGATGGTAGTTGCCGATGACCTCGCCGACGATCTTCGCGCACTTGCGGTACGGGCGGTTCGAGGCCAGCCCCATCTGGCGCATCGCGAAGAGCACCCGCCGGTTGGCCGGCTTGAGCCCGTCGCGGACGTCGGGAAGCGCGCGCCCGATGATTACGCTCATCGCGTAATCCATGTACGAGCGCTTCATCTCGTCTTCGATGTTGACCGGCACGCGAGCGGACAGATTCTGATCCATGGAGTGGCGTGAATGGCGGACGCCGGCCGCCGACGGGGCGCCGAGGCGCCGGCGCTAGATGTCCAGGTTCTTGACGTCGAGCGCGTTGTCTTCGATGAACTTGCGCCGCGGCTCGACCTGATCGCCCATCAGCGTCGTGAACATCAGGTCGGCCTCGGTGTGATCCTCGGCGCGCACCGCCAGGAGCGTGCGCTTCGACGGATCCATGGTCGTTTCCCAGAGCGTCTCGGGATTCATCTCGCCGAGGCCCTTGTAGCGGTTGACCGCCAGGCCGCGGCGGCCGGCGGCGACGAAGAACTCGACGAGATCGTCGAGTGACTCGGTGCGCCGATCCGTGTCCTTCTCGGTCTTCGCGGCCTTGACGTCGGCGGCGATGGCCGCGGCGTCCGCGGCCGGCGCCGCGGCCTCGGCCTCGGCGTCGTCGGCTTCCTGCGCGCTCGCCGCCGCGGCGGCGGTGCGAATCGTCACCGGGCCGCTGAGGAGCTCGCGGACGTCCTGATACGCGGCGAGCAGCGTGCGGAACTCCCCGGTGGTGACGAAGTCGAGATCCAGCCGGTGGCGCTTGCCGTATCCGGCCGAGCGGTCTTCGATCGTCACCGCCAGCGCCTGATGCTCGGTGTCTTCGACGACCGCCGTGTCGACCGCGGGCGCGCGCAGATACGCGGCCAGCTGCTCGACGGCGTCCTGGGACGTCCAGAAGGTCTTGTCGCGCGCGTCGCCTTCGAGCAGCGCCAGAATCGCGCGGCGTGACGGGCCGCGGCGCTCCACCAGGTTCAGCAGCTTCCGGAACTGGATGAGCTTCTCCAGCCGCTGCTCGAGCGCTTCGCCGACGATCTCCTTGCCGTTGCCGAGCACCAGCGTCCGGGACTCGGCGGCGCGGCGGATCAGGAACGTCTCGAGCGACCGCTCGTCCTTGATGAACGTTTCCTGCCGGCCGCGCTTGGCGCGGAACAGCGGCGGCTGCGCGATGTAGATGTGCCCGCGGTCGACGAGCTCGCGCATCTGCCGGTAGAAGAACGTCAGCAGCAGCGTGCGGATGTGCGATCCGTCGACGTCGGCGTCGGTCATGATGATGACGCGGTGATAGCGCAGCTTCGCGGCGTCGAATTCGTCCTCGCCGATGCCGCAGCCGAGCGCCGCGATCAGCGTGCGGATCTCCTCGTGGCTGAGCATCTTGTCGAAGCGGGCCTTCTCGACGTTGAGGATCTTGCCCTTGATCGGCAGCACCGCCTGAAAGCGTCGGTCGCGGCCCTGTTTGGCCGACCCGCCTGCCGACTCGCCCTCGACGATGTAGAGCTCGCTCTGCGCCGGATCGCGCTCCTGGCAGTCGGCGAGCTTGCCGGGCAGCGCGGTGTTGTCCAGCGCGCCCTTGCGACGGACCAGATCGCGGGCCTTCCGCGCCGCTTCGCGGGCCAGCGTCGCCTCGACCGCCTTGGCGATGATCCGCTTGGCGACGGCCGGCGTCTCCTCGAGGAACGCGCCGAGCCGGTCGTTGACGATGTTCTCGACGATGCCCTTGACCTCGGTGTTGCCGAGCTTGGTCTTGGTCTGCCCCTCGAACTGCGGCTGCGGGATCTTCACCGAGATCACCGCCGTCATGCCTTCACGGACGTCGTCGCCGCTGATGCTGTCGGTGAGCTTGTCGGCGAGGTTGTTCTTCGACGCGTAGTGGTTGATGGTGCGCGTCAGCGCGGCGCGAAAGCCCGACAGGTGCGTGCCGCCTTCGGTGGTGTTGATGTTGTTGGCGAAGGTATACGTCGTGTCCGCGTAGCTGTCGTTCCACTGCAGCGCGATCTCGACGACGATGCCGTCGCGCTCGCCGGTCATGACGATCGGCTTTTCGTTCACCGCGGTCTTGTTCTTGTTCAGGAACTCGACGAACTCGCGGATGCCGCCTTCGTAGAGGAAGCGGTGGTCCTTGCCTTCGCGCTCGTCCTCGATGGTGATGGTGACGCCGGCGTTGAGGAAGGCGAGCTCGCGCAGCCGCTG
>DASTCC010000324.1:0-8212 GCA_035711465.1 Vicinamibacterales bacterium
CTCGCACGCCTGATCGGCGGCGGCGCGAGCGTGATCGGCCGACGGATTTCCGAAGCGCCGCTGCCGGGCAAGGCGCCGAGTAGCGCCGAGATCGTCGGCGTCGTCTCCGATCTGATCTGGAGCACGCGCGGCGTGAATCCGATGCGCCTCTTCCGGCCGCGCTCGCAGCGGCCCGATCTGACCGGGCGCGATCTCACCATCCGCGCATCGACCGATGCCGTCGCGGCCTATCGTGCGTTCGTGGACGCCGTCCATGCGATCGATCCGAAGGTGCACGCGCGGCCGTTGGCCACCGTCGAGTCCAACCTGCTCGCCGAGATGGCGCCGCAGCGCTTCGGCATGACCGTCATGGGCGCGCTCGGCGCGATTGCACTGCTCCTGAGCGCGCTTGGCACCTATGTGCTCGCCGAGTCGATGGCCACGCGCCGCCGCCGCGAGATGGGCATCCGCGCCGCGCTCGGCGCCAGCCGCGGCGAGCTCGGACGGCTGATGCTGTCGGAGACGCTTCGCCTTGTCACCGCCGGACTGCTGCTCGGCTTCGCGCTCTGCTGGGCCGGCGCCAGCACCATCCGGGCGTTCCTGTTTCAGATCGAGCCGTTCGATCCGGGCGTGACAATCGGCGTCGCGACGACGATCGTCGCGCTCGCGATTGCGATCAGCCTGCGGCCGGCGCTGTCGGCGTCACGCGTCGATCTCGCGCGCGTCCTGCGCGAGGACTGAGGCCCGCCGCCGTTCACCTCAACGCTGCACGACCTCGGCGATGTTCGCGCTCGAGCCGTCCGCTTTCTGGACGACGATGCGGTACGCGCCCGGCGGCAGCATCAGCACCGGAGCCGACGCCGGCGCATCGACGATGAGCTGATCGATCGGAATCGCATCGGCTGGCTCCGAGGCGACGAACGCCTGCAGCAGCACGCGCTCTTTCGGCAGCAGGTTCGGCGCGATCTCGAGCGGCTTGCGATAGCCGTTCATCGCCAGCCAGTCGGGACGCCCGTTGACTCGGCGCTCGCGCGGATGGAAGACGCCGACGTCGATCTTGTCTCGGTAGTCGCCCGTGACCAGATAGCCGCCGTTCGCCTTCCTGAACACCGTCGGCCGCGTCAGCGGGCCCCCCTTCTCGGCGGCGAGGTACTCGGGCGAATCCTCTGCGGCGATCGCGGTCGGCGTGTCTTTGGTCTGGTCGATCGTCAGCGGATCGATCCCGGTCAGCCGGCCGAGCCGCGCCGCCATCCAGGCGTGGTCCCGGCCGTCCTTCGTCTTCGCCCAGTTCTCCGTGGCGTGCGAGTAGCCGCAGTGGATGAAGAGCTTCGCTTTCGGATTGATCTTGAACACCCTGTCGACCAGATTCTGCGCCTGCTGGATCTCGCGGGTGTTGACGCGATCCGCTTCGTCGGCATCCGGCGCCGCAGGCTTGCGCGCTTCGTAGGCGACCGGCGTGTACCCGAGCGCCATCGCCTGCCGTACGAGATCGCCGAACACGGGTTCGGCGGTATAGAAGCCGGCTCGCCGGGATGGGAAGCCCTGTCTCCACAACTCGGGAATCTCGTCCGCGAACGTCTCGGCGGCGAAGTACTCGTAGCCGATCTTCCGCAGCTCGCGTGCAAGGAGGAGGCTGAATGCGCGATGACGCGGGACGTGGTGCGCTTCGTTGAGGATCACGATTTGCCGGTCGCGCGCCAGCCGCACGATCTCTTCGATGGCGTCGACCGCCGCCGCCGTCTCGAGCGCCGGCGTCTGATCGCCGGCCTTCGTCGCCAGGCCGGGGTCCGCGTCGTGGAAGATGCGCTCGGTCTTCTCCTGCTCGCCGACGTACGAGTAGAGCGTGGCGAGCAGCTGCCCGACGTATGACGTGTCGGCCTCATTCGCGTTCGTGTCGATCTTCTCCAGCATGCTGATCGCGGCCAGGTACTTGCCGTCCGCCTGGAGCTTGAACGCTTCGCCGACGGCCTTCTGCGCTTCGTCGGATGGCCGCTGAAACTGAGGCCCGGCCGATACCAGCGTGACGACGACGGACAGCAGCAGCGATCGCGTTAGAGGCATGAGATCGATCTTCGTCAGGCTCCGGCTCGCCGTTCAACAGTCGCGGGACGAAACGCCGGCGAGTCGAGGCGAACGGCGGCCCGGGACGACGGTCTACGGCGCCGGCGGCGTGCTGTCCTTCAGCGTCACGACAAACGTCGATCCCAGCCGTGACGATGCCGCCACCGTCACGTCGCCGCCGTGCGCCCGGGCGATCCACCGCACCAGCGCCAGACCCAGCCCGGCGCCGCCGTCGCTGGATTCGCCGTGCGTCCGCGCCGCATCGACTCTGTAGAAGCGCTCGAAGATCCGCGGTTGAATCTCCGCGGGAATGCCTGGCCCTTCGTCGCTCACCGAAATCGCATAGGCGCCGCCGGCATCACGATCGAGCGCCACGCGCACGCGGCTGCCCGACGGCGCGTAGCGCACCGCGTTGTCCAGCAGGTTCACGATCAGCCGGCGAATCAGATCCTCGTCGCCGCTGAAGGGTGCCGGGCGCACGCTCGCGGCGGCGATGGTCACGTCGCGGCTCGAGGCGACCACCCGCGCGGCGCGAACGACGTCGTCGACGACTTCGTCGACATACATCGGCGCGATGCGGATCGGGTAGCTGCCCGCGTCCGCGCGCGCCAGCGTGAACATGTCGTCGACGATGCGCGAGAGGCGTGTGGTCTCCTGTTCGACGATTGCCAGCGTCTCGCGATATTCGGCCTCGGCCCGCGAGGGCTGCTGCAGCGCCACGGTGGCGGCCGTTCGCGCCGTCGTCACCGGAGTCCGCAGCTCGTGGGAGGCATCGGCCATGAACTGGCGCTGCTGGTTCATCGATCCCTGCAGCCTCGCCAGCAGCTCGTTGAACGTGCCGGCGAGGCGGCCGAGCTCGTCGCGAGGGTTGGCGACAGGCAGCCGCTCGCCGAGGTTCTCGATCCCGATCTGCCGGGCCCGATCGGCCATCGCCACGACCGGCGACAGGCTGCGGCCGGCGAGGAACCATCCCCCGATGCCGGCAATCACCAGCGACAAGGGCACGACGTAGATAAGGATGCTGCGCAGCGACTCGAGCTCCTCGTCGGTCGGCTCCAGCGAAGTACCGGTGACGATGACGAAGGGGGCTTCGAACGCCGGGACCACCACGCGCTGCATGGCAAGCCGGTGCCGATCGTCGCGGTCGTCGGTCTCGACGATGGTGATGAAACGAACCACGTCAGTCGGGATCTCGTCAGCGGGCACCAGCGGGATGACGATGTCGTCTTCGCGGCCGGCCTCGCCGAGCAACCGGCCGCGGCCATCGTAGATCGCGACGACGTTCTGTCTCGACCCGAGCTCACCCGTCGTCCTCCGCGCGGCGGTTTCCGCGTCCTGTCCTCCGTTGAGATCGTTGGCCAGCGACGTCGCGGCAATCCCGACCAGCGCCTGAAGGCCGGCATCGATGCGCGCGTACAACGCGCGCGCCAGGAGCAGGTAGATCAGACCAACGACGGCGATCAGAATGGCCGCGAGCAGACTCACGTACCACGCCGTCAGGCGCGCGCGCACCGACTCAAACATCGGCGGTCCCGGCGTCGTCGAGGGTGATGGCGTATCCGGCGCCGCGGCGCGTCTGGATCAGCTTGACGTCGTGCGCGTCGTCGATCTTCCGCCGCAGCCGCTGAATGTAGACGTCGATCAGGTTGGACATGCCGTCGAAGCTGCCGTCCCAGACGTGGTCGGCAATCTCGCTCCGGGTGACGACGGCGTCGCGGCGCCGCATCAGGTATTCGAGGAGCGCGAACTCCTTGGTGGTGAGCTGAAGGCGCTGGCCGGCGCGAGTCGCGCGACGGCCGCGGACGTCGACGACCAGGTCGCCGATCGACAACGTGTCCTGCGTGATCGCCGGGCCGCGCCGAAGGAGCGCACGGATGCGCGCCAGCAGCTCGGGGAAATGGTACGGCTTGGACAGGTAATCGTCGGCGCCGGCGTCGAGTCCCTGCACGCGCTCGTCGAGCCCGCCGCGCGCCGTGAGCATGAGAATCGGCATCGCCGCGCCGCTCCCGCGGAGCTTGCGGCAGAGCGCCAGGCCGTCGATTCTCGGCAGCAGGACGTCGAGAAGGACGAGGTCGTAGTCCGTCGCTTCGGCTCGCTCGAGCGCAGCGACGCCGTCGGCAGCGACGTCTACCGCATACGCGTGCTCGCGCAGGCCCTGGGCCAGCACGCGAGCCGCGGCCGGCTCGTCTTCGACGACCAGGATCCGCATCTCGGTTACAGGCCCGAAGCGGTGAGCTCCAGGCCGTGAGCGATCTTCGCCTTGATCTTAGCGATGTACCGCGACGACTGGTCAGGGGTGTAGCCGGCGGCGCCGAACGCATCCTGCCACTGCCGATCGGACAGTTTCGCCAGCCGCTCGCACGCCCAGCGCACGTCCTCGGCCAGCACCGTCGAGATCACGTCGCGGTAGATGCCGCGGTACTCGAACTCGACCTTGCCGGTCTCCGGATCGATGGCTTTGATGAACCCCTGCTGTTCGAATCCCGGAAGATCGTTCCGCGTCACCTGGCCGAAGCCGCGCAGACGGAACCACTTCAGCACGCCCGGATAGGTGAACCGGCCGAGCGACGCACCGAGATCGCGGACGACGAACCAGCGCTGCACGCCGTCGATCGGTTCTGACAGATGGTAGATCTTGTTGTTCCACCTCTTCACCGTGCGGCTGCAGGCCGTCGCGGCAATCGCGACCGCGGCCGTGACGGCAACGACTCGAAGACGCGCGTGAATCAGAAGCGACATGACAGCACGCCCAGCGTTCCCGGCAGACCCTTGCCCCCGCCCTCGCCGGCGACGAAGACCGTGCCGTCGGCTCCGAAGGCGACCGCTTCGCCCTGCGGCTCGCGCAACGTCGAGAGATCGACGCGATGCGCTTCGGTGAAGTCGCCACGGAGAAAGTCGGCGGCGCGATAAAAGGTGATCGATTGCAGCGTGCGGAGGGCGACCCACTCGCCGTCCATCGACATCGCGCCGTCGGTGATGCGATCGGGCCGCGCGGGTTTCGCCGCCATGGGGTCGCCGACGCGTTCGAGACGCACGGCGGCGCCCGGTTTCAGATCACGAGGAAAGCGGTACAGCGCCACCGGACCGCCGCTGCCTTTCGTGACGACGAACATCGCGCCGTCAGGGCCGACGAGCAGCGCTTCGGCATCATGCGCGCCGTCCGGATACGAGGCGTGAAAAACGTCGGCGACCTTCGCCGACGTCGCCGATGAGTCGGGCTCGGCAAGGCGATAGATCGTGATCTGCCTTCGCTCGGCGTCGTTGTCGCCGATGTCGGCGATGTAGAGGCACGAGGCCGCGCCGGAGGAACCACAGGAGCCGATCGACAACGCCTCCCAATCCTCGAGACGGGCGCCGTCGATCTTCACCTGGCCGGAGACCTTGCCCTGCAGGTCGACGGCATGGAGCACCGGCTGGCCGGAGTCGTTGTGGGCCCAGAGGCGCCCGGTCGTGGTGCGGCTGACCGCCAGTCCGCTCGCCTCGGACAACCCTTCTATTCGCTGCAGACTGCCGCCGGGCTTGCACGACGGCTCCCGTCCCGCCTGGGAGGCGCCGCCTGCGTTCAACGCCAGCGCGCCGGCGACGGCGAGCGCGAAGCTTCCTGCTGCAATTCCACCCAACATGTGTGTCTCCCTGTCTGAACCTTACCGGGATGGGATGAATGGCAGATGAACGGGGACGACTGTCCGCTTCCGCGCGGGCGATTCCCATAGACTGACTGATCGAATGAGGACTCACATGCTCCGCAGGCTGGCGGCCGCTACGACCGTGCTGGCCGCAATCGCGCTCCCCGGCACACCCGGCTCGGCTCGACAGCAGCAGCCACAGCCGACATTTCGAGCCGGTGTGACCCTGGTCGGCGTCGACGTCACGGTGCTCGACCGCGACGGACGACCCGTCACGGGACTCTCGGCCGCTGATTTTGAGATCACGCTGGACGGCAAGCCGCAGCCGGTGAGAACGCTGTCGTACGTTCAGGTCAGCGAACCGCGTGCGGCCGACGCGGCTGGTCCCGCCGCCGATCCGGCTGACGCCGGCCACGTCGTCGTGACCAATGCCGTGCCCGGCGACGAACGCAAGACGTTCATCCTGGCGATCGACGATCTCTCGTTTCCGGCCGAGGAAGGGCGCCGGATGATGACGGCGGCACGCAGCTTCGTCGAGGGCCGGCCCGCGCACGAGTTCGTCGGCCTGACGACGACGAGCGGCGCCGTCGCCGTGAATCCGACGCTGGACCGATCGGCGATCGCCGCGGGGCTGCGCCGGGTGGTTGGCACGTTCATCGATCCGCGGCGTTCTGCGGCGGGCGAAGCGCCGCTGATTGGCATCGGCGAGGCGATCGAGATCGCCGGCTACAACAACACGTCGGTGCTGAACACGGCGATCACGCGTGAGTGTCTCGACGGCGGCCGCCAGGCCGGCCAGGTCTTGAACGCCATCAACAACTACAACACCAAGTGCGCGACCGACGTCGCCTCGTCGGCGCGGTTGATCAACGGGCTCGTCCTCGGGATGGCGCGGCAGCAGATCGCGGCACTCGCCGGCGTTCTCGACGCGATGAAAGAGGCGCCAGGCCTCAAACAGATGATCGTCCTGACCCAGGGCATCGCCGGCACGCGCGATCTCACCAGCGTGTTCGAACCGGTGATCACCGCGGCCGGGGCAGCCGGCGTGCAGATCGCGATTCTCACGGAAGACGACGAAGGCGTCGATCTGTCGATGCAGAACCGCGGCATCACCGCGCTCGGTCAGGGCGTGGGCGGATCGAGCCTCGCCGATCGCAAGCGCGAGGATCGGAAGATGTTCCGGGCCGCGCTCCAGGGTCTCGCCGACATGACCGGCGGCACCTTCGAGAGCGTGATCACCAATACCGACGGCGCGTTCCGGCGCGCGGCGCTTGCGGGATCTGGCGTGTACCGCCTCGGCGTCGAAGCGCCGGCGAACAGCCGGGCCTCACAGGAATTCGTCGTCGGCGCCGAGGTCGCGCGCGACGGGGTGACGCTGCGCGTCAACCGTCTCACGATGGTGCCGGGCGAGGTGCCGCAGGACAAGCCGGCGGCGCGGGTCGCGGCCGCGATCAAACAGGGCACGCCGTACTACGCGGTGCCGATGCAGGTCGGCGTCGCCAAGCGGCGGGCGTCCGGCGATCAGGTCGAGCTGCAGCTCGACATCGACGTGCCGGCCGCGGTCGACGGGCCGGTCCGGGTCACGATCGGCGTGCTCGACGATGGCGGCGCGCTCAAGCAGGGAACAAGGACGATTTCCCGGCCCGACGGCGGCGCCAACTACCGGTACACGGCCTCCGTCCCGGTGGCGGCCGGCGCGCATCGGGTTCGGGTCGCGGTCGAAGATGCGACCGGCGGCGTCGGCAGCGTCAGCACGGAGGTCGACGCTCACCTCAACGCCATGGGTCCGGTCAACGCGAGCGATTTGCTCACGTGGCGGAAGGACGCCTCGGGCAAACCGCAGTTGCTTGCGCTGGCCGAGCTGCCGGCGGACCTGACGTCGCTCAACGCCGGCCTCGAGCTCTACGCCGCCGCCGGCCAGCCAGTGCCGAAAGATCTCAGCGTGAAGTTGTCGATCCTATCGGCGTCCACCTCGACGCCGGTCGCAGAAATCGATCTCACGCCGAAGGTCGACGGCGACATTCGCCGCGCCGAAGCCGCGCTGCCGCTCGCCAATCTGCCTCCAGGTTCTTACGTGCTCCGCGCGACGGTGCGCGGGGATGGGCAGCGGCTCGGCGAGGTGTCGACGCGGATCCTGCTCAGCAGGCGTTGACGCGGCCGTTGCACGAGTACTGAAGAAAGCCAACGCCAACCCAGGCGGAATAAGACCCAGGATAGGCATAGTCGGGAGACCACCCCACGAGGCTTCCGCCGAAGTTGTGGTCGTTCACATACAGGATGGCGTAGTGGTTCTCGTAGCCGAGAGTCATGGGAATCCACACACAGCCGGTCGTGGTCGTCCGGCTGTTGATCGCGTTCCAGCCGCTGCCAGTCCACACCAGGAGTTGAACGGTCAACGGGTAGGGCGGAGCGTAGCCGTCCGGCATGACGAAGCAGCCCGTGACCACGGTGGCCGCGTGCGCCGGCCGAGCGGTGCCGCCGATGATCGCGAACACGCTTGCGGCGAGCACGGTGCCGGCCAACAGCCTACGCAGCCGACGGAAGGT
>DASTCC010000325.1:0-12873 GCA_035711465.1 Vicinamibacterales bacterium
GGCAGCGTCGCCCCCATCAACAGCGTCGGAGGCAGCAGGCAGATGGCCGCGATGATGGCGCGGAAGGCGACGTGGCCGCCGCCAACCGAGGTGTAGATGTTGTTGACGAGCGGCATCCCGAACAGGAGCAGCAGCCCCATCAGGCCGATGCCGAGCTCGAGGTACGCGTAGACCTTCATCGGGTGGTTGCGCTTGTCGATGTAGCGCGGCAGCAGGAAGCTGCCCAGGCACATGCCGCCCATGAAGGTGCCGAGCAGCACCCCCAGCGACACGGCCGACGACCCAATCACCAACTGCAGCAGCTGGAACCAGACGACTTCGTAGACGAGGGCCGCGCAGCCGCTGCCGACGAACAGCAGCAGGAGCACCGGCAGATACTGATGTGGTGTGTCCTGGTCTTGCGACTGACGATCGTTCATAAGTGGGGGAATCCTATACCAGGTCGACGGGCGTCCCCTATCGGACGCGGGCGTATGTGACCAGCCCGAACTGCCTCCAACTCCCGTCGGTGGCACGGACCCAGTCTGTTACGACGAGCCCCCCCTCACCGTTCAGCCTGTACTCGGTTTTCCCGCGCGGCGTGGCGCCGTCGCCCCACTCCGAGGTCAGGACGTCGGCCGTCTGAACGGCCGAGAGCACGTGCATCGCGCCGCTCGAGTCGAGCCAGCGGCCCGAACAACTCGTTGCGGCTTTACAGCCCTTGTAGTAAGCCACGCCTTCGAAGGTGCCGCGCGTCCCGACGGGCGTGAACCTGTACTGGAGCCGCGAGAACTGCTGGCCGAGCGCCGGACCGACCTCGAGATCCGCGGCGACCTCCTGGGCGTTGACCGTCCCCTTCCCGGTCCACTTTCCTTCCATGACCGAAAGCGCTCCGGCGGGACCACCGGCCTGAGCCTGCAGCGCGATTGTCAGCGCCAACACCCACCACGTCATCGTCGCCATTCCTCCACCACCTACGAACGAAGCGCCTTGATGAGCTGGATCTCCCCCGCGTGATAGAGGTCATGAGCGGTGATGCCCGACACGAGGTCGGCGTTGGTGAACACGCTGCGCAGCTCCCGATGCATCGCCGGGGCCGGTCTGCTCACGCGACTACCGGACGCGGAAGACGAGGTCCTTGCGCACCGGCCGGCCGCCGGCGAGCGTGCCGCTGATGCTCAGCAGATACGGGCCGCGCGAGAACTCGTTGATCGGCAGGTCGATCTGGAACGGCGCGCTGCGGCGCTCGTCGAAGCGCTCGACGCCGATCGTCCCGCTGGTGCGGAACACCTGGCGATCGGCGACGTCGAGGATCTGCGCCTCGATCGCCATCGGCACGATCGGCGTCGTGCCGCCCTGATACAGCCGCACGAAGGCCGCCAGCCGCTCGTTCGGGGAGAACTCGCGCGCCGACGTCGGCTTGATCGGCAACACCGACGCCAGCACGTCCGTCCGCGACGCCTCGCTATCGTCCACCGGCGTCCCGAGAGCCACCGCCGACATGTTCAGCCCCGGCCTGGTGAAGTCCGGCACGTCGACCTGGACGAAAACCGTCCCGGATTTCTGGAGCGCGCCGCTGGTCGCGTGCAGGCGCACTTCTCTGCGGCCCGGCTTGAGCTCGATCAGATAGGAGAGGTCGTAGCGCAGCTCGTCGCCTCCGGCTGGCGTGAGCGGCACCCTGAGCGTTTCGCGAATCATCGGCGAGGGATTGCCGCTCTCGTCGTACTCGTTGCGGATGACGGTGACCGTCTCTTCAAGCGGACCGTTCGGCGGTGGCAGCCGCACCGAGAGCACGATGCCGACCTCCACGCTCTTGCCGTTGCGGCCGAGCGCCAACGGCATCGCCGCCGCGCGCATCGGCAGCCCGCCGGTGTTCCAGAGCCCGACGAGCTTCAGATTGTTGGTCGACGGCGCTTCCTTCGCTTCGCGCGTCTCGAGCTCGCCTTCCTTGGGTGCGTAATACCCCGATCGCGTCCGCGTCGTCGCGTCCTTCTGGTTGACCTTGACCTCGATCTTCCGGAACTTGCCGTCGGGCGCGCCGTTGGACGTCTGATAGCCGACGAGGTAGTACGACCGGCCTTCGGCGAACAGATCGTCGATGCCGCCGAGGACGTCGTCGGTGTTGACGACGGCGTGGCCGCCGGTGTCGTCGGCCATGATCTCGAGCATGTCGCGGCGGCCGTTGGCGCGCTCGCCGCGGTAGGTCGCCGGGTTGACGCTGTTGATGTTGATGTTGGCGCGCTGCGCGGCGCGGAAGACTCGCTGCATGCGCTCCGCCAGGGACGCCGCGCACTCCTCGCGGCTGCCGAAGTTCATGAACGCGCCAGGGCTGACGAAGAAGATCGTCTTGCGCTTGTCGCGAACGGTCGCCAGCCGCGACACGATCGTCTCGAACGCCGGCACGATGGGATTGCGCCGCTCGCAGTTGGACGGGCTGAGCACGGGACTGAATCGCTGCGGCATGTCGCCGCCGCCCGGTCCGGGCCGGTAGTCGGTCCGGCCGCCGGGGATCAGGTCAGGCTCGCGGCGATCGAAGCGATCGACCGCGGTGACGAGCTTGTCGCGATCGCGCGTGAAGTCCTGCGACCGCCCGCCATTGCCCGGATAGACGATCGCGGCGACGTCGGACGGCCCCATGCTGTCGATCAGGTAGCGGCCGACGGCCCGGGCCGACGCGACGGCGTCCCACGGCATGTTCACGTCGTCCATGACGATGGCATGGAGCCGGCCGTCGCCGACCTGATCCGTGAGGTCGTTGTAGCTCACGTCGCTCGGGACGGCGCGCATCCAGGCACTCGGCTTGACGTCGTACTCGATCGCGTCGATCTCCGTCACCGCGACAATGCGCTGCGGCTTGCCGTTCTCGAGGACCGTGAAGTCCTCCGCGGTGAGGCCCCTGATGGGCTTCCGGTCTTTATCGAGCACGGAGACGTCGAGGCGGATGACGTCGATCTCGGCGCGGAAAATCGGCTGCTGCGGCTGCTGCTGGTCCTGTGACGAGGACGACGCTGGCGGCCCGGTCGGCGGCGCAGACTGCGGCCCTGCCGTCAGAGCGGCCGCCGCGAGCACGAGGCCCACCGCGAGCAACGCGGAGCGGTACATCATGATCCCGGAACCAGACTAATTCGACCGGCCGACCGGTGCAATCGCCAACCTCCCGCCCCCCGCGCGCGCCGCGGGGTTTTCCGCGCCGCCGCGGCACTATTCCGCAACCGGCAGGCATGACGGGCAGGCATGACGGCGCCGCGGATGGGCGGTGACGCGCCGTCGTCGAGGCACTGCTCTTGCAGCGGTGCCTGACGGTGCTGTCGACGTCTTCGCTGCGCGCCAATCCCGCCTTTCTGAAACTGGACCTGTTCTGCCGGGGCATGCAGGTCGATGAGTCCTGCTACATCCAGCGCGACGGCGGACGGCAGATCATGCGCACCCGGGCCGGACTCGGGAGCGGGCTCGAGCTCATTCTGCCCGGCGAGCTCTGGACCAACGTGCCCGTGCTCGAGGCCTTCGCGCGCCAGTCGCCGTACGTGCTGCACCAGGAGGACGGTGCCTATACGATCCGGCTGGATCGCGAGATCGTGGCGCCGGTGCGGCTGTCGCCGCGGCCGGCCTGGTACGACGCCCGCACGCGATCGGGCGTGCCGATGACCCGTGTCGGCACGCTGCAAGGCACCTATCTCGGGATCTACCCCACCCGCGTCTGCGACTTCTGGATCTCGAAGCCGACGCGCGTCAACTGCCACTTCTGCTCGGTCGGCCTCAACCTCGGCGTCGACGACGCGACCGACAAGTCGATCGAAGAGGTCGCCGAGGTCGTGGGCGCGGCGCGCGAGCAGTCGGGCATCACCTACGTCGACTTCAACACCGGCCACTACGAAGGCGACACCTACCTCGACATGCTGGAGCCGTACGTCACCCGGCTCAAGCGCGAAGGCCCGATCCTCGTCGGCGTGCAGACGCCGCCCCATTACGATCTGCGCCGCTACGACCGGCTTCGCGAGATCGGCGTCAACCGCGTGTCGTTCTGCTTCGAGGTCTTCGATCGCGACCGCTTCCGCGAGGTCTGCCCGGGCAAGGCGGCGACCTACGGCCTCGATCGCTACCTCGACGCGATCCGCTACTGCGCCGAGCTCGGCGAGCGCGGCCCGGCGTCGGAGCCCTGGGTCACCAACGGCGAAATCATCGCCGGCCTCGAATCGCCCGAGTCCTCGATGCGCGCGATCGACTGGATGACGTCGGTCGGCGCGATCCCGACCGTCTGCGTGTTCCGCCCGCTCCGCGGCACCGACTACGAGCACGAGCCGCCGCCGTCGACCGAAGCGCTGGTGACGGTCTTCCGCCGCCTCTACGAAGCCTGCATGTCGCACGGGCTGCCGATCGGCGTCGCGCCGAACGTCCACGTCTCGCTGGTGCTGCTGCCCGACGAGTGCGCGACGCTCTCGCCTCGGCGCTATCCATGGCAGCGCGCGAAGCTGGCGGTGATGCGGCGCATCATGGCCGCTCGCTTCGGCAATCCACTGGCGGCGTGAGCCGTCCCACGGGCACCGCCCGTGAGCCGAGGCAGTTCCGTGCAGCGGCGTGCCAATCCGCGAGCGCTGATTCAACCGCGGCGCGACGCGAGCCGATACCGGGATCGGGACTGATCATGAGGGCGCTGCGCATGGGCGTCGTCGGCGCGGCAGTGCTCGCGATTGGTGCCGCCGGCTGCGGCGGCGGCCGCACGCCTGACGCGGGCGGCGGGACGGGATCGGCGACGATCGCCGGCGCGATGTTCGACGTCTCGAACATGACGTTCGCGTTCACCCCCGGCGAGGACGGCGCCTTCCGAATCGAAGCCGACGACGCGAAGCATCCCGATGAGGATTGCCTGCCCGGCCTCGGCGGCGGGCTTGCGCTCTACGGCGACCTGCCGTCGGACGTGCGCGTCGTTCAGCAGCTGGCCGGCCGCGATCTGCCGATCGAATTCACCGGCGACGGCGACGACTTCAATCTCTGCTTCGTCGGCTCGAATGGGCTGCTCGGCGTCGAGCAGGGCACGGTACACATCACCGCCGTCAACGGCGCCAACGTCGCGTTCACGTTCTCCGGCCGCTTCGTCGTCTACGACGGCGCCGGCGGACAGTCGCCGCTCCCGGTCGAGGCCAGCGGCCGCGGCGTGGCACGCGTGAAGCTCGACTAGAGCGCGCCGATCGAACACATGAGCACCGTCACGCGTACAATCGACGCTCCGACGATGACCACTGCCGCGCGCGTGTCGATCGTCATCGCCGACGATCATCCAATCTTTCGCGACGGGCTTCGCAAGCTGCTCGAAGCCGAGTCGGACATGCAGGTGCTGGCCGCAGCCGCGGACGCCGACGAAGCCGTGCGGCTGACGCGCGAAGTTAAGCCGGACGTCCTTCTGCTCGACCTCGCCATGCGCGGCCGCACCGGCCTCGACGTGCTGCGCGACCTGGCCGGCGAGCCGGGCGAGACGCGCGTGATCGTGCTGACCGCGGCGATCACCGACGCGCAGACCATCGAGGCGCTCGAACTCGGCGCCCGCGGCGTGATCCGCAAGGAAGTCGCGACCGATCTGCTGATGAAGGCGATTCGCGTGGTGATGAACGGCGAGTACTGGGTCGGTCAACAGGGCGTGGCCGGCCTGGTCGAAAGTCTCCGTCGCGCCCGCCAGCAGCGCCACGAACACGCCGCCAGCCGGTTCGGGCTCACCGACCGGCAGATGGAGATCCTCAGGCTCGTCGTCGAGGGCGCGACCAACCGTGAGGTCGCGAAGCAATTGCAGATCAGTGAAGAAACGGTCAAGCAGCACCTGACCGCGATCTATGACAAATGTGGCGTGTCGAGCCGCGTGGAGCTGGCCCGGTTCGCCACCCGGCACCATTTGGCAGGCGACTGACGACACGATCGTCAGCCGCACGTCCCGACTACCCCCTTCAGAGGGGTCTCCGCACCACTCTCGGGCGATTCCCGCGCTTCCGCATTCCTGCGACGCTGTTTGAGCGGCTCCCCCAGGAGACTCTCAGATGCGTTCTCATGCGTCCGTTTCGTTCCGCTCCCTCCCGATGCTGGCGCTGCCGGCAATGCTCGCGGCGTTCGTCACCGGCTGCGCCGGCTCGAACGGCCGCAACATGCTGGCGCCTTCGGATCTGACTGACACGGCCGCGCGGCCTGCCGGTCCGCTGGCCGACAGCTCCGGCGCGACGACGATCTCGTTCGACGGCTTCGACCCGGCGACGCTCTCGGTGATGATCCACACGACGACCATCTCGGCGGTGGGCCTGCCGTACATCGACGCGGGCAAGATTCAGCTGCAGATCCTCGTTGACGCCACCGGCAAGCCGGTGCCCTGCGGCACGGCAGGCGCGACGTACGTGCGCTTCGACAATCAGGGCGGCGGCATCACGCCGAGCGCCGGACAGACCTCGCATGCCGTCGATCTCGACGATCTCAGCAGCCGCGGCGTCGGCGTCCAGAACGCCCAGTGCGGCGACACCATCTGCATCCGTGCGCACTACATCACCGGCGGCGGCCCGACCAAGGTCGACACGCACCTGTCCGAGCCGACGCCCTACACCATCGTCTGCAGCCTCGGCTGCACGCAGAGCCAGGGTTACTGGAAGACGCACGGGCCGGTGCCCACCGGCAACAATCAGAACGAGTGGCCGGTGTCGTCGCTGACGCTCGGCACGGTGAACTACACCGCCCTCGAGCTGCAGTCGATCATGAACGCGCCGGTTGCCGGGAACGGGCTGATCTCGCTCGCCCACCAGCTGATCGCGGCGAAGCTCAACATCGCGAACGGCGCGAACGGCGCGGCCGTCGCCGCGACGATCGCCGCCGCCGACGCGCTGATTGGCGCGCTCGTGGTGCCGCCGGTCGGCACCGACGCGCTGGCGCCGTCTGCCACCTCCGCGCTCGTCGACGTGCTGACGCAGTTCAACGAAGGCGCGATCGGCCCCGGCCACTGCCCGTCGGGTAACTGAGCCCCTCCCTGGTGACGTTCGACCGGTCGCTCCCCGCCCGGTCGAACGTCGCTGCCTCTGCGGGCTGCGGGCTGCGGGCGGGCCCGGTGCTACGATGGCGCGCCCTCCATGCTGATCGCGCTGCTCATCCCGCTCGCACTGGCGACGCTGCTCTACACCACGCTGCTCGTTCGCGCGGCGATCGGCCGCCGCGCACGGCCGGCGCCTGAAGCGATCGCGCTCGGCGCCGTCACCAATTTTTTCGACACGCTCGGCATCGGCTCGTTTGCGCCGACGATGGCGTGGCTGAAGTTTCGCAGCCTGGTGCCGGATCGGCTGATTCCCAGCACCATGCTCGCCGGTCACACGCTGCCGGCGATGACCCAGGCGATCATCTTCCTGATCCTGCTCGGCGTGTTCGTCGATCCGGTGCTGCTGGTCGGCTGCGTGATCGCGGTGGTCACCGGCGCGGTCGTCGGCGCCCCGCTGGCACTCCGAACCCGTGTCTGGGTCGTACAGGCGGTTACTGCGATCGCGCTAATCGTCGCCGCCACACTCTACGCCGTCAGCAACCTCGATCTGATGCCGGGCGGCGGCGCGGCGTCGTCGCTGCCGGCGTCGCTGACGATCGTCGCGATCGGCGCGAACTTCGTCTTCGGCGCGCTGCTCAACTTCGGCGTCGGCAACTACGCGCCGACGCTGATCCTGCTCAGCCTGATGGGCATGGATCCAAGGTTGTGCTTCCCGATCATGGCTGGCGGCGCGGCGCTCGCGGGCGTCGGCGCCAGCACGCGCTACATCGCCATCGGCGAGCTCGATCACCGGATCACCACGGGGATCACGCTCGGCGGCATCCCCGCGGTGCTCGTCGCCGCGTTCATCGTCAAGAGCATGTCGGTGGAATGGCTGCGCTGGCTGGTGATCGTCGTCGTCCTCTACGCGGCGGTGGTGATGCTGCGGGCGGCGGCCGGTGGGCGGCGCGAGGCCGGCATTGCTGCGATAATCACCCGATGAACGCTGCGGAACGCCGCCGGCGCATGGAGGTCCGTCTCTACAGGACGACGGCCGAACACGACCGTGACGACGCCGCCTATTGGGCGGCGTTGCCGGTCGCCGAGCGCGTGTTACAGGTCTGGAGGCTGAGCGAGGCGCAGTATCGCCTGCGAGGCGACTATCCCGATGCATCAGGACTTCCTCGATCTGTTGCGCGCGTTCATCGACCATGACGTCCGGTTCCTCGTCGTCGGCGCGTACGCGCTTGGCGTTCACGGCCGTCCGCGAGCGACGGGCGACCTGGACGTCTGGATAGAGGCAACGCCGGAAAACGCGGCTCACGTGCTGAAGGCTCTAGCGGCGTTTGGCGCGCCGCTCGATCGCGTCACGGTTGAGGACTTCAGCCGTCCAGGCGTGGTCTTACAGCTGGGTCTGCCGCCCGTGCGAATCGACATCCTCACAGAGCTCACCGGCGTCACCTTCGCAGAGGCGTGGCCGGACCGCGTTCAGGCGCCCTTCGGCCCGTTGGCGGTCGACGTCATCGGTAAGGACGCGTTCGTCAGAAACAAGCGAGCGCTCGGCCGGCTGAAGGACCTCGGCGACGTCGAGTCGCTCGAACGATAGCCGCATACACGGCAGGCGTTCGCCTGAGGTTGCGGCGACGATCGCGTGATCGACGGCCTCGCGGTACTATGCGGCCGATGAGCCGGCGGCTGTTCGACACCAAGTTCGGCACGGCGCTGGTCGAGAGCCTGCCCGCGGGACCCGGCGTCTATCTCTTCCACGACGGCCAGGGCGGCGTTCTCTACGTCGGCAAGGCGAAGAATCTCAGACGCCGGCTGCAGCACTACCGCAACGCCGGCCGCCGGCGCGTGCACCGCAAGATGCGCCGGCTGGTGCGCGACGCCGCGAGCCTCGAAGTCCGCCCGCTCGCGTCGGAACGCGAGGCGCTCCTCGAAGAGAACGCGCTGATCCGCGCGCTGCGGCCGCCGCATAACGTCGACGGCGCCTTCGCGTTCCTCTACCCGGCCATCGGCCTCGGTCATCACGACGGCCACGTGCTGCTCTGCTTCAGCACCAGGCCCGATGACTACGCCACGCTCGGACTGCAGTGGTTCGGGACGTTTCGATCGCGGCCCCGCGCCCGCGAGGCCTTCGATGCGCTGATTGAGCTCCTCACGCTCGTCGGCCACGCAAGCCGACGCGCGCAGCTGCCGCCGCATCCGTCGGTGCGCGGGTCCCGCCTGGTCGGCCTGCGGCAGCTTCCACGCGCGCTCGCCGATCGGCTCGCGCCGTTCGTCGGCGGAGAGAATCGCGCGCTGCTGCCCGCGCTCGCGACCGACCGCGCTCCTGGCCAAGCCACGAGCCTGCCGCGACGCGGCATATGTCGAAGACTGCCTGCGGCGGCTCGATTCATTCTTCGAGGCCGATACGCGCCGGCTGCGGCGGGTCCTCGACCATCTCGGGCGGCCGGCCACGTTCGTGCCGCAGGACGAGCGCGACGCGCTGTTCATCGCCGCGCGCTTCGGCGACAGGCCGCGGGCTACTGACTGCGGGCGGCAGTGACTGCGGGCTGCGGGCTGCGGGTGCTGACTGCGGACTGTTGACGCAGGTCCTCCTACCCGACGCGCCCTCGCGCGTCCGGCCCCGAGCTTCGAGTCCCGAAACCCGAGCCGGCGAGTCGCGAAGCCACTCGTCTTCAAGACTTATCGAGCCCGCGCTGGGAGCCGCAGGCCGAAGGCTCGCTACAGTATCCATGTCACCATGACGCGCCGCGAAGAACGAAGGGCGGGCAGCGCCCGACTGCTGCGGCAGGCAGACGACGGAAGCTTCGACCGGGGGTTCTGGAGATCCATTCCTCCCCATCGCCGCGTCGAGCTGATGTGGTACATGGTGGTGGAGTCGCGGGCGTGGAAGGGTCTGGCCGATGGTGAACCCCGACTTCAGAGATCTGTTTGCCGCTTTGAACGCGGCCCGCGCTGACTACCTCGTCGTTGGCGCTCACGCGGTGTCGTTCTACGCGGAACCGCGCTTCACGAAGGACCTGGATGTCTGGGTCGAGGCCTCGCCGGAGAACGCGCCGCGGATTCTGGCGATCAGTCAATCTGGATCATCGGCCGCGCGGATCTGATCTTGAACAAGACGGCGTCGGCCAGGCCGCAGGACCTGCTCGATCTCGCGCTGCTGCAGAAACACGCCTGATGGATCCGCCGCAGCATCGCGGCGACCTCGTCTCTGGATCCCCCGACGTCGGCGTCCGCGTAAGCGTCCATGTCAGGTGCGCGTCATTGCCTGGATGATGACGCCCCCTGCACTCCGCCAGGCGCGCTCGCTACGCGGTGGGCCCGAGCCCCACTCCGTTCGCACGCGCCTCCGCCCGCAGCGTGAGGCGGCGACCGTCTTTCGCCGGGCCAAGAAAACGAAAAAGGGCGCGCCAGATAACTGGCGCGCCCTCGAATATCAGGCCCCGAGCCCCGAGCGCCCGAGTAGCGAGCGCTACTCGCCCTCGTCCCTGAACACCCCGAAGTCGGCGTCGGCGTAGTCGTCCATGTCGCGCTGCGCTTCGAGCTCCTCCGGTGACGGCGGCGGCGGTGGCGGCGGCTCGTCCGGCGGGATGGTGACGTGCCGGTAGTACTCGAAGCCCGTCCCCGCCGGGATCAGCCGGCCCATGGTGACGTTCTCCTTCAGGCCGCGCAGGTAGTCGACCTTGCCGGAGATCGACGCCTCGGTCAGCACGCGGGTCGTTTCCTGGAACGACGCCGCGGAGATGAACGAGTCGGTCGAGAGCGACGCCTTGGTGATGCCGAGGAGCAGCGGACGGCCCTTGGCCGGCATCAGTCCCTCGGCGAGCACGCGCTCGTTCTCCTCCTGGAAGCGGAACTGGTCCACCTGCTCCTCGATCAGGAACTCGGTGTCACCCACCTCCTCGACCTTCACCCACCGCATCATCTGGCGAACGATGACCTCGATGTGCTTGTCGTTGATGCCGACGCCCTGGAGCCGGTAGACCTCCTGGATCTCGTTGACCAGGTAGCCCTGCAGCTCCTTCTCGCCGAGCACCGCGAGGATGTCGTGCGGGTTTCGCGGACCGTCCATCAGCGGCTCGCCGGCGCGGACACGGTCGCCTTCCTGGACGTTGACGTGCACGCCGCGCGGCAGCGAGTACTCGCGCGCATCGCCGCCCTCGTCGGGCACCACCAGGATCTTGCGCAGCCCCTTGACGATGCCGCCGTGGCGGACGGTGCCATCGATCTCGGAGATCACCGCCGTCTCGCGCGGCTTTCTCGCCTCGAAGAGCTCGACGACGCGCGGCAGACCGCCGGTGATGTCCTTCGTCTTGGTGGTCTCGCGCGGGATCTTCGCGAGCACGTCGCCGGCGAACACCGGCTCGTTGTTGCCGACCATCAGGTGCGCGTTCGACGGCATGTGGTACTTCTGCACCACCTCGCCGGCCGCCGAGACGATCTCGATCGCCGGCTGCTTCTTCTCGTCCGGCGAGTCGACGATGATCAGCCGCGACAGACCCGTGACCTCGTCGACGTCCTCGTGGACCGTCACCTTGTCGATGATGTCCTTGAAGCGGACGGTGCCGCCCGCTTCGGTGAGGATCGAGAACGTGTACGGATCCCACTCGACCAGCGTCTGGCCCTTCTCGACCTTCTGGCCGTCCTTCACCTTGAGGCGCGCGCCGTAGACGACCGAGTAGCGCTCGCGGACGACGCCCTTGTCGTCGAGGATGTTGATCGAGCCGCTCCGGTTCATGACGATGAGCGACTTGCCCGCATCCTTCTCGCGCCCCTCGACCGCCATCAGGCCGTCGAAGCGGACCGTGCCCTTGTGCCGGGTCTCGAGCGTCGACTGCTCGGAGACGCGCGACGCGGTGCCGCCGATGTGGAACGTCCGCATCGTCAGCTGCGTGCCCGGCTCGCCGATCGACTGCGCGGCGATGACGCCGACCGCCAGGCCCATCTCGACCAGCCGTCCAGTGGCGAGGTCGCGGCCGTAGCACTTGGCGCAGACGCCGCGGCGTGACGCGCACGTCAGCACCGAGCGGATCTTGACGCGCTCGATGCCGGCGTCCTCGACCTTGTCGGCCAGCGCCTCGTCGATCTCGCCGGCGGCCGGCACCAGCACGTCGCCCGACGCCGGGTCGAGGATGTCCTCGAGGGCGACGCGGCCGATGATGCGGTCGCCGAGCCGTTCGACGATCTCGCCGCCGGAGTCGACGATGGCGCGCGCTTCGATGCCGTCGAGCGTGCCGCAGTCGTTCTCCGAGATGATCACGTCCTGGGCGACGTCGACGAGACGGCGCGTCAGGTAGCCCGAGTCGGCCGTCTTGAGCGCCGTGTCGGCAAGGCCCTTGCGGGCGCCGTGCGTCGAGATGAAGTACTGCAGCACCGTCAGCCCCTCACGGAAGTTCGAGGTGATCGGCGTCTCGATGATTTCACCCGACGGCTTCGCCATCAGGCCGCGCATGCCGGCGAGCTGGCGGATCTGCTGCTTCGATCCGCGCGCGCCCGAGTCGGCCATGATGTAGACCGGGTTGAAGCTCCGGCCCGACTTGTCCAGGCCCTCCATCTCGCCGAACATCTCGTCGGCGATCTTCTCGGTGACCTCGGACCAGATCGCGATGACCTTGTTGTAGCGCTCGCCGTTGGTGATCGCGCCGTCCTGGTACTGGCCTTCGACCTTGATGACCTCGTCGCGGGCCTGCTGCACGAACTCGACCTTCTTCTCCGGAATGATCAGGTCGTCGATGCCAATCGACAGACCCGACCGGGTCGCGAAGGTGAAGCCGAGGTGCTTCAAGCTGTCGAGCATCTCGACCGTCGGCTCGAGCCCGTACTTCAGGTAGCAGTAGCGGACCGCCTGCTGCAGCCCCTTCTTCTTCAACAGGCCGTTGATGTACGGCATGTCGGCCGGCAGCGCCGTGTTGAAG
>DASTCC010000326.1:0-5314 GCA_035711465.1 Vicinamibacterales bacterium
CGACGTCCGGTCCGCCGCGACCGCTGGCACGCGCGGTTCAGCGGCACGGCGGGCGCGGGCATTCCCGAAGGCAGCGGCGATCTCGAGATCTCGACCGGCTACCGTTATGGCGGCGTCCTCGTCGGTGTGCGCGCGCGCGACTTCGACGACTACGACGCGCCCGACGGCCTGGTGCCGAACTCGGGCTGGCAGGATCGCGGCGTGCGCCTGGCCTGGGACCACGATGCCGGGTCCACGACGATCGCGGCGGGCTGGCAGAGCGACTTCGGCCGCGATCAGGGCCGGCCCCGAAGCGATACCGACATCATCCAGGCGGCGGTACCCAAGGACGACTCGCATCGTCTGACGACGTCGATCGTGCGGCCGAAGCTCTGGGGCCTGCACCAGGTGCGGATCGATGGCTTCCTTGGATCCGCGTCGCAGCAGGTCACGCAGGATCGACTCGCGACGCCCGGACGTCCGGGCACGCTCGAAGCTTCCGATCTCGAGTTCAAAGACGCGCAGCTGCGGGTGACGGCCGAATCGAGGACCGCGGCGGTGACCTGGCGAGGCGGACTCGACGTTCAAGGCCGCTACGACCTTCACGCGCTCGACACGTCTTCGACGTACACCACTGCCGGCGCGATCACGGCTTCGACACAAGTGGTGTCGGTCGAGTCGGCGCGTCGCTGGGACACGGGGCTGTTCGTCGAAGCCGACGCGCCGATTGGCGATCGCTGGCAGGCGTCGGGCGGCGTGCGCGTGGACACCGTCGCGAGCCACAATCGCGGCGGCTACTTCGGCAGCCGATCGGTAACCAACACCGCAGTCGCGGGACTCGTCGCCTTGAGCGCGCGCGTCGCCGGACCGCTGACGGTGACCGCGCAGGCGGCGCGCGGCTTTCGCGATCCGCTGCTGTCAGACCGTTTCTACCGTGGGCCGGTGGGCCGCGGCGTCATCGAAGGCAATCCCGATCTCGAGCCCGAAACCAGCCGCCAGTTCGACCTCACCGCCCGGCTGGTGACGAAAGCCGCGCGCCTGTCGTTCGCCGTCTACGACTATCGCATCCACGATCTGATCGAGCGCTACACCGCCGGCCCGAATCTGTTCCTGTTCCGCAATCGCGGCCGGGCGATCGTGCGCGGCGTCGAGGTCGAAGGCCAATGGCCGCTCGGGCGCGGCTTCGCGCTCGAGATCGGCGGTCAAGTTTCGGACGGACACGACGCCGATGGCGACGAGCCGATCGACGACATCGCACCGGAGAGTGCGTCGGTGCTGTTCCGCTACGAGCCGGCGAGGGCCAGCTACAGCGGCTATCTGCGGATTGCCGCCACGGCGGAACGGGACGAGCCTGGACCGAGCGAGGTCGCGACGCCCGGCTACACCCTCGTCGATCTCGGCGGCCGCTGGCGGCTCGCCCGGTCGCTGGAAGTGCGGGCGGTGTTCCGCAACCTCTTCGACGCCGCCTACGCGGCCAGTGCCGGACCGCGGTACGTGCTCGCGCCCGGACGGCACGGGTCGATCACGCTGGCCGTCCAATTCTGAGGGCCGGACTACATCGGGCCTATGATGACGTCTGGAGTTGACCATGCGCTGTCGCTGTCGATGCCTCTGTCTGATCCTCGTGCTGCTTTCCGCCGCGGCCCGTCCCGCTTTCGCGCAGCACGAGGACATGGCGGCGCTGCCCGCCAACATCCGCGAGCCGATTCCTCTCTTTAGCGTCGGCCTCGGCCCGTTCACTCGTCCGATCTCCTCGACGAACGCCGAAGCGCAGGCCTACTTCACGCAAGGCTTCCAGATGATGTACGCGTTCGCGAAGCCGGAAGCGATTCGATCGTTCCGCGAGTCGTGGAAGCGCGATCCGCAGTGCGCGATCTGCTACTGGGGCGAGGCATGGGCCTGGGGCTCGTACCTGAACGGGCCGATGACGGCGGTCGAAGCGCCGTTCGCCTATGCGGCGATCCAGAAAGCGATCGCGCTCAAGAATCAAGCGACCGCGAAGGAGCGCGCCTTCATCGAGGCGATGGCAGTGCGGTACGTCGAGAAGTTCGATCCGGCCAGGCGCGTCGAACAGGACCGCGCCTACGCCGAGGCGATGCGCAAGCTGGCCGAAGCCTATCCGGACGATCTCGATGCCGGCACGCTCTACGGCGAGGCGCTGTTCCTGCTCGAGCCGCGCCGGGGCACACGCGACATCAGCGATCCGAAGATCCAGCTGATCCACAAGGTCTTCGAAGGCGTGCTCGCCAAAGACATCAAGCATCCCGGCGCCTGCCACCTCTACGTGCACGCCACCGAATCGACCGCCATGCCTGGCAAGGCCGAGGCCTGCGCCGAATTCCTCGGTGATTCGATTCCGGGCGCGAGCCACATCAACCACATGCCGTCCCACACCTTCAACGAGATCGGCCGCTGGGGCGACTCGGTGCGCGGCAACCTGCAGGCGTGGCATTCCGATCTGAAGGCCGCGGTCGGCGAGGGCTTCGCGATCTACCCGTCGCACAACCTGCACATGCTCGTCTTCGCCGCGTCGATGGACGGCCAGGGCGCGATCGCGATCCAGGCGGGCAAGGACTACGCGAAGCTCACCAACGACACCGTCTACCACGCGTTGACGCTGGTGCGCTTCGGCCGCTTCGACGAAGTCGCCGCGGTCAGCCGCCGCCCCGACAACGAGGTCTCCGCGGGACTGTGGGAGTTCGCGCACGGCTACGCGAAGTTGCGGCTCGGCGAGACCGACTTCGCCAAGGCGCACCTCGCGCGCGCGCTGCGCATCGCCGAGACGTCGAAAGCCAGCTTCCGGTCGCACAACGCCCGGCTTCTCGTCGGCAGCGTCGCGGCGATTCTCGAAGGCGAGATCCGCCGCGCCGAGGGCGATCTGCCCGCCGCGATCGCCTCCTTCGAGCGCGCAGTGAAGCTCGAAGACGAGCTGATCTACGACGAACCGGAACCGCTGCCCTTCGCCGCCCGCCACTGGCTCGGCGCGGCCCTGCTCGAAGCGAAGCGCTTCGGCGATGCCGAAACCGTGTATCGCGACGAGCTGCTCGACCACCCCCACAACGGCTGGTCGCTCCTCGGCCTGCAGCAGGCGCTCAAGGGACAAGGCAAGGCGGATCCCGAGGTCGATCAGGATTTCGCCAGGAGCTGGGCGCGGTCGGATACTTGGATTCGCGCCAGTCGTTTTTGACGTTGTCGGTGACGACGGGTCACGACAGGTGACTCGGGTGACGCCACGAAGCCGCGAACGTAGTGAGCGCGCTGAGGGTGACGCTGCGCGGGGGGTGGGGCCCTGCGCAACTTCTCAAGGTCACCCCTCCCTCAGCGCACTAATCGGATCGATCCCCGCCGCCCGCCGGGCCGGCCACCACGCCGCGAACAGCGTGATGCCCGCAAGCAGCACCGCGACCGCTGCATACGCGCCGGCGTCGAAGGGCGACACGGTGAACAGCCAGCTCCTGAGTGACGTGGCCGCCAGGTAGCCGCCGGCGAAACCGACCGCGGCGCCGGCCAGCGTCAGCCAGCCTGCTTCGATCAGGATGCCTTTGAGCACCGTCGCTGGACGTGCGCCGAGCGCCAGGCGCAGGCCGATCTCGCGCGTCCGCTGCGCCACCGACGCGCTGACGACGCCGTAGAGGCCGATCGCGGTGAGGACGAGCGCGAGCAGGCCGAAGCCGCCGGCGGCGCCGGCGAGCATGCGTGCCGGGAACAGCGGCACGCGGCGCAGCTCGTCGAACGTCATCACGTCGTACGGCGACAGCCGTGCATCGGCCGACCCGAGCGCCGTCGCCAGGCGCGGCAGCACCTCGCCCGCGCGCGCAGGATCGTCGAGACGGACGTGAATCGTGAACGGCGATGGCAGCCGTGACTCCGCAGACAGGTAGATGTACGGCAGCGGCGCTTCGCCGATCTCGTAATAGGACGTGTCGCGGACGACGCCAGCGATGGTCACCGGGCCTTCCCCGCGGAGCTCGATCGTACGGCCGGCCGGATCGGCGCCGCCGAAATAGGTGCGCGCCGCCGTTTCGTTGACCACCGCGTGGATCGTCGTCGCCGCGGCGCTGGCGTCCCAGGCGCCGCCCGAGACGAAACGCATCCCCATCGTCTCGAAATAACGCGCGCCGACGGCGTTGAAGTCGATCGACACCGAGGGCCGGCCGTCGCCGGCGACGTAGCCCGGTATCGTGAAGCCCAGCGTGTCCTGACCGAACGAGAGCGGCGTGCGGAAGCCGAGGTCGGCGTCGCGCACCCCGGGCTGACGGCGGACGACGTCCAGCGCGCGGTCGGCAAGCGCGCGCTGCGATCCGGGCTCGACGCGCTGGCGCTGCAGGTTGACGGTCAACATCGCCAGCCCATCGGTCGGAAAGCCGGGATCGAACGCCTGCTGGCGGCCGACGCTGGTGACCAGCAGCGACGCGGCGACGAGCAGCACCACGGACAGCGCCATCTGGACGGCGACCAGCAGCCGCCGCGATGCCGCGCGATGACGGCCGCCGATCGTCGAGCCGCTGTCGTGCTTCAGCGGCACGGCCGCGGCGAGCCGGCTGGCGCGCCAGGCCGGCCACGCGCCGAACAGCACGCCGGCGACGAGCGACAGGCCCAACGCGTACAGCACCACCCGCGGCCCGATCGGCACCGCGAACGACGCATCGCCAAGCAGCTCCGTCGGCAGATTCATCCGCGCGATCGCGCCGGCCGTCAGTCGCGCGGCGACGACGCCGAGCGCGCCGCCGGCGAGCGCAATCAACACGCACTCGGTCATCCATTCCCACGCGAGCCGGACGCGGCCGGCGCCGAGCGAACGCCGGATCGCCAGCTCGAGCGATCGCGCCGCGAGGCGCGACTGCATGATGCCGGTGAGGTTGGCGCACGTGACGACGAACAGCAGCGCGGTGAAGGCGAAGGTCGCCACCAGCACCGGCTGGAGATTGCGCCGATCGTGTTCGGCGACCGCCGCGGCCGGCGTCACCGTGAACGCGCGCTTGTTGCGTAACGGGAAGCGACGATCGAGATCGGCTGCGACCACGCCGAGCTCGCGCGTCGCGTCGGCGATCGACCTGCCACCCTCGAGCCGGCCGATCATCGACAGCCAGCCCCAGCCGGGCCGATCGAGCGCGAGTCCCCGCGGCCGGGCGATCTGCTGCATCGTCACCGGGACCCAGAGATCGATGACGTGAGCGTTAAAGGTGCCGCGGAACCCGGCCGGCGCGACGCCAATCACCTCGAACGACGCGCCGTTGATGCGAATCGTCTTGCCGACGATGGACGGATCGCCGCCGAAGCCCGCGCGCCAGAACGCATCGCTGATCACCGCGACCGGGTGCGCGAGCTCCGCGTC
>DASTCC010000327.1:0-10734 GCA_035711465.1 Vicinamibacterales bacterium
GGATCGGCAACCCAGACAGCCAGGCCGTCACGAGCAATACGCCGATCAGCGACACCGTCAGTTCGAGCTTGAGCGAATTGCGCAATGGCCGCGTCCGGCCCGTTGCCGCGGCCGCTGGTACGAGGCGCTGCCAGTTGCGCCAACCAATCGCCGCGACGCTGGCGACCAGCGTCAGCTTCACCAGCAGCGTTCGTCCGTACGGCGTCGTCCAGAGCGCGTCGAGGGGCGCGATGTGCTCGACGGCCAGGATCGCGCCGGACGCGATCAGCAGTCCGGCGCCCGAAAGCGCGAGTGGCGAGAAGCGGCGCAGCAGCGCTGTCAGCGTCTCGACCGACGTCGAGTCGTCGCGCCACATCAGCCAGGTCGCGCGCGCCAGCACCGCAAGCGCGCCGATCCACAGTCCCGCGCCGGCGAGATGGGTCGCGTGCAGCAGCCAGTTCAGCACGCCGTCTCCGGCGCCGTGTCCGATGAGCGGCACGCTGAGCGCGGCGAGCAACGCCGCGGCGATCGCCATCGCGCCGCGCCTTGCCGGTCGCATGACCGCGGCGAGCGTCAGGATCAACGCGACAACAGCGGCGCCGGCCGCGATCGTCCACGTCTGTCCCCATCGCGTGCCGGTCGTCAGAATCGCGAGGTTGTCGGCGTCGAGCCAGTCGGCGAGGCCGAACCAGCTCACGGCCTGCGCGACGAGGACCGCGGCCAGTCCGAGTGTCAGCAGCAGCGCGCCGGCAGCGCCGAGCCGCGCGACGTTGTCGCCCGTATGTTGTGCCGGCGATGCACGAAGAATGTCGGCGCGCCGCAGCAGCGCCGACGCGCCCGCACTGCCGACGATGAGGAGCGCGCCGATCCAGACCAGCCAGCGCGCGAGCGCCAGCGTGATGCCGGCGGCTGTCAGATCACCCACGCGATCGCGAGCGTATCACCGGGTCGAATACGGCGCGATCGTGAACGGCACCTGGCCGCTCATGACGTGGCCATCGTCGCCGGCGCCGCGCCAGCGGATGACGTAGGCGCCGGGCGCCAGCGGCTTGCTGAGCGCCGCGGTCATGGATCTCTCGCCGGCGTCGATCGTCGTCTTGCCGATCGCGATCTCGCTCTTCTCGTCAGCGGCGAGCCCGAGCTTGAGCTGGCTGACGCCGGCCGCCGGGAGCTGCGAGAACCAGAGCTGGATCTTCTCCGGCGAAACCTCCAGCTTGGCTCCGGCCGCCGGCGCGCTCTTCACCAGCGCGAAATGACGCGCGGCAGTCGAGACGCCACAGACGATCAGCAGAGCAAGGATGATGACGGCCTGACGACGCATTCACACTCCGGGATACCGGGCGGGGAGCCCTCGATCGCAGTATATCGGACCGAATCCCGAGGTGTGTCCAGCGGCTCAATAACCGAGGGCGGCAGGCGGCCCTACTCGTAGCGCAGGGCCCGCATCGGCTCGAGGCGCGACGCGCGATGCGCGGGCACGAAGCCGGCGCCGAGCGCGACCAGCACCAGCACCAGCATCGACGCGCCCAGCGCCACCGGGTCGTAGCCTTCGAGCTGGTAGAGGATCGAGCTCGCCGACCAGCCCAGTCCGACCGCCGCCGCCAATCCCAGCGTGCCGCCGATCAGGATCATCACCAGCACCTGCCGCAGCACGAGCGCACGCACGCGTCCCGGCGCCGCGCCGAGCGCCATGCGCAATCCGAACTCGCGCGTCCGCTGGCTCACGGTGTACGCGAGTACGCCGTAGAGCCCGACCGCCGCGAGCACCGTCGCCAGGATCGCGAACGCCGCCGACAGCATCGTCACCAGCCGATCCTGGAAGACGTTCTCGCGGACCTGCTGCGGCACCGAGCGCAGGTTCTCCACCGGCAGGTTGGGATCGAGGGTGCGGACGAACGGGACGATCGTCTTCATGAACTCGTTCGGATCGAGCGCCGTGCGCGCGTAGAACGTCACCGATCCGATCGTGTTGTCCTGGCTGTAGGGAATGAAATAGAGCGGCGGCACCGCGTCCTTCACGTCCGAGTACTTCGCGTCGGCGACGAAACCGACGATCTCCATGTCGAGCTTGCCGCTGCGCCCGGTCTCCATCCGTTTGCCGACGGCCTGACGTCCGAGGCCGAACTTCTTCGCGAAGGCCTCGTTGACGATCGCGACCTTCGGCGCGTTGAGCGAATCGGAGGTCGTGAACTCGCGGCCGGCGATGAGCGGCACGCCGAGCGTGCGGAAGTATCCGGGGCCGACCGCATTGAAGCGGGAATTGCGATCGGTGTCGAGTCCGGCTTCGAAGCCTTCCACCATCACGTCGTTGCCCCAGCTGTTGCCGGAGAGGATCGGCACGAGCGCGGCGGCGACGCTCGTGACGCCGGGCTGCGCCGAGAGCCCTTCCTCGATGCGCCGGAAGAACTGCTGCGATCGCTCCGGCGTGTAGCCGTTCAGATCCGGCGACACCGAGAAGGTGATCACGCGATCGCCCTCGATGCCGAGGTCGACGCGGCTGACGTTGTAGAGGCTTCGCGTGAACAGCGCCGCGCCGCCGAGGAGCGCCATCGACATGCCAATCTGGAACGTCGCCAGGGTGGCGCGGAACCATTGCGCGGCGCGGGCGCCCGAGGGCTGCCCGGTCTGGCCCTTCAGCACGCCGAGCAGGTTCGGCCGCGAGCTGTGGATCGCGGGAAACAGGCCGAACAGCAGGCCGGTGCCGAGCGTGATCGCCGCGGCGAACGCGAGCACGGTGCCGTCGAGATCGCCGCCGATCGCTTCCGACACCTCTGCGGGCATCGCCGATCGAATCAGCACCATCGTCCATTGCGCGACGAGCAGCCCGGCGATGCCGCCCAACGCGGCGAGCAGCAGCGCCTCGGTGAGAAGCTGACGGATCAGCGAGCCACGCTTCGCGCCGATCGAGAGCCGGACGGCCATCTCGCCCGATCGCGCGGCGGCGCGCGCGAGCAGCAGGTTGGCGATGTTGGCGCAGGCGATCAGCAGCACGAACCCGGTCACCGCCAGCAGCATCGTCAGCGGCGCCCGCGCTTCGGTGATCACCGAGCTCTGGCCGCGGCGGCCCTCCTCGATCGTGATCGGCTTGGCGCGGAATCGCTTCAGCGTCTCCTCGCTGAGACCCTTCTGCAGCGGCGCTTCGATCTCGTTGACGATGGCGCTGTACTGCGGACCGAGCGACGCCCGCGCTTGTTCGATCGACACGCCCCGCTTCAGCCGGGCGAAGACATAGACCCAGTAGCTGCGCCGGTTCTCGAACGCCTTGATCGTCGGCTGCATCACTTCGCGCATCGTGATCGGCACGAAGATCTGCGGCCGCGCGCCGATCGTCGTGCCGTCGAAGCCCGCCGGCGCGACGCCGACGATCGTCATCGGCTGGCCGTTGACGATGATGGTGTCGTTCAGCACCGCTTCACTGGCGTTGAACCGCGTCCGCCAGTAGCGGTGGCTGAGGACGACGACGCGGCCTTCGCCGATCCGCTCGTCGTCGGCCGGGCTGAGCAGGCGGCCGATCGCCGGGCGAAGTTCGAGCACCGGAAAGTAGCTGCCGGACACGTAGACGGCGTCCGCCGCCCGCGTATCGCCCTTGTACGAGAGGTTCGCGCCGAACAGACGATGCGCCGCGAGGCCGGTGAACACCGTCTGCTGCTGTTCCAGATCGCGGAACATCGGATAGCTGAAGACGACGCTGCAATCGCCGGCCTGGCTGCAGGACTGCGAACCCGGCTTCGGTCCGGGCGCGCTGAGATTCACGAGCGACCACGGATCCGGCGCGGCGACCGGCTTCAGCAGCATCTGGTTGAACAGCGAGAAGATCGCGGCGGTCGCGCCGATGCCGAGCGCGAGCGAGATGATCGCGACCACGGTCACGAAGGGCGTCTTGCGCAGCGTGCGGAAGGCCAGCCGGATGTTCATCATGGAAACCGTCGAGATCGAGCGGGAAGCGAAACGCCGTGCCTGAGATTGGACGGCGGGGGCCCTTGAAACGTTTATTGTCCGCCTCCGCCCAGCACGTCAACCGCCGGACGCCGGGCGTTGTATACCTCCCAGCGAGCGGAACGCTGGATCGAGAGCGTCAGAGCGCCGTCTGGAAGGAGTCGTCATGAGGCTGGGCATTCCCGAGTTGATTATTCTCGTCACCATCTTCCTTGCCCCATTCGTCGGCGCGCTGTACTGGATCTTGTCGAGCCGGCACAAGCGTCTCGGATATCGCTCCTGGCGCGAGTATCTCCGTGCCGTGCCACGCACTGACGACGAACGCCGCGACGCAGTGGATCTGGCGCTGAAGGGCTTCGTGTTCTGCATGCTCGGCCTGCTGTTTCCGCCGTTCGTGCTCGTCGGCGTGGTGCCGCTGTTCTACGGCGGCCGCAAGCTCGTCTACGCCGCGCTCGGCCTCGGCCTCGTTGACGATGGGATCGCGCCACGCGCGTGAGCGAGTCCGATCGGGACCTCGTCGGGGACGTCCGGCGCGGCAACCGCGAGGCCTTCGGTCAGCTCGTCCGGAAATACCAGGGCCGGCTGTTTGGACTCGTGCTGATGATGGTGCGCGAGCCGGCCGGGGCCGAGGAAGTGACGCAGGACGCGTTCGTCCGCGCCTACACGCATCTCGATCGCTACGACGAGCAGCGACCGTTCTATCCGTGGGTCGCGGCAATCGCCGTGCGGCTGTCCCAGAACCGGCTGCGCGCACACGTCCGCGTCTTGCGCCGGGAAGTCGGTGGCCCGGAGACCGTGGATGAGCCTGGCGTGAATGCGACGATGCTGTCCGATCTCATCGACGACGAGCGCAGCCGCGCGCTCTGGGAGGCGGTCGCGATGCTGCCTTCCGGCGAGCGAACGGCCGTCACCTTCTATTACCGCGACGGGCTAACGCTGCCGGACATCGCCCGCGGCCTCGGCGTCACCACCGGCACGATCAAGACACTGCTCTTCCGTGCCCGCCGTCATCTGCGCGAACGCCTTGCGCCTGGCGAGGCCCATTCCCGAGAGGCTTCCTCATGACTTGCGCGCACGCACTCGACGTCATCGACGCCGGCACGTTCATCGATCTCTCACCGGCGACGCTCGCCGCGGCGCGCGATCACGCGCGCACCTGTCCGGCGTGCGGTCCGGCGCTCGCCGCCGCCGAACGGCTGACGCTCGACCTCGCGGCGCTCGCCGACGTCACGCCGCCGCCGGCGCTCGCCGACGCCGTGCTCGCGCGCGTCGAAAGACTCGACGTGGACATTGCGACGGCTGACACGGCACCCTCGCCGCGCAAGGCCGGGCTCGTCTTTGCCTGGGCGTCGGTCATCGCAGGGCTGGGCGCCGCGCTCGCAGTGATCGTCACCACGCTCGTGCGCAAGCTCACTTCGACAGACCCGTCGGCCGCGACGCAAGCGTCGGGCCTGGCGCCGATGCTGACGGTGTCGCCGGAGCTGCTGCCGCTCGCGGCGGTGTTGCTCGTGTTCGCTATCGGTCTCTTTGCCTCTGTCGCGGCCCGCGCATCCTTAACAAACACTTAGCGCGCGTTTAACGACACGCCGCGCCGCATCGATCGACGATCCACAGGCAATCGTCACGCCGCCCGCGGCTGGCTGCACCACGTCGTCGTCTGGCTGCAACGGCCGAACTGTGTGCGCCGTGGCGACGTTGCTTTGAGGCGAGGTGAATCGATGAGAGCTCTGCTCGTGGCCTGCGCGTGTGTTGGCATGACGGCGCTGCAGCCGGCGCCGAATCGGCCGGTGCCGAATCAGACCGCCGCCGAACTCGTCGGCAGGGCGTTGGACTCGCTCGGCGGCAAGGCGCGACTCCAGGCGCTCAAGACCGTACGCACGGAAGGCATGGGCCACGACTGGCACCTCGAGCAGTCGGAACGGCCCGAAGGTCCATGGCTGACGTCGTACATCCAGCGCACGGAGATTCGCGACGTCGCCGCCGGCCGGCTGCGGCGCGAGACGCAGACGCGCAACTGGAGCCGGCCCGAGTGGGCGGCGCCCGCGGTTCTCGTCACCGATGGTCGCGTCGTCGCGCGCGCTTCCGGCGATCGCTTCCTGCCAGCGCCGAAGCGCGAGACGGTCGAGCTCACGGAAGCGCTGGCGCTGTTCCCGGACCAGCTGCTGCAGCTCGCGGACGCCGCGAGCGATCTGAAGCTCGCGGCGCCGCGCACGCTGCAGGGCATGACGCACGACGGCGTGATGTTCCGCTGGAACGACGAGTCGTTCACGGTCTTCCTGAATCCGTACACGCATCGGTCGACGATGGTCGAAGTCGTGAAACCGGATCCGGGCGGCGCGTGGGGACCGCCGGTCTGGGGTGACGTCACGGAACGCCACTGGTTCGGCTGGTGGGATCTGATCAAAGGCGTCTACTTCGCGCGGCAGGTCACCACCGAATGGAATGGCTTCGCCAAGCGCGAGTTCTCCGTCCTGAAGATCGCCGTGGACGAGCCGATCGCGGCCGAACAGCTGGCGATTCCAGCCGAGGCGGCCGCGGCAATCGCACAGGCCGCCGCGCAGCCAAGACCCGCCGGCGTCATCGACGAGAGCCGCATCATCGCCGTGAACGCAGCGGTGACGCTGATCCCATCGGGCTACAACGTCATGGTCGTGCAGCAGCCCGATGGCCTCGTCGTCTTCGAAGCGACGACGTCGTCGGAGTTCACGGCGAGGATGCTCGCAGTCATCGAGAAGCGATTTGCCGGCATGCCGATCAAGGCACTGGTGACGACGTCCGATGCGTGGCCGCACATCGGCGGCGTCCGCGAGTTCGTCGCGCGCCGGATCCCGATCTACGCGCTCGACCTGAATCTGCCGATTCTCGAGCGGCTGGTCGCGGCGAAATGGTCGGAGTCGCCGGATACACTCGCGCGCGCGCCGCAGAAGCCGATCTGGAAGACGGTCACCGCGCGAACGACGATCGGCAGCGGCGAGACGCGCATCGAGCTGATCCCGGTTCGAGGCGAGCTCGGCGAACGGATGATGATTGCGGCCATGCCTGGACTCGGCCTGGCGTACACGAGCGACCTGATTCAGCGGTCGTCGCGCGGTGCGGGATTCTTCATGCCGGGGATGCTGGTCGAAGTCATCGACGCGTGGAAGCGCGAGCAGATTGCCGAGCCAGAGCGGGCCGTCGGGATGCATCTCGCGCCAGTTGCATGGACCGAGATCTCGAACGCTGCCAATGCGGCCCGGGAGAGCAAGGATCCGTCCTGAGCCCGGTATGCGAAGATTGGCAGATATATTCTCCGCATAAATTGCGTATATTATTCGCGTTCGCCTGAGGCCGCGCTATAATCACCGCCATAGTTGCGGTGAATACCACCTATATTCATGAGCTGCCCGATTGGCGGGCCTTTCGGTGGGATCACGCCCGTCTCGCCGCCCCGTTGGCTGCCGCCCGTCACCTACAGGGCCGCCTGATCGGGCAGATGGCGGCGCTCGGATGCGAGCTCCAGGAACAGGCGATCCTCGGCACCCTGACGACCGACGTCCTCGAGAGCAGCGAGATCGAAGGAGAGCAACTCGACGCGGACCAGGTGCGCTCATCAGTGGCGCGGCGTCTCGGCCTGGAGATCGCCGGGCTCGTGCCCGCCGATCGTCGTGTCGACGGCGTCGTCGAGATGATGCTCGACGCGACGCAGCGTTACGACCAGCCGCTCACGACGGAGCGGTTATTCGGCTGGCACGCGGCGCTGTTTCCGACCGGGCGCAGCGGCATGCATCCGATCATGGTCGGCGCCTGGCGCGGCGATCGCTCCTCGCCGATGCAGGTCGTATCCGGCCCCGTAGGCCGGGAGCGCGTGCACTTCGAGGCGCCGGCGGCGGCACGGCTCGATCGCGAGATGCGTTCGTTCATCGAGTGGTTCAACGGCGACTCGTCAACCGAACCGGTGCTCAAGGCCGCGAAGGCGCACCTGTGGTTCGTGACCGTGCATCCGTTCGACGACGGCAACGGCCGCATCGCGCGCGCGATCGCCGACATGGCGCTGGCGCGTTCGGAGGAGAGCGCGCATCGCTTCTACAGCATGTCCGCGCAGATCCGCCAGGAGCGCGCCGGGTACTACCGCATCCTCGAGGAGACTCAGCAGGGCTCGATGGACATCACGCCGTGGATGATGTGGTTTCTCGATTGCCTGACGCGCGCGATCGCGCGCGCGCAGTCGGCGCTCTCCGGCGTGATCGCCAAGGGCCGCTACTGGGAGAAGCTCCGCGCCGTGACGCTGAATGAACGCCAGCGGCAGATGATCGCCCGGCTGCTCGACGGCTTCGACGGCAAGCTGACGACGTCGAAGTGGGCCGCGCTCACGAAGAGCTCGCAGGACACGGCGCTGCGCGACATCCAGCAGCTGGTCGATCGCGGCGTGCTGATGCGCAACGCCGCCGGCGGACGCAGCACCAGCTACGCGCTCGCGCCCCTGTAGCGTCGCGGCCGGTACTGTGGACAGGTCACGAGATGATCGTTGACCATGCCCGTGGCCTGCATGAACGCGTAGCAGATCGTCGATCCGACGAACGAAAACCCGCGCTTGCGCAGGTCTTTGCTCATCGCGTCCGATTCGGGCGTCTTGGCAGGGACGTCGTGCATGGCCGTGCGCCGGTTCACGATCGGCGCCCCGCCGACGAACTGCCAGATGTACCGGTCGAACGTGCCGAACTCGTCGCGGACCGCGAGAAAGGCTTTGGCGTTCTTGACCGCGGCTTCGATCTTGAGGCGGTTGCGGACGATGCCTTCGTCGCGCATCAGCGCGGCGATCCTGCGGCGGTCGTAGCGCGCGACCTTCTTCGCGTCGAAGCGATCGAACGCCTTTCGGTACGCCGGCCGCTTGCGCAGGATCGTGATCCACGAGAGCCCTGCCTGCGCGCCTTCGAGGATCAGCATCTCGAACAGCCGCCGATCGTCGTGGAGCGGGACGCCCCACTCCTCGTCGTGGTACTTCACGTAGAGCGGGTCTGTCCCCGCCCACGGGCAGCGAGGCATCAGCGGCCGCCGGCGATCGATTTGTCGCGAATGGCTTTGAACTCGTTGCCCGGCTTCCACGCCGGAATCGTCGCCGCCTGCGCGATGCGGTAGCCGACGGCCATCAGCAGCTTCGCCTGCTCGGCATAACCGGACAGATCCCAGTCGGGCTTCACTTCGTCCGACGGCTGGTGATAGTCGGTCTTCGTGTATTCGTCCTTCTTCTGCTTGCCGAAGCCCGCCGGTTTGCCGACGTAGTCCAGGCCGTCATCGGTGTTGAGCGCCGGCACGCCGACCTTGGCGAAGTTGAAGTGATCGGACCGGTAGTAGAAGCCTTTCTCCGGCTCGGCATCGGGAATCAGGATGCGGCCCTGTTCGGCCGCGGCCTCGCGCAGGTAGTCGTCGAGGTCGGATGCGCCGAGGCCGATGACGATCACGTCCTTCGTCCTGCCCCACATCGGCAGGTTGTCGTCGACGTTGATGTCGGCGACGGTCTTCGCCAACGGATAGAGCGGGAACTTCGCGTAGTACTCCGAGCCGAGCAGTCCCTGCTCCTCCGCGGTCACGGCGAGGAACAGGATCGATCGCTTCGGCGCCGGGTCGAGACGCTTCATCGCGCGCGCGATGGCGATGATGCCGGCCGTCCCGCTGGCGTTGTCGGCGGCGCCGTTGCAGATGTTGTCGCCGTTCACCGGCGTGCAGACGCCGAAGTGATCCCAATGCGCCGTATACACCACGTACTCGTTCTTGAGCGCGGGATCGCTGCCGTCGAGTCTGGCGATGACGTTGTGCGAATCGACCGTCTTCATCGTCTGCGCGAACGACATCGATGCGGTGAGACCGAGCGGCACCGGCTTGAACTCGCGGGTCGCGGCGGCGGCCTTGAGCGTGTCGATGTCCTGTCCGGCCATCTTCAGCAGGCGCGTGGCCGCGTCGTAGGAGAGCCAGCCCTGGATCGCGGCGCGGCCCATGTTCTTGTCCGGCGTCACCAGATCGAAGCGCTCGCCGCCAAAGCTCTGCACGACGTTCCAGCCGTAGCCGGCGCGATCCGTTTCGTGCACGATGAAGACCCCGGCGGCGCCCAGCTCGGCGGCCTTCTCGTACTTGTAGGTCCAGCGGCCGTAGTAGGTCATCGCCGACCCGCCAAAGACCTTCGGATCGAGCGCGCTGCCGGCCTGCACCGGCGGATCGTTCACGAGCACGACGAGGGTTTTGCCTTTGACGTCGACGCCCCTGAAGTCGTCCCACTGAAACTCGGGCGCCTGCACGCCGTAGCCGACGAACACCATCTCCGAATTGGCGATCGAGACCTGGTCGGTCACGTGCTGGCTGAACGCGACGACGTCGCTCTCGACCTTGAACGACCCGGACTGACCGCCCTTCTTGACGACGAGCGGCGCAAACTTCCCCGGCGACAGGCCGACGAGCGGCACCTTCTGCACGTAGGTGCCGTCGGGATTGCCGGGAGCGAGACCGGCGGCCTTGAACTGCTCGGTGAGGTACGCGACGGTCTTGTTCTCGCCCTCGGACCCTGGTTTTCGCCCCTGGAAGTCGTCGGACGAGAGCGTCTGGATGTCCTTCAATGCCGTGGCGGTGTCGATGTCGGGCAGCGATGCGACCGGCGTCGGCTTCTCCGCGGCCGGTGCCGGCGATGGCTCGGGGCTCGAGGTACAGGCGGCGGCGACGGCGACAGCAAATGCGGCAGCGAGGATCCAGCGGCTCATGGGCATGGCGCAAGTGTACTCAGAGCCCGGCCGGCCGCGCACGCGCGTAAAGTTAGGACATGCATCTACGACTCCTCCTGCTGTTCGCCCTGAC
>DASTCC010000328.1:0-10925 GCA_035711465.1 Vicinamibacterales bacterium
CGCCCGAGAGCGATCGCACTTTCTTGTCGATGTCGTCGCCGGAGAACTGGAAGGCGCCGAGCAGGTTGCGCAACAGGCCGATGGTCTCGTTGGGAAAGTCGGCCTGCATCTGCTCCCAGATCGTCCGATCCGGTTCGAGCAGTTGCAGCGACTGCTGCGCGAAGTAGCCGAGCTTGAGGCTGGCGCCGAGCTTGACCTCGCCCGAGTCCGGCTCGAGCGCGCCGGCGAGCATGCGCAGCAGCGTCGTCTTGCCGGCGCCGTTCTTGCCCATGACGCACCAGCGTTCGCCGCGGGCAATGGTGAGGTTGAAGCAATCGTAGACGACGTGCGATCCGTACGCCTTCGATAGATCGCGCAGCACCGCGACCTCGTCGCCGGATCGCGGCGGCGGCTTGAACTCGAACTTGATGACCTGCCGCCGCTTCGGCGGCTCGATCTTCTCGATCTTCTCGAGCGCCTTGACGCGGCTCTGCACCTGCGCCGCCTTGGCGGCGTGGGTCTGGAACCGCTCGATGAAGCGCTGCTCCTTGGCGAACATCGCCTGCTGGCGCGCGTAGGCGGCCTCGCGATTGGCCTCGCGCAGCGCGCGCTCGCGTTCGTAGAAATCGTAGTTGCCCGAATACGTCGTGATCTCGCCGTCGTCGATCTCGGCGATTTTCGAGACGACCCGGTTCATGAAGTCGCGATCGTGTGACGTCATCAGGAGCGATCCTGGCAGCTCCTTGAGAAAGTCCTCGAGCCAGACGATCGATTCGATGTCCAGATGGTTCGTCGGCTCGTCCATGAGCAGCACGTCCGGCCGGCCCAGGAGCACGCGCGCCATCGCGACCCGCATCTTCCAGCCACCCGACAGCGCGCCGACGTCGCCGTCGATCCGGTCGTCGGTGAAGCCGAGCCCGTGCAGCACTTCGCGGGCCTGGCTCTCGAGCGCGTAGCCGCCGAGATGTTCGTACTCCTCCTGCACTTCGCCGAAGCGCCCCAGAATCCGATCCATGGCGCCAGCGTGCGCCGGGTCGGCCATGGCGTGCTGCAGGGCCTCGAGCTCGTGGTGCAGATCGCCGAGCCGGCCGCTCCCGGAAATCGCCTCGTCGATCACCGAGCGGCCCGCCATCTCCTCGATGTCCTGCTGGAAGTAACCGATCGTCAGCTTCTTCGGAATCGACACCTCGCCATCGTCGACGCTTTCCTCGCCGGTGATGATGCGGAACAGCGTCGTCTTCCCCGAGCCGTTCGGGCCGACCAGGCCGCACTTTTCTCCGGGGTTGAGTTGAAAGGAGGCGTCGACGAACAGGAGCTGCTTGCCGTACTGCTTGCCGATCTTCGAGAGCGCGATCATCGGGAAAAGACGGTATCAGATGCTGACGGCGGGCAGCGGGTTGCGGGCTGCGGGCTGCGGGCCCGTTGCGTACTGGAAGGCCCGATCGTCGGGCGCGGTGCTCTCCCCGCCTGCGCGGTCCTACTCTGCAACTCCTGCAAAGTGTCGAGGCGCACGCGCTGGATCGGGCCGCGTGCGGCCCGTCGACATAGGTACCGCTCTTGCTGCAACGGACGGCTGTAGGTGCAGCCATGAAGCTCAGCGCAATCGCGTTGGTGCCGTTGACGGGAACCGCGGGGATTCTTGCCGGCCTGCCGTGGTGGTGGTTGGGCCCGGCAACGGGCGTCGCGGCAGTGCTGGCGGTCGGGTTGAACCGCTGCCGCCATCCGTATCCCGCGCTGCAGCCGGCGATGCGGGACGATCAGGGCGAACTGCAGCCAGCCCGCTGGTATTGCCACGACTGCGGACGGTCGTGGGCGGCGGTCTTCGAGCGCGAGACCAAACCGGTGCTCCGCTACGGCGGGTTCGACCAGCACAAATTACTGGAGGCGGCACGGCGCGCGGACGAACTGGATGCCCGGCGCCGGGCGCTGGCAATCGATCGGGCGGGGCTGACGAGTGTCAGAAGCGCCTCGGGCCCCGTGCCGATCGCACGAACGGCGTCGCGCGGCCGGTGACCGGCGCGACGGCCTGATGCACTGGGCCCGAAGAGCGGCGTCGAGGCAGACCGCTCGCGGTAATCAGGCGACCATTCAGCCTCGACGACAGAGGAGCGAGACATGCGCGCGATTCGACTTTCACGCCGGCCCTCACCGCCTCCGGGCACGGAACATCGCTGGGAGGCGTTGAAAGCCCATGCGAAGGCCCGCTGGGCCGCGCTGAGCGACGCGGACATCGACGGCGTCCGCGGCAACGCCGACAGACTTGCCGACGCGCTGCAGGCGCGATATGGATACTCGCACGGCGATGCGCTGCGCGAAATCCTCTCCTGGAGCCAGTCTCTTCGCACCGGCGGCACACACTGATCCGCGCGCGGTCGGGTGACATGGTCGCCCGTCCGGACGATTCGGCAGCGGCGTCGGCCCGCCAGATGGGCCCCCGCCAGGTGGGGCCATGAGGCGCTGGTTCCTGGGCCTGGCCGTCCAGCAGAAGCTGCTGGCCATCGCGCTCGGCGTGACCACCGCCGCGCTGTTGCTGGCGATGGCGATCTTCACCACGGTCGAGATCGTCCGCACGCGCGTGATCGCCGCACAGGACGTCGAGACGCTCGCGCGCGTGGTGGCGGACAACACGCGGGCCGCGCTCGTCGCCGGTCGGCCGGGCGACGCGCAGGAAACGCTCGACAGCCTCCGGGTCCGGCCGCAGGTCGTGCGCGCGTGCCTCTACAAGCCGGACGGCACGCTGTTCGCCGGATCGCACCGTCACGACGCATCGCCCTGCGCTCAGAGCGGGCCCGGTCCTGTGCCGTGGACCGGCCTTGGCGTCTCGGTACCGGTGACCCGGAACGGCGTCACGCTCGGCACCGCGTTCGTCGAACGCGATCTCGCGATTCTCGCGCAACGCATCCGCGTGCTCGGCCTCACCAGCGTGATCACGCTCGTCGTCGTCACTATTCTCGCCCTCGTCTTCGTGCATCGATTGCACCGGACGATCTCCAAACCCATCACCGAACTGGCCGCCGCGGCGAGCCGCATCGGCTGGGACGGCAAGTACGAGATGCCGCCGGTCGCCGCGGCGCCCGACGAAGTCGGCGAGCTGGTCCGTGCCTTCAACGCGATGGTCGATCGGCTTCGCGATTCGGATCAGGAGCTGCGGCGGTCGAACGAGGCGCTGAGGCAGGAAGTGGACGAGCGCCGGCGGATCGAAGGCGAACGCGAGCTGCTGCTGCGCCGCGAGCGTGAAGCCAACCGGCTGAAGGACGAGTTCCTCGCGACCGTCTCGCACGAGCTGCGCACGCCACTCAACGCCATCGTCGGCTGGACCGACGCGCTGTCGCGGCTGCCGCCGGATCAGGAGACGCTGGCGCGCGGCCTGGCCAGCCTGCAGCGCAACGCCAACGCGCAGGCGCGCGTCATCGACGACCTGATTGACGTCGCGCGCATCGCCCGCGGCAAGCTGCAGGTCCGCTTCGAGCCGGTGGACATCAACGGCGTCGTCGCCGCCGCCGTCGAGGTGATTCGGCCGGCCGCGGATCAGAAGGGCGTGGCGCTGTCGGTGCACCCGTCGCCCGACGCGTGCATGGTCTCGGGTGATCAGGAACGGCTGCAGCAGGTGGTGTGGAATCTGCTGTCGAACGCGGTGAAGTTCACGCCGGCCGGCGGATCGGTGACGGTCTCGGTCGACGCCAGCGCCGACGTCTGCACGATCGTCGTCAAGGACACCGGGATCGGAATCGACCCGGCGTTCGTGCCGCATCTGTTCGAGCGCTTCCGTCAGGCGGATGCGTCGATGACGCGGCAGACGGGCGGCCTCGGCATCGGCCTGGCGCTCGTCAAGGATTTGCTGGAGCTGCACGGCGCCGCGATCGAGGCGGCGAGCGAAGGCAGGAATCGCGGCGCGGCGTTCACGATCCACCTCCGGCGCGACCGCGCCGCGTGCGCGGCGAAAAGCGCGCCGCCGGACAACCTGCCGCTGCCTTCGCTGAGCGGCGTGGAGATCCTCGCGGTCGACGATCACCCCGACGCGCTGCAATTGCTCTCGCTCGTGCTCGAGAGCGCGGGGGCCACGGTCCGTACGGCCACGGGGGGCGCCGAGGCGATCGCCCAGTGGCGCGAACGGCCGGCCGACGTGCTGGTGAGCGATCTGGCGATGCCGGAGGTCGACGGCTTCGAGATGATCGCGGAGATTCGCGCCATCGATGCGGTCCGCGGCCGGGTGACGCCGTGCATCGCCGTCACCGCCCAGGCCAGCCAGGACCACGCCACCCGTGCGCTGCGGGCCGGCTTCCACCTGCACATCGTCAAGCCCTACGATCCCTCGGGGCTCATCCGCGAAGTGGCGCGGGCGCTCAAGCGGGCTTGAGGCTTGAGTTCTCAGTTCCAGTTCTGAGTTCCAAGTTCTCTCAGCCCGCCGTCACCCTCCTCCCTGCCAAGTCTTCACCGCCTGCAGCGGCCACAGCAGCATGAGGATGTTCAGCGCGAGGTTGTCGCGGATCATGTAGAGCACGAACAGCTCGAGGGCGAGAACGATCGCCACCGACGTCCACACGCGGACGCGTGAGGCGACGGCGAAGCCCAGCATCATGAAAAGGATGTCGCAGGTCGAGTTCAGGACGCTGTCGCCGAAGTAGTCGAGCGCGATCGTCGCTTCGCGGTAGCGGTTGATGATGAGCGGCGTGTTCTCGAGGATCTCCCAGCCGCCTTCGATGGCGGTCGCGGCCACGAGCCGCACGCCGACCGGCCATCGGCGGGCGACGAGCCAGAGCAGACCGTAGAACAGAAATCCGTGGATGACGTGCGAGGGCGAGTACCAGTCGGAGATGTGCTGCGAGTTCTCCGAGCTGATGACGACGCCATGCCAGACCTTGACGTAGCCGCACTTGCAGATGGGGATCCGGCCCATCAGGAACAGCACGGCGACGGTGGCGGCGAGCACGGCGGCGGCCGCCGCCAGATGCGCGCGGGAAATGGTCCCGCCGGACGGCTTCGCGCTCAACGGCGCGGCACCGCAACGGCCGGACGGGACGGCGGGCCCAAAGGAAAGGTCGGAGCTGTCATGCGCGCCAAGACTCTGCACGCAGCGGTCGGCGGCCGTCAAGCCGGGTGCGGTCGCGTCGAGTAATTTCCGGTAAGATGCCCCACCTATGGGCGGCCGTCTCTTCGAGGATTCGTGTAGACCGGTTCGGGCACTCTGGCGAATCCGCGGGGCCGCGTTTGGAGCGCTGGCCATCGCGCTCGTCGCCGCCGGTCCCGCCCGCGCCCAGACGACTCCGCCACCCACTCCGCCGCCGGCACAGACGCCGCCGGCCCAGGCCCAGACGCAGCCGGAGAACGGCCGCATCGTCGCGACGATCACGACGCTCGAAGGCTCGGTCCATATGCCCGGCATGCAGGTCGAGCTGCGGACGCCGGAGCAGGACCTGGTGATCGCGCGGACGACGACCGACGGCGTCGGCCAGGTGACGTTCCCGGACGTCCCGCCGGGCCAGTACGTGATCTTCGCGTCGCGCGAAGGGTTCACCGGCCGCAACTCGCCGGTGTTCATCGTCCGCGCCGGCCAGACCACCAACGTCAACCTCGACGTCCCGCTGTCGTTCGCGCCGCCCGAGATCGAAGTCCGGCCGACGGCGCGGGTCGCCACGACGCCACGGACAGTCACCGACAGCATCCGCGCGGTGTCCACGAGCGACATGCTCTCCGGCAACCTGTTCGAGACCGCCCCGCTTCAGGGCGATGACTTCCAGAGCCTGCTGCCGCTCCTCCCCGGCGTGGTCCGCGACGGCGACGGCCGCCTGCGAATCAAAGGCGGCTTGCCGACGCAGGCGGGCCTGCAGATCAGCAGCTCGAGTCTGAACGATCCATCGACCGGCGATTTCGATCTCGACCTGCCGTCGCGCAGCGTGCAGTCGGTCGAGGTGCTGGCCAACCCGTTCGCGGCGGAGTTCGGGCGCTTCTCGACCAGCGTCACGCAGATCCGCACGCGCCGGGGCACCAACGAGTGGGAGTTCGCGCCCGGCGGCCTGGTGCCGCGCTTCCGCAAGCTGTTTGCCGGCATCCGCGGCTTCGAGCCGCGCTTCTCCGCCCGCGGGCCGATCATCAAGGATCGCCTGTTCATGGCCGAGGACGTGCAGTATCGCTACGTCGCGACGCCGGTGAAGAGCCTGCCGGACGAGCCGGAGGTCAAGCTCAACAGCTTCGATTCGTTCACCCGCATCGACGGCGTCGTCTCGCCGCGGCACTTCCTCGGCGGCACCCTGATCACGTTCCCGCGCGAGATCGAGAACGTGACGATGAACACGTTCCGGGCCGAGCCGACGTCGCCGGAGTTCATCCAGGCCGGCTGGTCGGTGGGCGTGGTCGATCGCTTTTCGATCCGGCCGAACCTCGCGATCGAGTCGACGCTGTCGTTCCGCAAGTTCGAGATCGAGGTCGAGGCCGAGAATCCGGACGCGATGGTGTATGCGCCCGAGACGCAGAGCGGCGGCTTCTTCAACGACCAGGAACGCGACGTCACCAGTTACCAGTGGGTCGAGGCGCTCAGCCTGTCGCGGCCGCTCTGGCACGGCCAGCACGTCTTCAAGTTCGGCTTCGACCTGCAGCACTCACGCTTCCAGGGCTCGAGCTCGAGCCATCCGGTCGAAGTCCGCCGCGACGACGGCTCGCTCGCCGAGCTGACGGTCTTCAGCGGCAGCTCCTCGCAGCTCGTCACCGGCAACGAGTTCGCGGTGTTCGCGCAGGATCGCTGGCGGATCGGCGGCCGCATCACGCTTGAGCTCGGCCTCCGGCTCGACCGCGACGCCGTCGTCGAGCGAGTGAACTGGTCGCCGCGCGCCGGCATCGCCATCGGCGTGCTGCCCGAGGGCCGCGGCATCCTGCGCGGCGGCTTCGGCAAGTTCGTGCAGCGGACGCCGTTCAACGTCGGCGCCTTCGAGTCGTTCGAGCCGCGGACGGTCACCCGTTTTGCGGCGGACGGCACGCCGCTCGGGCCGTCGGTCCTGTTCACGAACGTCACCGGCGAGATTCACACGCCGGAAGCCTACGTCGGCAACATCGAGTGGGACCAGCGCTTCTCGCGGAAGGTCCTGCTCAAGCTGAGCTATCTCGGCCGCCACGGCAATCACGAGTACATCGTGGTGCCAGATGCCGCCGCGCGCGAGTTGCGGCTGACGAGCGACGGCAAGTCGAACTATCGCGAGTTCGAGGCGACGGCGCGGTGGGTGGCCAACGTGCGCCGCGATCTGACGCTGTCCTACGTGTGGTCGCGCGGCGTCGGCGATCTCAACAGCTACGACCTGTTCTACGGCAACCTGCGCACCCCGCTGATCCGCGAGAACCAGTACAACCTGTCGCCGACCGACGTGCGGCATCGCATCCTGCTTCGCGGCACGATCGGCCTGCCTGGACAGTGGGACCTGGCGCCGGTGCTCGAGCTGCGATCGGGCTTCCCCTATTCGGCGGTCGACGAGTTCCAGGATTTCGTCGGCGACCGCAATCGCGCCGGCCGGCTGCCGTCCGTCGAAACGCTGGACTTCTCGATTTCGCGTCCGTGGGAGATCAAGGGCCGCCGGTTCCGCGCCGGCCTCCGGATCTACAACGTGTTCGGATCGACGGCCTACCGCGACATCCAGAACAACATCACGTCGCCCAACTACGGCACCGCCTACAATCCGATCGAGCGATCGATCGGATTCGTCTTCGGATCGGCGAAATAGCCGGCGCGGCGTCAGCGCGCGTAGATCTGAATCAGGCTGCCGCAGGTGTCGGCGAAGACCGCGAGCGTGACCTCGCACGCGGGGCACGGCATGCCGTCGGCCGGCTTCCGGCTTTCGCCTTTCGGCAATAGGATCGCTCGACGGCATCCCGTGCGATGAAGCGGCTCTCGTTACCAACCCGGCTCGCGAACGCGACGACGCGCACGGCGTGGCGGCATGTGACGCGCGCCGCGCACGAGCCGCTGCTCGCGGCCGGCGAGATCGTCACCAGCGCGAACACCGGTGCGCGCTACCGGGTGCTGCGCTTCCTCGGCGAAGGCGGATTCGGGCAGGTGTATCTCGTCACCCGGCTCGATCGCCGCGACCGGCCAGTCGAGACGCTGTGCATCAAGATCAGCCCGCACCTGGACGGCTGGATCAAGGAGGCGTACTTCGGCCAGCTGCTCGACGGCCATCCGCGGGCGATTCGGATGTTCGACGCCTTTCCCCTGGCGCGTCCGGACGGCGCCATCCTCTACTGCCTCGCGATCGAATACGCGGCGCACGGCGATCTCAGCAACTACCTGGCGCGCGCGGCGAAGCGCTGGCCCGAGCGGACGGTCCGGCGCGAGATGGCCGGCGTGCTCGAGGTGCTCGGCAAGCTCCATCGCGGCCAGCTGTTGCATCGCGATCTGACGCCGATGAACGTCTTCGTCTGCGAGGGCGGCACGCTGAAGCTCGGCGACTTCGGCATCGTCCGCCAGCAGAGCGACGGCCGCGGCATCACCGCCCGAACGATGAACGCGCTGACCGCGCCCAGCGACATCCTCGCCGGCGCGGCGCCGAAGTGGCAGGCGCGCGACGACGTCTTCCAGGTCGGACAGTTGCTGGGGATGCTGATCCGCGGCGACGCGCGATCGCGGATTCGCACCGTCGAAGTGCGGCATCTGCCGTGCAGCGATCATCTGAAGGAGATCATCTACCGCTGCGTCGGCGAGCGGCGTAAGCGCTACGACAGCGCCGACGAGCTGATCGACGCGATTCGGAATCCGCCGGCGTCACTCAAGGCCGGCGCGCTGCGATCGCTCAAGGGCGCGCACCTCACCTTTACCGGCACCCTCAGCCAGACCCGCGCCGAGGCGATCCGCGCCGCCAAACGCGCCGGCGCCATCGTCCACTCCGGCCCCTCGGCGCACATCACCGTCATCGTCCGCGGCCGCCCGAACAAGCTGCAAGCCGCCGGCCGCGACGCCGGCCTGAAGCTGATGGAGATCAAACGCCTGCGCGCGAAGGGCCAGCGGATCACGATTCTCAATGAGGGGCAGTTTCTGCGGCTGACGCGCCGGCGCTAGGGGGCCTGCGCCCGGTTCGTTCGGAGTCCCGCCTCGCCGGCCGCACTCCCGAGCCTCAAGCGCACGGCACAAGGCCAAGCGCCCAAGCCCCAAGGCCCAGGGCCGACGCGGTGCTTATTGAGAACTATCTCAACAAGTGTTTGACCGACCATTTCAGTCGGGGTTACTGTACCTCCGGATTTGAGATTGAGTCTCATTAAGACCCCGGAGTGACTCGAGATGTCCGTCGTCGTCAGGTTCGTTCGTGTCCTGCTTGCCGCCTTTTTCATCTTCCTTCCCGCCCATCCCGTCGCCGCACAAACCTTCAGCTCCCGGGCGGGCCCGGTCAGGGTTCGCGGCGTCGTGCTCGACGCTCAGCGGCTGCCCGTGAAGGGCGCGGCGGTCACAATCAAGCTCGAGTCGGGCGGCGCGGTACGCGCGCTCGAGTCGGGGGCCGATGGCGGCTTCGATTCCGGTCCGCTGCCGGCGCAGTCGTACGTCGTCGACGTCCGGGCGCCGGGGTTCGCGGCCGCGTCGCGAGCCGTCGATGCTGCGGGCGCGATCGGATTCCTGGCCATCGACAACCTGGGCGACAGCCAGGATCCGAACACCGGCGTGGTCATGCCGGATGGCACGCCGGCGCCGATCTATCGCCCCGAGTACGGCCGCACCGTGCGCGCCGGACTGTCCTGGAGCTGGGCGCGCTGACGCGCCCGAGGACGGGCCATGCTTCACTCCTTCGCGCTCATCAGCACCCTGCTCTTGACAGTGGCGCCGCAGGCGCCCGCAACCGCCCCGACGGAGGGCATTCTGCTCCTGGCTCACGGCGGCGGCCCGGAATGGAACGCTCGCGTGACGACGCTCGCCGCATCGCTCGGCGCATCCACACCGGTGGAAGTGGCGTTCGGCATGGCGACACGCGCGAACATCCAGGGCGCCATCGATCGCCTTCAGGCGCGCGGCGTGTCGTCCATCGTCGCCGTGCCGCTGTTCGTCTCGTCGCACAGCTCCGTGATCACGTCGACGGAGTACCTGCTCGGCCTGCGCGCCGAGCGGCCGCGCGATCTCGAGATCTTCGCGCGGATGTCGCACGGCGCGGGCGGCGGCCACGAGGCGCACGCACCGGCCGCCGATCCGGAGGCCAACCTGCGTCCGGTGCAGACGACGCTGCCGATCGTCATGGCCCCGGCGCTCAACGACCATCCGCTGGTCGCCGACATCCTGGGCTCGCGCGCGCTCGCGCTCAGCCGGGCGCCTGCGTCCGAGGCGGTCGTGATCGTCGCGCACGGTCCGGTGCCCGACGTCGACAACGCGCGCTGGCTCGCCGACATGCGCCGGCTCGCGGACCGCATCGGCGCGTCGACGCCCTTCGCCTCGATCGACGCGCTCACGGTGCGCGACGACGCGCCGGCGCCGATTCGCGACCGCGCGACGGCCGAGCTGCGATCGCTCGTCGAACGGCGCGCCGGCGAAGGACGCCGGGTGCTGATCGTGCCGCTGCTGCTCACCTACGGCGGCATCGAGCGCGGGATCGTCAAGCGCCTCGAGGGCCTGACCTACGAGATGGCGAGCCAGGCGCTCCTGCCCGACCCGCGCATCGAGGAATGGGTCCGGGCGTCGGTGGCCGCGGCGCGGACGCCGGCCGGCGCTCAGCGCTGAAAGATCGGCAGCGCCGCGATGCGGCGCTCGATCTCGTCGAGCATGCGCGTGTACTCCGGCGAGCGGACGCCGCGATAGCGCTGCCTGAAATCGGCTTCCGACATGTTCTCGGGCAGGCCGTTGACGGCGGGCATCATGTCGCTCTCGGCGAAGCCGGCCTCGATTCTCGCCTGCAGGCCGCGGGCGTTCGGCTCGGTGGCGGTCGCGCGCAGGCCGAACGTCGTGCCGGCGCGATCGGCGGCGAGGTCGGCGAACGAAAAGCCGCTGCCCC
>DASTCC010000329.1:0-8656 GCA_035711465.1 Vicinamibacterales bacterium
CCACGCCGTGCCGACGATCCCGGCGTCGCTTTCGGCCGCCCAGGCGCGCCACGCGCTCGACGGGCCGAGGCGGCTCGCCATCCATGGCGCGCAGCGCGCCACGAACGCGGCTTCGGTTTCGGCGATCGCACCCTGGCCGGCGCGGAATTCGAAGCGCAGTCTGGCCAGCACAGGGGCGTCGGCGACGACCGCCGGGCGCACGCTCACCGCTGAGGTCGCGTCGGAAAGGCCCATGAATGCTCCTCGGTCGCCATTCTGAACTGGTCTGGTCGCGGCGGCGAAACTGGCTCGATCGCGCGACCGGCCACCGGGGCGGCTCCCGGCGTCTGTCTGCGAGAATGCACGACATGGATCGCTCGGCGCTCGCGCGCCCGAAAATCGGCCGCGGCCGGCTGCTCCGACTCGGCATCGACCCGACCTCGCCGGAGCGCCGCTACCGGCAGATCTACGGCCAGCTGCGCCGCTCGATTCTCGACGGCGCGCTGAAGCCGGGCAGCCGCCTGCCGTCTTCGCGCGCGCTGGCGATCGACCTCGGCGTCTCGCGCGCCACGGTGATCCAGGCATTCGAGCAACTCGCCGCCGAAGGCTACATCCGCGGCCGCGAAGGCGCCGCGACCTACGTCAGCGTCCTCAACCACGAGCCCGATCGCCGGCCGGCCGCGCCGACGCTCGCGAGCGGCGCGCTGCCCTCGCGCCGCGGGCAGGCGATTGCCAACCTGTCGATCGAAGCGCTCCAGGGACTCGGCGAGACGCCGCGCGCGTTCGCGACCGGCGTGCCCGCGCTCGACGTCTTTCCCACCGAAGTCTGGGGCCGCCTGCTCTCGCGGCGCTGGCGATCGTGCTCGCCGCGCCACCTCGGCTACGGCGATCCGTTCGGCTTCCGGCCGCTGCGCGAAGCGATCGCCGAGTACCTCCGCGCCGCGCGCGGCGTGCGCTGCCAGGCCGATCAGATCCTGATCTGCAACGGCTCGCAGCAGGCGATCGATCTGACGCTGCGCGTCACGCTCGACCCCGGCGACCTCGCCTGGCTCGAGGACCCGGGCTACGACGGCGCCCGCAACGCGCTGCTCGGCTACGGCGCGCACGTCGTGCCGGTGTCGGTCGACGCCGACGGCTTCGACGTCGATCAGGCGATGCGCATGGCGCCCCGCGCTCGCCTCGCCTACCTCACGCCAGCGCGCCAGGTGCCGCTCGGCATGCCGCTGAGCCTGCCGCGCCGGCTCGCGCTGCTCCGCTGGGCCGCCGCGCACGGCAGCTGGATCTTCGAGGACGACTACGACAGCGAGTTCCGCTACGCGTCGACGCCGCTCTCGGCGCTCCAGGGCCTCGACGACAGCGGCAACGTGATCTACGCCGGCACGTTCAGCAAGCTCATGTTCCCCGCACTCCGGCTCGCCTACGTCGTCGTCCCGCCGGCGCTCCACGACGCGTTTCATCGCGCGCGTCTCATCTCCGGCTACTCGTCGCCATACCTCGAGCAGGCGACGATGACGGATTTTCTGGCGGAGGGACATTTCGAACGGCACGTGCGCCGGATGCGCGTGCTGTATCAATCGCGGCAGCACCTGCTGCTGACGCTGCTGCGACGGCAGTTCTCCGATCTGCTCGACGTGCTGCCTGCCGACGCCGGCATGTCGCTGACCGCGTGGTTGCCCAAGCGCCTCAACGACAAGCGCGTCGTTCAGCAAGCCGCGAAGCACGACGTGACGCTGGTGCCCGTGTCGGCGTTCTCCGTGCGCACGCGGCCGCCGAACGGACTCGTGTTCGGGTACGGAGGCGTGCGCGAGCGCGAGATTCGCGACGGCGTCACGCGCCTGGCCGCCGCCTTCCGGAGCATGCACGCATGAGCTGGGTTGCCGATCTCCGCCTCGCCGTCCGTCAACTGCGGCGCTCGCCCGGCTACACCGCGGCGGCCGTGCTGACGCTGGCCGCGGCGATCGGCGCCAACAGCGCGATCTTCAGCGTCGTTCGCGCCGTGCTCCTGCGGCCGATGCCGATCGCGGCGCCGGAGAATCTCGTCGTCTGCTGGCAGGTCGAATCCGGCGCCGGCCAGGGCGTGGTCGAGCTGACCTACCGGCATCTGCGTGAGTGGACGGCCGCAGGCGCGCCCTTCATCCAGTCGAGCCTGGTGGCGACGCATCTCTGGAACGCGGTGCTGACGCACGACGGTCAGCGCACGCGTCTGGAGTTCGCCGGCGTCTCCGCGGGCTTCTTCGACACGCTCGGGGTCGCGCCGATTCTCGGCCGGGCGCTGCGCGCCGACGACGACGTGCCGAACGGCCCGGCCGTGGCGGTGATCAGCCACGCGATGTGGGTGCGGCGCTTCGCGTCCGATCCCGATATCGTCGGCAAGTCGATCAATCTCAGCGGGCAGCCGACGGAGATTCTCGGCGTCATGCCCGCCGGCCTCGATTTCCCTCGCGGCGCCGAGTTCTGGATTCCGTCCGTGCCCGTGCTCGCGAGCGGCGCCGCCGAGAACGTGAGCCGGCTCGACAACGTCGGCGTGTTCTACGTGCTGGGCCGCGTGCGCGCCGGCATGACGGCCGACGCCGTGCGCGGACGGCTCGATCAGATCGAGGCACAGCTGGATCAGTCGACTCCCGGCCGGCTCGAGTGGGGCGACCATGCCGTGGTCGCGTCACTCGCGGAGCATGTCTTCGGGCCCGTCCGTCCCGCGCTCTGGCTGCTCTGGGCGTCGGTCGTCGTGCTGCTGCTGATTGCGTGCGCGAATCTCTCCGGGCTGTTGTTGACGCGCGTCGCCCGGGCGCGCCGCGAGGACGGCGTCCGCCTCGCGCTCGGCGCCTCGCGCGCCACGATCGCGCGGCTCTGGCTCACCGAGATCCTGCTCGTCGCCGTCATCGGCGGCACCATCGGCCTCGCCCTCGCTCAGGCCCTGCTTCGCGCCGTTGTCGCGCTCGCCGCCGCCGATGTGCCCCGGCTCGACTCGGTGTCGATCGATCTCGTCGTCGCGCTGTTCTCTTTCGGCGTCGTGCTGACGTCGGCGCTGCTCGCGGGGCTGGTGCCGATGCGTGCGGCAGGACGCATCGGCATCGCCGGCGCTCTCGGCGACAGCGAACGGACCACGGCCGCGCGCGGATCGCTCAACGCGCGATCGGTGCTGCTCTCGGTGCAGATCGCGCTCGCCGTGGTGCTGCTCGTCGCGGCGGGTCTGATCGTCCGCAGCTTCGTCAACCTGCAGCGGACGGATCTGGGCTTCGTGCCGGATCGGGTCCTCAGCCTGCAGGTCGACACCGAGAACACCGCCGAGCCGCAACGCGCGTGGATGCAGCGTTATCTCGAACGCGCTCGCGCGCTCCCGGACGTCGAGTCCGCCGGCGCCGTGTTCCTGCGGCCGCTGATGCTCGGCCCGATCGGCCAGGGCGTTCGCGTGCTGCTCGAGGGCCAGTCGCCGGATGACCGGCGCACCATCGACGCCAATCCGACGCTCAACTATCAGACCGCGACGCCCGGCTACTTCGAGACGATGCGGATTCGCCTCGTGCGCGGCCGCGTGTTCGACGAACGCGACACCGCCGACGGGCCGCGCGTGGCGATTGTCAGCGAATCGACGGCGCGGCGGCTCTGGCCGGGCCAGGATGCGATCGGCAGACGCGTGCGCATGTCGACGTTCTCGGCGGGTGAACCGCGCGTGGCCTGGCGGGAGATCGTCGGCGTCGTCGGCGACGTGCGCTATCGCGGCATCGACGAGGCGCAGCTCGACATCTACGACCCGGCCATGCAGGTCGGCCTCGACACCGACAACGTCGTCGTCCGCACCACGGGATCGCCGCTTGCCGCCGCTGGCGCGCTGCAGGCGCTGGCGCTCGAGCTCGACGCCGACGCGATCGTGGACGACATCACGCCGATGGACGCCATCGTCCGGCGCGCGCAGGCGCCGTGGCGGTTGAGCCTGTGGATGTTCCTGCTGTTCGCAGGCCTCGCCTTCGGCCTCGCCGCCGTCGGCCTCTTCAGCCTGGTCGCGCTCGACGTCGCGCATCGCCGCCGCGAGTTCGCGGTGCGCCTGGCGCTCGGCGCGAAAGGCGGCACGATCGTCGGCGGCGTGCTGCGCCGCGCGGGCGTGAGCGTCGCCGTCGGCATCGTCACCGGCCTGGCAGCGGCGTGGTTTGGCACGCGGCTGATGCAGAGCCTGCTCGTCGGCGTTCGTCCGAACGATCGGATGACCTACGTCGCCGTGCTCGCCGCGGTCGCGGTCATCGTCGGCATCTCTGCCTACATCCCGGCCCGCCGCGCCGCGTTGGTCGAGCCGCAGGTGCTGTTCAGGGGGCAGTGACGACAGAAGAGACAAACATCGAACCTTGGGGGGCCGTGGAGAATTCTTTTGAAGAACCGTTCTTCGAAAGACATCTCCACGGCCCTCCACGCCCCCCAAGGTTCAATGTTTGTCAGCGGCGTTTGCCGGTCCTGCGATCCCGTTGCTTCGCCGAGACCGATTTGATGATCAGCTTGCCGCGACCGGATCTCGGCAGGGGTGTCGGGCCTTCCCGAATGGCTTCGTGAATCAATGCGACGATCCGCCGATCGTCGAGCACGTCGAGATCGGTGAGCCGCACGAACGCGCCCTGGTTGCCCTCCCCTTGTAATAGACCGTGCGGATCGTCGAGGCTCTTGCCGTACATGAAATAGAGGTTGATGCCGCGAGCGCCGACGGCCAACGAGATGACCACATCCGAGACCCGCTCGGTGGCGCTGTAGCCGATCGCGAGGGCGTTGTAGTTGTCGTAGACGAGCTCGTTGGCGGTGGAAAAGTAGTGGCGGCGCAGGGTCGCGCGTGCCTGACGAGCAAGCTTCGCGATGGCCGGGTCGAACTTCGCGATGAATCCGGCGAGCTGTGACGCAGGCGTCGTCGCCATGTCAGCGATCGCCGGCCTTCACGAGCTCGCGCAGCGTTGCGATCGCCTTGTCGACCGGCGTGCCGTCGGGGATGCGCGGATCCTGTATCGCGAACGCAGTGACAACGCCTTTGGCCGTCGAGAACAGGTAGCGGTCGTCCGCGTACGTCGTCAGCCCCTCGGACGGACTGCTGCGGAGCAGCACGATGACGGGCTCGCCAGGGGCGATTACCCGGAACCTGCCGAGGTAGTTGCGTCCATCCTCGACGACACGGCCAGCGTCATGCTGCCAGAACTTCACGAACGTATTCGGCGCCCTGGCGGTAGCGCCGGCCTTGATGGTCTCGAGCACGACCGCTTCGTGCTCGGTGCCGATGATGTTCGCGCCCTTGCCGAGCGGGCCGCTGCCGATGAGGCTTCGGACCCGCACGTGCAGCACCTCTACCGCCTCGCGCATCGCGCCGGCGACGCCGTCGGCCGGGAGCACCATCAAGCTGCCGCTGAGGATGCCGACGCGCATCGGCACACGCACGTCGGTGGTCGCCCCGCGTTTCACGACCAGGTTCTCCAGCATGGCCGGCCGATATCCGGCGAGCTCGGCGCGCACGCGATAGGTGCCGACGGGTAATCCCGGTATCAGAAACCGGCCATCCGCGCCGGTGACGATCTCTTTCGCAACTGACGCCGCGAGCACTGTCACTTTGACGCCCGGCAACACACCGCCGCTCTCGTCAGTCACCCGTCCCGCGATCGCGCCGGTATCAGGCTGCGCAAATACCGCGAGCGCGAGCCACGCGAGGATGACGACACGGAGCGTCGATGTCATAAGGATGTGGACTACAGCGTCACGCCCGGAGGCGTGTCCGTCGCCGCGCCGATGCGGTGCAGCTGATCGAACTTCTCGTGACCGACGACGACGTCCTGCATTCCCAGCCGTGTCAGCAGGCCGCTCATGAAATCGGCCTGTCGAATCAGAAACTCCGGGCCGAGCTGTTCACTGAGCTGGCGCCAGAGCTCCTTCGAGCTCGGTCCCAGCAGCCTGCCGCGCAGCGACATCGCTCTAGCCTCCGAGCGCGTACTCGAAATCGTACTCGTGCTTGCCGCCGGTGATGACGATCGCCATCTTGCCGGTGAGGCCGACCAGATCGCCGGTGCCCGAGTCGGGCACGACGTGGAGATCGAGCGACTGCTTGCCACGGTTCATCGTCCCGCTGTGCTGCAGCGCGAAGGTACCGCGCTTGCCCTCGAGCGTGCCGACCACGTGCTCCATCGCGACGTAGCCGGCCGAGTCCTTCACGCCGGTCATCACCGCGAGCATCTGCCCCTTGCTGGTCGCGTCGAGCGCGCCGTGGAACGTCTTGTCGAGCAGCATCCGCCCGATCGCTGCGCCGCCGGCCGCCTCGTCGGGCGGCTGCGGAATCATCTTCACGTCGAACGGCCCCTTCACGCGATTGGTCACAGTCATCTCCAGGTGCGGTACGCCAGCCACATGCCGGCGGCGATCACGGCCAGGCCGAGCGCGCCTTCGACGACCGGAGCGCCGATGCTATCGCTCCGGTGCTTGCCGAACGAGATCGCCTTCAGCGCTGCCCAGCCCACGGCGCGGACCGCGCCTTCGATGATCTCCTGCACGGCAGTCGTCCCGGTCGGCCTACTGCGAGGGCGGCATCTCCTTCACGCCCATCTGCTGGAACATCTCCATCTGGTTGAACGCGTTCCATCCCTCGACGATGCGTCCCTTCTCCACCCGGCACATCGCCATGCCGAAGATCTTCACCGGTCTATTGGTCGGCGCGAACCCGAGGCCGCCGCCGGTGTGTGTGCCCGTGCCGCTGAACCGCGCGACGACGAGATCGCCTTCGGCGACGAGCGCGTCGATCTGCAGCCGGACGTCGGGAAACGCGTCGCAGTAGGCGCGGTAGAACACCTTGAAGTCCTCGGGGCCGTGCATGTCGCGGCCGACGCCGGCGACCACGGCGCCCGGCGCGAGCAGCTGATCGATCGTCTCGATCTTTTTCTTGTTCCAGACGTCCTCGAACCATCGCCGCAGCACGGCCTTGTTCTCCGCCGACATAGTCCCTCCTGACGCACTCAGCGTCCACGCGACTTCCGTCAACGCGCCGCCTTGAGGATCTCTTCCGGCATCGGGAATCGCCCCGTCGCCCGCTTGGAAAAGATCACCTTGCCGTCGGCGGCGACGTCGAACACACCGCCGCGTCCCTCGACCAGGGTCGGCATCGTTCCCGTGGCCTTCTCAATCGCGGCCGCCAGACTGGCGGCCCTGGGGTAGTAGTTTCACTGCACGCAGTACGTGATCGAGATCGTCATAGGCCGATGATACCCGCTGGCGTCGACTACGGCCCGCGCTTGACGCCGACGAAGATCTCGTGCGTGCAGGGATCGACCTCGGAGTGCTCGAACGGAATGCCCCGCGCGTCGAGGCCCGCGTCTGCCATCCAGCGCAGCCAGTCCTCGCGGCTGAACAGGCCTTCGACGTGTCGATCCCACTTCACCCGCGTCGAATCGCCCTCGCGCAACAGATACGCCATGTCGACGAGATACGTCGTGTCCGTCGGATCGGGGTCGGTCGTCCAGTCGAGATAGCGAAGGCTGCGGCCGTCGCCGTCATGGCCGCCGTGCTCGGTCGCGGGCGCGAAGTTCTCGCGCGTGTAGTCGGGCGCGATCAGCACGGCGCCGCCCCGCCGGCAATGCACGACCGCGGTCTCGATCGCGCGGCGGACGTCCTCGGCCGTCGTCAGGTAACAGACCGCGTCGTGAATGAACACGGCGTCGAACTCGCGCTTCAGCCGCACCGTGCGCATGTCGCCGTCGACGTGCTCGCACTCGGGATTGAGCTGGCGGCTCACCGTCAGCATGCCGGGCGCCCGATCGACCAGCGTCATCCGGAAGTGCTGCTTGAGGTGCGACGCGTTGTTTCCGCCGCCGCTGCCGAGCTCGAGCACCGTCTCGATCGGCCGCGTCGCCGCCTCGTTCAGATGCCGGCGGTAGAAGGCCGCCTCCTCCCCGTAGTCGGACGGCGTCGAGAGCAGCGGCCACCAGTCGGCGAGCTCGGTGTAAAGCAGCGGCACCGGCGGGTCGCCCCCTTTGGACGGCTTCGCGGCGGCTTCGTCGGATCGGACGATCGCGTAGCTGACCAGGTCCTCCGGCACACCCCACTTGATCACGTGCTGCCGCTGGACGCCTTCGAACTGCATCCCGAGCTTGGCCATGACGCGTCCCGACGACGGGTTGCGGGTGAGATGACGGGCTTGAATCCGGTTCAGATCGAGCGTCGAGAAGCCGAAGGCGATCAACGCGCGCGCCGCCTCGGTGGCGATACCCTGATTCCAGTACGGGACGCCGACCCAGTAGCCGAGCTCCGCGCGCCGGTGTATGCGATCGATCACGAGACCGATCGCGCCGACCAGGCCGTCGCCCTCGCGGGTGATCGCGTACACCACTTGCTCGCCGCTGGCCCACCCCGGCGCATGCATCGCGATCCACTGCTCGGCCATCGGCGGCTCGTACGGATGCGGCACCGTCAGCGTCGTGTTCGCGATCTCGATCGCGCCGGCCAGACGAGCGACGGCGGCGGCGTCGCTGATGGTGAACGGCCGCAGCACCAGCCGCTCGGTCCGGAGCGTCGGCTGCGGCGACTTGGTGAGCTCGCTCATGCCCGCGCCCCCGAGCGTCCGTGGGTTTTTGAAGGGCATCCGTCGGTGACGACAGGTTACGACAGGTCTCGACGGGTTACGACGGGTTACGACGGGTCACGCCAGGTAACGACGGGTGACGACAGGTCACGA
>DASTCC010000330.1:0-2232 GCA_035711465.1 Vicinamibacterales bacterium
AGTCGACCAGCCGCAGATAGGCCTCGTGCACCAGCGCGGTCGTCTGCAGCGTATGCCCGTCACGTTCGTGGCGTAACCGCGCACGAGCCACTGGGCGAAGCTCCTCATACACGACAGGAACGAGCTGGTCGAATGCGGCCATGTTGCCGCGTTGCCACTCCGAGAGCAGCCGCGTTACGTCCGGTTCGTCTGCACGATCGTGCACGTCATCCCAGGCGCGAGCCTACCCCAGGATGCACTAAAATCACGCCGAATTGTCGATCACCCAAAGCGCGGACGAGTGGCGGCGCGTCCGCACCATCTTCGAAGGAGCGCTGGCGCTGCCGCCGGCCGCTCGCGACGAGTACCTGATTCGCGCCTGCGGCGCTGATGTGTCGCTGCGTCGGCAGGTCGATCGCCTGCTCGCGTCGCATCTGCATGCCGGCGGTTTCCTCGAAGAGCCCGCCGCCAATCTGTTCGCTGCCGACTTCGTGGGCTCGCGCCTGGAAGGGCGGCGGATCGGTCCGTATGAGGTGCAGTTGCGCATCGGCGCCGGTGGCATGGGCGAGGTGTACAAGGCGCGCGACACGCGGCTTGGCCGCATGGTTGCCATCAAGGTGCTGCTGCCATCCGCCGTGGCGGCCGGCGGCTCGTCACACGAGCGATTCGAGCGCGAGGCTCGCACCGTGGCGGCCCTGGCCCACCCGCACATCTGCACGCTTCACGACGTCGGCACGGTATCGGCCGGGGAACCCGACTCGGGAGAACTGCAATACCTCGTGATGGAGTATCTCGATGGCGAGACGCTGGCCGAGCGGCTGGCGCGAGGCCCACTGGCCATCGACGATGCGTTGGCGTACGCGAGGCAGATCGCGTCGGCGCTCGACCGCGCGCATCGCGCCGGAATCGTGCATCGCGACCTCAAGCCGCGCAACATCATGGTGACCTCTTCGGGCGCGAAGCTGCTCGACTTTGGCCTGGCGAAAGCTTCGGCTTCCGTCGTCGAGACGCGTGCTCCCGACCAGTCCTCCGCGTTGACGGCGCCCGGCGCCATTCTCGGCACGTTGCATTACATGGCACCCGAACAGCTCGAAGGCCGCGAGGCCGATGCTCGCACCGATGTCTTCGGATTCGGTTGCGTGCTGTACGAGATGTTGAGCGGCCGCAAGGCATTCCAGGCGCGCAGCTCCGCCAGCCTGCTCACGGCGATCATGGTGTCGGATCCGCCGCCGCTCAGCGGTCAGCGGCCGGGGGCGCCGCCGGCAGTCGATGCGATCGTGACGCGCTGCCTTCGAAAGAATCCGGACGAGCGTTGGCAATCCGCCGCCGAACTGCACGACGCGTTGGCGCGTGTCGCGCCGGCGGCGGCATGGCCACGTCATCGTGGCTGGAAAGGTCTGACGGCAGCGGTGGCCATCGTCGCGATGGTGGCAGCGGCGCTGTGGCTGGCGGGGCGCCGCGCCGGGCCGCCACCGGCGACGCCGCTGGAGACGGCGCGTCCGCAGCTCGCCGTGCTGCCCCTGCGCCTGGTCGGGGACGTCACCGCGGCGGATCGACACCTTGGCGTCGGCATCGCCGACGCCATCATCACACGCTTGGCCACGGTGCGGCAGATCGGACTGCGGCCCACCGCCGCGGTGCTGAGTTACGCCGACGCGCCGGTCGAGCCCGCGCGCGTGGCCGATACGCTCGCCGTCGATCACGTGCTGGTCGGCACGATCCAGCCCACGGCGACCGCGTATCGGGTGACGCTGCAGTTGGTGCAGAGTCCCACGGGTTCGGTGGCGTGGGCACGATCGTACGACGTGGTGCGGGGCACATTGCTGACGCTGCAGGACACGATCGCCGAACAGGTCGTCGAGGCGCTCCGGATTGAGCTCAGCGCCGGCGATCGCGAGCGATTCAGGCGGCGCTATACCGCGAACGCCGAGGCCTACGAACTGTATGTCCGCGGCCGGGCGTCGCTGGTGAACTACACCGAAGCTGAGATGAAAACGGCGATCGACGCCTTCGAGCGGGCGATCGCGATCGATCCCGGCTACGCGCTGGCGCGCGCCGGGTTGTCGATCGCTTCCGCGTGGTTCAGCATCCGGTATGCGTATGAGGCGGATGCCATTGCCTGGGGCGAACGGGCCGAACGCGAGGCGCGGGCGGCTTTGGCCGCGGATCCGTCGCTGGCCGAAGCCACGCTCGCGCTGGCCAGCGCTGCCGCCACCTTGCACGGCGGTTTCAACTGGCCCGTCGTGATCGAAC
>DASTCC010000331.1:0-13080 GCA_035711465.1 Vicinamibacterales bacterium
GGCTCACGTTCAACAACCGCCGCATCGTCCAGCTCCATGGCAGCGTGCGCGGTCGAACGCCCGCGGACCGTGCGGAAGCCGCGTCGCGGGTGCTCGGCGAAATCGTCCGCGGCCGCGGCAGCCTGGACGTCACGCTCACGCCGGTCGCATCGGCGATGCTCGTCACCGTCGGGGGGCGCGACGTCTTCGTGATCCTGCCCGACGACGTCGACACGCTCGCGAACACCGATCTCACGAGGACCGCGAACGAAGCGGCCGCCAACCTCCGGGTCGCGCTCGCGGAGGCGGCCGAGGTCTATCAGGTCGGATCGATGGCCATGGCGATCACCGTGGCGGCTACGGGCACGATCGTCTACTTCGCCATCCTGTTCGTGATGGTGAGGTTCCACCGGCGTCTGGCCGCAAACGCCGAAGCGTCGGCCGAGCGGCGGCTGCAGAAGATCTCGGCGACCGATCTGGACTCGGTGCGCGACTCGCGTGCCGCGCAGATCGTGCGGCATGCCGTGATGGCGATCACCGTGATTGCCGCGGCCGTACTCACTTACGTCTGGTTGACGTTCACGCTCCGCCGTTTCCCGTTCACGCGCGCCCTCGGCGAGTCGCTGCGCGAGATTCTGATCAACCTGGTGATCAACGGCGCGCTGGCGGTGGCGCGGGCGATGCCCGACCTGCTGATGGTGGCGCTCATCGCGGTCGTCACCCGAGTCCTGGTGCGACTCAGCAACCTGCTGTTCCAGGCCGCCGAGGCCGGCCGCGTCGAACTGCCCTATATCTATCCCGAGACCGCGGCGCCCTCGCGCCGCCTCGTTGCCGCGCTGCTCTGGCTCGGCGCCCTCATCGTCGCCTATCCATATCTTCCCGGCAGCGACTCGGACGTGTTCAAGGGCGTCAGCGTCTTCCTCGGCTTGATCGTGTCGATCGGATCGAGCGGCATCGCGAATCAGATCATGAGCGGCTTCACGATTACCTACTCGCGTGCGGTACGGACCGGCGACTTCGTGAAGATCGGCGACATCGAGGGCACGGTCCTTCAGGTCGGCGCGCTGTCGACGAAGGTCAGGACGCTGCTCCAGGAGGAAGTGACGATTCCCAACGCGGTCGTGGTCGGACAGGTGACGACCAACTACTCGCGCTTCGCGGACAAGGACGGCCTCTACATTCCGACCACGGTGACGATTGGCTACGACACGCCGTGGCGGCAGGTCGAGGCGCTGCTGCTGCTCGCGGCCGAGCGGACGCCGGGGATTCGCCGCCAGCCGCCGCCGATCGTCCGCCAGACGGCGCTGATGGATTTCTACGTCCAGTACCGATTGCTGGTCTCGATCGAGAACCCGGCGCTCCGCGTGGTGACGCTGGATCGGCTGCACGCGAACATCCAGGACGCGTTCAACGAGCACGGCGTGCAGATCATGTCGCCCAACTACGAGGCCGACCCCGAGGGCAAGAAGATCGTCTCGCGCGACAACTGGTTCGCGCCGCCGGCACCGACCGATCGCCCGGGTCCATAGAAGCCTGGCGCACCACCGACGGAGTATGATCGACGTTTCCGTGGTGGACGGACCGACCGACAAAGAAGCCCGTGGGCCGCTGCGCGCGCTGTACAACTGGTTGACCGGGGCGACGCCGCCGCCGCAGCCGCCGATTGGCGGTGCGCCGGGCTCGACCCCGCGCCCCGCGCCGGCACGCCTGGGCCACTACAAGATCCTGCGCACGCTCGGATCGGGCGGCATGGGCGTCGTCTACGAAGCCCGCGACGAGCGACTCGAACGCGCGGTCGCGCTGAAGACGATGTCGGTGCCGGCGAACGAAGAGACAGCGCGGAAGCGTTTCTGGCGCGAGGCCCGCGCCGCCGCCGGCGTCAACCATCCCAACGTCTGCCAGGTCTACGAGATCGGCGAGGACCAGGGCGAGCTCTTCATCGCGATGGAGCTGCTCGAGGGCGAGTCGCTGGCGGACCGGTTGGGCCGCGGCCCCGTCGGCCTCAGCGAGACGACGTCGATCGGACTCGGCATGCTGGCGGCGCTCTCGGCGCTCCACGCGCGCGGCATCGTGCACCGCGATCTCAAGCCGTCGAACGTATTCCTGACGCCCCATGGCGTCAAGCTGCTCGACTTCGGACTCGCCCGGCCGGCCTTCGAGGCCGCGCTGGATCACACCAAGACCGAACTGACGCGCGCGGGCGCCATGCTCGGGACGCCGCGCTACATGGCGCCCGAACAGGTCACCGGTGAGGAGATCGACTCTCGGACCGATCTGTTCTCGGCCGCCGCCATCCTGTTCGAGATGCTCTCGGGCCGGCCGGCGTTCGTGGGCCGCACCGTCATCGAGATCCTGCACGCCACCGTCTACGAGCATCCGCCGGCGCTGTCTGGCTCACCGGCGGTGGCGGCGCTCGATCGCGTCATCCGCCACGCACTCGCCAAGAAACCGGCCGATCGCCCCGAATCGGCCGACGCGATGTCGAACGAGCTCGCCGCTCTCCGCGCCGCGAGCGACGACGACCTGCCGGCGGTGGCACAGGCGCTGACGCGTCTGGTCGTCCTGCCCTTCCGCGTGCTGCGGTTCGATCCGGAAACCGACTTCCTCGCCTTCAGCCTGCCCGATGCGATCACCACTTCACTCACCGGCATCGGTTCGCTGGTGGTGCGATCGAGCGCGACGGCCGCGAAGTTCGCCACCGAGGCGCCCGATCTCAAGGTCGTCGCCGCCGACGCCGACGTCGATCGCGTGGTCACCGGCACGCTGCTGCGATCGGGCGACCAGCTGCGCGTGGTCGCTCAGCTCGTCGAAGCGCCGACCGGCACGTTGATCACGTCGCATACGGTGCAGGCGCCGCTCGGCGATCTGTTCCGCCTGCAGGACGATCTGGCGCGCCAGATCGTCGGCGCGCTGTCGCTGCCGCTCGGCAGGACGCCGGCCGTGGACGCTCCGCAGAACGCGAGCGCCTACGAGTTGTACCTGCGCGCCAACGAGCTGGCGCGGACGTACGAGAAGATCGTCGAGGCGCGCGCGCTCTACGAGCGGTGCGTCGAGCTCGATCCGATGTTCGCGCCGGCCTGGGCGCGGCTCGGCCGCTGCTACCGGGTCATCGACAAGTACATCGAGCACACCCCCGACGCATCGGCGCGCGCCGAAGCGGCCCTTCGCCGTGCGCTCGAGCTCAACCCGCGCCTGTCGGTGGCGCACAAGTTCCTCTCCAATTTCGAGGCTGATACCGGCAAGGCCCAACAGGCCGTGGTCCGGCTGCTCGGCGAGGCGACGCGGCACGGCAACGATTCGGAGCTGTTCGCCGGTCTCGTGCAGGCGTGCCGCTACGCCGGCCTGTACGACGAATCGATCGCGGCCCACGCCGAAGCGCGCCGCCTCGACCCCAACATCCCGACCAGCGTCGAGCAGTCGATCCTGATGACCGCCGACTTCGGCCGCGTGCTGTCCTGGCCGGAGCCGGCGACCGGCGGCGGCGGCGACGGCGTCATCAGGGTGATCGCGCTCGGCATGGCCGGCAGGCTGAGCGAAGCGCTCGAAGGGCTTGCCGTGCTGCGCCGCGCGCCGCACATCAAGACGTTCCAGGATTGGGGCGTGCAGCTGCAGCTCTGGCTCGAGCGCGATCCGAACCTGTTCGCCAATCTCGGGCAGCTGCGTGAGCTGTCGATCTTCGAGGATCCGGAAGCGACGTTTCAGACGGCGTGGATGCTGGCCGACGCCGGCCACCACCAGCGCAGCCTCGAGCCGCTGCGGCGCGCCATCGACAAGGGCTATTTCGCGGCGCAGACGATGGAGCGGGCGCCGCAGTTCGACGCACTTCGCGGCGACCCGACGTTCGCGCAGATTCTCGCCGACGCCGAGCGCGGCCGGGCGCAGGCGCTGGCGGCCTTCCGCGACGCCGGCGGCGATCGTCTTCTCGGCCGATGAAAACGCTCTCGAGCGACGAGGTCCGCGCCGCTCTGATCGCGCGGCTGCGACGCGTGGGGCCGGACAGCCTCCCGCGGTGGGGCCGCATGACCGCGCATCAGATGATCTGCCACCTCGGCGACACGATGCTCATGGGCACGCCGGAGAAGCCGGTGAGCGATGCGACCGGGCCGCTCCAGCGCACGGTCGTGAAGTGGGTCGCGCTCTACGTCCCGGCGCCGTGGCCGCCGGGCATCATGACCCGGCCGGAGCTCGATCAGGCCATCGGCGGCACCCGACCGGGGACGTTCGACGCCGACGTCGCCCTCGTCGAAGCGCTGCTCGAGCGATCGCGCGCCCGCGACTTCTTCGCCGGCCGCGCCCATCCGATTTTCGGGCCGCTCTCCGATCGCGCGTGGCGGCGCTGGGGCTACCTCCACTTCGACCATCACCTGCGCCAGTTCGGGGCATGACGACGCCTGCCGCCGCGCGCGCGCGAATCCGGATCGGCGCGCACATGTCTACGGCCGGCGGCGTCACGCGCGCGGTCGAGCGCGCCGTGCTGCACGGCTGCGAGGCGCTGCAGATCTTCGCCAAGAACAACGCCCGCTGGCGCGCCGCGCCAATCGATCCGGACGAAGCGCGCCGGTTTCGCGACGCCGTCACCGCCGCGGCGCTCGCGCCGGCGGTCTCGCACGCCAGTTATCTGATCAATCTGGCGGCGCCCCCGGGCGCGCTCCGCGACCAGTCGATCGCCGCGTTCATCGACGAAATCGACCGCGCCGATCTCCTCGGTCTCCACGGCGTCGTCGTCCATCCCGGCGTCGCCGCGGCCGGGATCAGCGAGGACGAGGCGCTGCGGCTCGTGGCTGCCGCCCTCGGCGCGGTGTTCGCGGCCCGGCCGCGCAGCCAGGCGCTGGTGCTGCTCGAGCACACCGCCGGACAGGGCCGCTCGATCGGCCACCGCTTCGATCACCTGGCGGCGATCCTCGGCGGCGTCGACGGCTCGTCACGCGTCGGCGTCTGTCTCGACACGTGCCATCTGATCGCGGCCGGCTATGACATCGCGACGCCGAAGGGCTATGCGTCGACGTTCACGGATTTCGCGCGCGAGGTCGGGCTCGGGCGGCTGAAGCTGATCCACGCCAACGACTCGAAGCGGCCGCTCGGCAGCCGTCTCGATCGCCACGAGCACATCGGCGAGGGACACGTCGGCATCGACGCGTTCCGGCGCATCGCGCGCGATCCGCGTTTCGCCCATCTGGCGATGGTCATTGAGACGCACAAGACGCCGGGGATTTGCGATCATCCGCGGCGGCCGCAGATCGATCCGCTGGATCGGATGAATCTGGAGACGCTGCGGCGGCTGCGGCGGCGGGCTTAGGCACCGACGTGCGGCGGCCGGGACGCACGCGCGACTGCTTGGTGTCGATGGCGTTCGTCCATCGCAGCCAGTCGCGGTCGCTCATGCTGCCGTGCGGCGGCAGCCGGTCGTCCACGTAGCCCCACTCCTCGATGTCGACGAGATACTGCGCGCGCGAGAGCCGCGTGCCGCGGCAGAGATTGGCGGGCGCCGGTGGCGCGGCCGCGATCGCCGCCTCCACGGCCGGGACCACCCAGCCCGGAATTCGCCGGTACTCACCCGGGTAGATGTACTCGAAGAACATGAGGTGCGCGCGGAGCAGGCCCTCGTGGCCGGCGAACCGATCGATGAGCCGGCGCCACTCCAGCCGATCGGCGAAGGCGCGCAGCAGATGCTGCACGTCGGCGCCGTCGAAGCGCTCGCGCTCCATCACGAAGGACTTCGACCAGAGCAGTTCCTCGACCGGACAGAGCACGGTCTGAAAACCCAGGACCGGCTCCGGAACCGCGTGCACGAACCAGTCGCGAGTCACCGGCGTCAGGTGGTTGCCGCCGTTGAAGATGATGTCCACCTGGGCGCGCAGCGCCATGGCCTTGCCGAGCCAGTGCGGGAAGACGAGCTTGGTGACGATGCCGCGCGCGCGCAGCGCCTGCGCGGCCGCCGGCCAGTCCTCCTCGCAGACCATCAGGTCGAGGTCTTTGGTCGCGCGGTGGACACCGATGTAGCGGCACAACGCGTAGGCGCCGCCGACGAGGAACGGCACGTCGGCGCGCGTGAGGGCGCCGAGCACCTCGCGATAGAACGGCACGGGCGTCGTCATAGAGGATCTACAGGCAAGCGTCATACCATCGACTGGAGGTGCCGCCACGGCATTCGGCCGTTCGAGGCACGCGTCTTGCTCTCTTTCCCACATGCCCAAAACGCGCGTTGCGGCCATGGCCGATCTGCACTTCGGGCGACACCCAACGGAGTTCTATCCGCCGATTTTCGCGCAGGCCAACACCGAGGCCGACGTACTGGTGATCTGCGGCGACCTCACCGATCACGGCCGCTCGGACGAGGCGCACGACCTGGCGAAGTTGATCGGGCAGGCGTCGCGGCTCCCGGTCGTCTGCGTGCTCGGCAACCACGACTACGAATCGGGACAGCCCGAGGTGGTGCGGCAGATTCTGAAGGAGGCCGGCATCATCGTCCTCGACGGCGACGGCGTCGAGGTGAACGGTGTCGGCTTCGCGGGCGTCAAGGGCTTCTGCGGCGGCTTCGGCCCGCGCGCGCTGGGTCCGTGGGGCGAGAACGCGATCAAGCAGTTCGTGCAGGAGACGCTCGGCGAAGCGCTCAAACTGGAAACCGCGCTGGCGCGCGTGAAAGCGACATCGCGCGTCGCGCTGCTCCACTACTCACCGATCGCCGGCACCGTCGAAGGCGAACCGCTCGAGCTCTATCCATTTCTGGGATCGTCGCGGCTCGAGGAGCCGATCAGCCGCTACGACGTCGCCGCCGTCTTCCACGGCCACGCCCACCACGGCCAACTCGAAGGCCGCACGTCCACCGGCGCACCGGTCTTCAACGTCTCGCTGCCGCTGCTTCAGCGCAGCACGCCAGCACGCTTCTTTCACGTCTTCGAAGTGGCGACGACCTCACAGAAGTAAACATCTCACCGCGCCGCGCGAGTGGCCTCGGCCAGGCGCTCCCGCACCATCGGCATGACCTTCGTCCCGAACAGCTCGATGCTGGTCAGCAGCTTGTCGTGAGGCAGCGTGCCGGCGCTGTATTTCATGTCGAAGCGCGCCAGACCCAGCGCCCGCACGGTCTTCACGATCTTCGTTGCGACCGTTTCCGGCGAGCCGACGCAGAGCGCGCCGTCCGGCCCGGCTTCGCGATCGAAATGGGCACGGGTCGTCGGCGGCCAGCCGCGTTCAGCGCCGATCCGCGACATCATCGCCTCGTAGTGCGGCCACAGGTCCTCCCGGGCCTGCTCGTCGGTGGCGGCGACGTGGCCGGGCGAATGCACCGCCACCGGCTGGGACGGCTTACCGAAGCGCTCGAGCGACTGGTGGTAGAGATCGACATACGACCTGAAGCGCGTCGGATGCCCGCCGATGATCGCGAGCGTCAGCGGCAGGCCGTAACGCGCGGCGCGCACGACGGACTCGGGGCTGCCGCCGACGCCAACCCAGGTGCGCAGCGTGCCGGATTCGATCGGCGGATAGATCACGTCGCGCTCGAGCGCCGAGCGCGTCGTGCCGCGCCACGTCACCGGCCCGTTCTCGAGCAGCGCCGCGAACAGCGCGAGCTTGTCCTCGAACAGTTCTTCGTAGCGCGACAGGTCGTAGCCGAAGAGCGGATACGACTCGGTGAACGACCCGCGCCCGAGGATCACCTCCGCGCGCCCGTTCGAAATCGCGTCGAGCGTGGAAAAGCGCTGAAAGACGCGCACCGGATCGTCGGTGCTCAGCACGGTCACCGCCGATCCCAGCGTCATTGTCGACGTCTTCGCGGCGATCGCCGCGAGCACCACCTCGGGCGCCGACACCGCGAAGTCAGGGCGATGATGTTCGCCGACGCCGAAACAATCGACGCCCGCCTGCTCGGCGAGGACGGCTTCGGCGACCACGTCGCGCAACGCCTGTGCCTGCGAGCGCAACCGGCCGTCGGCGTCGACCGTCACGTCGCCGAAGGTGTCGAGACCCAGATCGATGGACATGAGTACTAACTTAGCTGACTCTGCGCCTGACGCCGCAGCGCCGCGAGGCGCGCGGTCGAGCGGCCGATCTGTCGTTTCACTTCCGACACGATCTCCGCCAGCAAATCCCAGCCCTGCGCGCGGGCGTCGTCGATCTTCGTCTTGAGGCGCCAGATCGCCGAGCTGCGGAGGTCGGCGAACTCACCGTCGATCGCGAGCAGGCGCTCTTCGATCGCGGCGACACGGCGGCGCGCGCTGCCGCCGTCGCCGTCGTGATCGGGATCGAGCGTCGCACCGGGATGGCGCTCCCAGGCGCGCAGGATCAGCCGGAGGCGATCTTCGTCGCGCTCGGCGTAGGCGCGGTTGGCTTCGGCCATCAGCGAATGGCGGCGGAAGCGCTCCGGGCCGTCGGCGGCGCGGTCGGGATGGATCGCCTTGGCGAGATCGCGGAAGACACGCTTGAGGTCGGGCGACGGCGCGCTGCGCGTCGCGCAGCCGGCGGCGAGCACGGCGTCGGCGTCCGTCGGCTCGTCGACGTCGGCGTCCTCGGCGCGTTCGTCGGGCGGCGGCCGGAGGCCGAACTGGATCTCGAGCTCGGCGACGCGGCGATCGAGCTCGCCGAGCTCGTCATAGAGCGCGCCGACCTCGGCGAAGTAGCGGGTCTGGAGCTGCAGGAGCCCGTCCTTGACTGCGGCGAGCTCGCGTTCGCGATCGTCGAGGCGCTTCTCGAGGTCGGGCAGACGCGGGTCGCGATCGATGGGCTCGAGCCCACGGGTCATCGCCATCCGGGAGAAGAGAATAGCGCAGCCGCTGCCGCTGAGTTTCGCGCCGCCCTCGGTGGGGGTCGAATCAGGTTGTACGAATCGCGGGGCGCGGCCGCGCGTTGAATGGCATGATCGATCCAGGCCGAGGGAGGCCGCCATGTCGCAGATTCCTTTACGAGAACTCGGCCGCACCGGTGAGCGCGTGTCGGCCATCGGCCTCGGCGGCTGGCACCTGGCGCTGCCGCATGTCAGCGCGTCGCTCGCCGACCGGCTGATGCGCGCCGCCATCGATCGCGGCATCACCTTCTTCGACAACTCCTGGGACTACAACGGCGGCGCCAGCGAACGGCGCATGGGCAAGGTGCTGAAGGGCGCCCTGCGCGATCGCGTGTTCCTGATGTCGAAGATCGACGGCCGTTCCGCCGCGGCGGCGACGACGCAGCTCGACGAGTCGCTGCGGCGGCTGAAGACCGACTGCATCGACCTGGTCCAGCATCACGAGGTGCTGCGCTACGACGATCCGCATCGCATTTTCGATGCGAAAGGCGCCCATGCCGCCCTCGAGAAGGCGCGCCAGGCCGGCAAGCTGCGCTACCTCGGCTTCACCGGCCACAAGGATCCGCACATCCACCTGCACACGCTGGACGTCGCCGCCGCGCACGGCGTCCGCTTCGACACCGTGCAGCTGCCATTGAATGTGATGGACGCCCACTATCGAAGCTTCGCCAGCCTGGTGCTGCCGCGTCTCGTCAAGGAGCGGATCGGCGTGCTCGGCATGAAGCCGATGGCCAACGGCATCATCCTCAAGTCGCGCACCGTGTCCGCGGTCGAGTGCCTTCGCTACGCCCTCACGCTGCCGACGTCCGTCGTCATCACCGGGATCGACTCGATGCGCGTGCTCGACCAGGCCTGTGACGTCGCTCGCGACTTCACGCCGCTGACCGATGCCGGGATGTCGGCGATCCTCGCGAAGACGGCGAGCGCGGCCAGCCGCGGCGAGTTCGAGCCGTTCAAGACCTCGTCGCTCTTCGACGCCACCGCGGACAATCCAGAGTGGCTCGGCGACGAGTCCCGGGCCGTGCAGAAGATGTTGACGCGCGGACGATTCGTCAGCGCCTGAGGGCGCCGCCGAGCCGTCCTCACGTCACTTCTTCAGCGTCCGGCGCAGCAGGAACAGGTGATGGTAGCTGTGGCGGACCGCGTGATCCTCCAGAAAGAACTGGCACGTCAGCGGCGCGTCTTCGTAGAGCGAGATCGACACGGCACGATCGAGATCGGCGTCGCTCAACGCCCGAATCGCCGCCGCCGCGGCGCCGCTGTTCCTGCGCAACCGATCGATCGCCTGCTCTTTCGTCACCCCATCCTGCTCTTTCGCATGCGCGGCGTTGAGCGCATGGATATTCGCCCAGGTCAGGCCCGTGACCGGCTCGCCCGATGCGACGGTCAGAGCGACCTGGATCTCGATTGGATAGACATGCGCGACGTGATCCACGGTCACGCCGACCTTGCGCCCGTCGTGCGGCACGGCCGCCTGCCACTCGGCGTCGGAGAGCGTCATCGCGAACGCGGTGAGCGATCGCGCCCCGGCCTCGAGCCGATCGGCGAGGGCGGCGGCGCGGCGGCTGGCGAGCGTCCCGACAGCGGGGGTGGAGATCGATTGATCCTTAGGAGACACAGCGTGCGACATCGACATATCCTTCTTGGGCGGCGACCGATGCGACATTGCCCGGCGCCTTCTCACCCTACGGCTCGTGGCCTGGAAGGACCATGCGCGCGCGTCCGATTCGTCTCGCTGCACGTCTGAAAGCCGTTTCGGCCTGCTCACACGTCCGGAACGGCTGCTCTGGAGTCCCGCGGCCGCGCCGCTGACATGGCGACCGACGTTCTCTCCGATGTCCTGAGCGCCGTCCGGCTGACCGGCGCCATCTACTTCGACTTCGAGCTCAGCTCGCCCTGGGTCGCCGAGACGCCGCCCTCGCGCGACATCGCCGGCATCGTCATGCCCGGCGCGCAGCGCGTGATCGAGTACCACGTCATGGCGCGAGGCACGTGCTGGGGGCACGCCGTCGGACAGCCGCCGATGCGGCTGCGCGAGGGCGACATGATCGTCTTTCCGCAGGGCGACGCGCATGTCCTCTCGAGCACGCCCGGCATGCGCGGCGAGCCCGACCTGGCGAAGTTCGTGCGCGGATCGACGCCGCTGCCGCTCGTCTACGAGGTCGGCGGCGGCGGTGCGGATCGGACGCGGCTCGTCTGCGGCTTCCTGGGACTCGACGAGCGGCCCTACAATCCGCTGCTCGCCGCGCTCCCGCAGACCATTCACCTGCCCGCCGCCGAGCCCGAGTCGGGCGCCAGCTGGCTCGGCACGCTGTTGAACATGGCCGTGAACGAATCGCGCACTGGCCGGCCCGGCGGCGAGAACGTCCGCGCGCGCGTCGCCGAGCTGATGTTCGTCGAAGCGGTGCGGCGCTACCTCGCATCACTGCCGCCATCCGAATCCGGGTGGCTGGCGGGTCTGCGTGACGCGGTGATCGGCCAGGCCCTGGCCGCGATTCACAACGACGTCCGGCGCGCCTGGACGGTCGAGGATCTCGCCCGCGCCGTCGGCGTCTCGCGATCGGTGTTCGCTGATCGGTTCACGACGATGGTCGGACAGCCGCCGATGCAGTATCTGGCGCTGTGGCGGATGCAACTGGCCTCGCGGCTGCTGCTCGAGGGCGGCCACGTCGCCGCCGTGGCGGCCGAAGTCGGCTACGAATCGGAAGCGGCGTTCAGCCGCGCCTTCAAGAAGATCGTTGGCGCGGCGCCGGCGACGTGGAGGAACAAGGTGAAGGGGGGGACGGGTTGAGCTTGGGGCTGCGGGCTGCGGGCTGCGGGTTAGAGTCTTGAGTTCTGAGAGCTCAGTTCTGAGTTCTCAGTCCTAAGTTCTGAGTTTCGTCAGCTATGTCCTTCGACATCCGTCCACTGCCGCCGCCGATCGAGCCGATGCTCGCCAAGGTCGGCGAGCGGGTGCCCGACGGGCCGTATCTTTACGAGCCCAAGTGGGACGGGTTTCGCGCCATCGTCTTTCGCGACGGCGACACGCTCTACATCCAGAGCCGCGACCTTCGTCCGTTCGATCGCTACTTTCCCGAGCTGCACGACGCGCTGCTCGCGCGGCTGCCGCGGCGCTGCGTGCTCGACGGCGAGATCGTGATCGCGACGCCGCACGGGCTCGACTTCGACGCGCTGCAGATGCGCCTGCACCCGGCGGCCTCGCGCGTCGCGAAGCTCGCGGCCGAGACGCCGGCGTCGTTCGTCGCCTTCGATCTGCTCGCCGAGGGCGACACCGACCTGCGCGAGCGGCCGATGGCGGAGCGCCGCGAGCGGCTGGCGCGAGCGCTCGCTGGCGTCGAGCCGCCGGTCCATCTCACGCCGATGACGCGCGACGCGGCGACCGCGCGCGAATGGCTGGATCGGTTCGAAGGCGCCGGACTCGACGGCGTCATCGCCAAGCGGGAGGATGCCACCTACGAGCCGGGCAAGCGGACGATGATCAAGATCAAGCACATCCGAACGGCCGACTGCGTGGTCGCCGGTTTCCGCTGGCACCGCACCGCGCCGGATGCGATTGGATCGCTGCTGCTCGGGCTCTACGACGACCGCGGCCAGCTCCAGCATGTCGGCGTGACATCGTCGTTCACGATGGCGACGAGGCGCTCGCTGGTGAAGGAGCTCGAGCCGCTGCGCGACCGCGCGCCCGACGGACACCCGTGGGGATCGTGGGCGAATCCCGATGCGCACGGCGGACGGATGCCGGGCGGACAGAGCCGCTGGAGCGCGGGCAAGGATCTGTCGTGGGAGCCGCTGCGGATCGAGCGCGTCTGCGAAGTGAAATACGACCACCTGCAAGGCGATCGCTTTCGTCATGCGGCGATCTTCCTGCGCTGGCGGCCGGACCGATCGCCGACAGACTGCCGCTACGATCAGCTCGAGGTGACGCCGCCCTACGACCTCGATCTGGTCTTCGGCGCCGATCGGCGTCGCGACGGCTGAACGCGGGTCGGCTCGCCGGGTTGCTTCTTGTATTGCGGTGGCCATGGCGCGTCGCCGAGTCCCTCGCGCTGGTGCCGCTCGGACAGCGCGAGCAGCGCATCCAGCGAGCAGACGCGATCGTCGATGCCCACGTGCAAATCGCCCTTCTCCTCGAATCGCGCCGGCATCGTCTTCATCGTGAAGTCGGCAGGATCGCACACCGACAGCTCATCCCACGTGACCGGCGCGGAGACGCGGGCGTCGGACGTCGGCCGCACGGAATAGGCGGCCGCGATCGTGCGGTCTTTCGCGTTCTGGTTGTAGTCGAGGAACACGCCGTGGCGTTCCTCTTTCCACCACTTGCT
>DASTCC010000332.1:0-19138 GCA_035711465.1 Vicinamibacterales bacterium
AGCGCGGTGTGATCGCGCACACCGTGTCGAGCTACGGCATGCACACCGACTACCACCGCCCGAGCGACGAGCTCGGCGCGATCAACTTCGTCCACATGACGCAGGCGATCCAGTCGATCCTCGACCCGATTCGCTGGCTCGCCAATTCGTCGTTCCAGCCGAAGTGGAACGAGGGCGGATGTCCGGCGCCGTGTCGGTAGTACAACTGTTGCGGTAGGCTCTGGGCTCGCGGCTCGGGCCTCGGGGCCTGTCGTGACCCAACGCGCTTCAACACCCGTTCTGCTCGCCGCCGCGACCCTGATCGGCATTGCGCTGCTGGTGGCGTGGTCGTACGAAACCGGCGGGCTGATGCGCGTGCTGTTCGTCGACCCGCCGGCCGGGTCGACGCGGATCGAGTCGATTCGCGCCCACGTGCTCGGCTGGGGTGCGATCGCGCCGGTCGTCTACTATCTCGTCGTCACCGCCGAAGTGATCATCGCGCCGATTCCCGGCGCGATGCTCTACGCGCCGGGCGGCGCCATCTTCGGCGGGTTCATCGGCGGGTCGCTCTCGCTCCTCGGCAACGTCACCGGGGCGGCGATTGCCTGCTGGATCGCGCGCACCTTCGGCGAAGCATGGCTGCGGCCGCGCATCGACGGCACCGCGCTCGCCGCGCTCTCCGATCGCCTGCGTGCGCGCGGCGGCTGGGTCGTCTTCATTCTCCGCCTCAATCCCTTCACGTCGTCCGATCTGGTGTCGTATGCCGCCGGACTTGCCGGCGTGCCGCCGCGGCAGGCGGCGCTCGGCACGCTGTTCGGCATGGCGCCGCAGTGCTATGCGCAAGCCTTCCTGGCCGAGGCGTTCTTCGAGGTCCTGCCCGACTCGCCGATCGCGTTCATCGCTATCGGGATTGCGATCGCCGCGGCGCTCATCTGGATCACCTTGCGGCAAAGCCGGTAGCTGCGCGAGTGGGCTCTCGGCCTTGGGGCTTGGGGTTTGGGCCTTGGGCAAGAGCCGCGCGCGCGGTGCACGCGCATAGCGGAGCGCGACGCGCACGACCCAAGGCGCAAGGCCCGAGCCCCAAGGCCCAAGCCCCAGAGCCCAAGGCCCAATTCCGCTCTCCGTATATGATCGCCGGACCCATGCGAGCACGATCGGTTCGTTCGATCCTGGCCGCGCTGTTCAGTTTCGCGATCACGTGCGGCGCGGACCGGGCGGACGCGGCGCAAGCGCAAACCGGCACCGTCCGCGTCGCCGTCGTCGACGCCGGCAGGCCCGTGCAAGACGCGACCGTGCTGGCCGCGGGGACGTCGGCGACGACCGACGCGTCGGGCGTCGCAACGCTGACACTGCCTGCGGGCAAGGTCCAGGTCGTGGCCACCAGGGACAACTACGATCCGGCGGCGACGAAGGTCGAGATCGTCGCCGGTCAAGAGGTGCGCGTGCGTCTGACGCTGCTGCCGAAGCCGCCGGAGCAGGGCGAGACGACGGTCACCGTGAGCACGCGTATCAATCGGCGCCTCGAGGATCAGCCGCTGCCGATCGAGGTGCTCGATCGGTCGACGATCGAGAACGAGATGTTGATGACACCGGGCAACATCGCGAAGACGCTCGACGGCATGCAGGCGCTGCGGCTCCAGAACACGTCGCCGGAGCTGGGCACGGCGATGGTACGCATCCAGGGCTCGCGCGGGCACTATAGCCGTCTGCTCTTCGACGGCGTGCCGCTCTACTTCGATCACCCCGGCGGACTTCAGGTCGTCCAGATTTCGCCGATGGACATCGGCCAGGTCGAGGTCGTGCCCGGCAGCGCGTCCGCGCTCTTCGGCGCGAACGCCGTCGCCGGCGCGGTCAACCTCATCTCGCGCAAGCCAGGCGTGGCGAAGGAACGCGAGTTTCTGTTCAGTCAGTCGTTCCAGGGTGGAACGGATGGCGTGCTGTGGCTGTCGTCGCCCGCGACGGGATCGTGGAGCAGCACCTATCTGTTCGGCGGCCACTATCAGGACGAGCGCGACGTCGACGACGACGGCTGGTCCGATATTCCCGGATACGCGCGTGGCACCGCGCGGACGAGGGTGCTGTGGGACAACCGGCAGGGCCGGTCGGCATCCGGCACGGCGGGCGTGGTCTTCGAGGAGCGCGAGGGCGGCAGCGCGTTCGCGCACCAGAATCTCAAGACCAAGGGCGCGGACGGCGCGCTCTTCGGTCAGATGCCGTTCCGCGGGTTCGTCCTCGCCGGCGCCGGCACGCTCTTCGTGCAGTCGCGCACCCGCGAGTTCGGCGACGGCCGCGAGCACGAGCGGCGGGAGGGCGCCACGATCGAGCTCACACTCCGCGGCACCGGCCCACGGCAGACGTGGATTGCCGGCGTCGCCGCGGATTGGTACGCGCTGCGGTCGTCCGATCCGATCGCCTCGAAGTACAGCTCGACCCGGCCCGGCATCTTCTTCTACGACGACGTCGCGGTGTCGTCGTGGCTGACGGTCTCCGGCGGCGCCCGCATCGATCACGACATCAAGTACGGGTACTTTCTGAGCCCGCGCGGATCGGCGCTGGTGCACGGCGGGCCGTGGGCCGCGCGCGTCTCCGCCGGACGCAGCTTCTACTCGCCGCTGCCGCTCACCGAGGAGACGGACGCAGCGGGACTGACGCGGTTGACCTACATCGAGCCGACGGAGCTCGAATCGGCGCGAAGCCTGTCGGCGGATCTGAGTCACACGACGCAGAGCTCGACGATCGCGGTAGCGGTGTTCCATACGCACGTCGACGATCCCGCGCTCGTCGACCGCGCGACCTACACCTACTACACCGACGACCAGCCGGTCGTCACTCGCGGCGTGCAGCTGCTCGCCGGCGTACGGCGTGGCGCGCTCTCGATGACCGGCACGTACGTGTACACGAAGGCGCGTGAACGCGGCGATGTCGACATCGCGCTGACGCCCAGGCACACCGCCGGCTTCGTCGCGGCCGCGGACAGCGAACGGCATGGACGCATCGGCCTGCAGGTCTACTTCACCGGCGAGCAGCGGCTCGACGCCAATCCGTTCCGCACGATCAGCGAGCCGTATACCGTCGTCAATCTGCAGGCCGAGCGTCCGTTCGGCCGTGTGCGCGTGTTCGTCAACGCCCAGAACGTCGGCGACGTGCGACAGACGAACTGGGATCCGATCGCCCGGCCGGCACGCGACGTCGACGGTCGATGGACGGTCGATGCCTGGGCGCCACTCGCCGGGCGTCTGATCAATCTCGGTCTCAAAGTCGCGTTCTGATCGCGCCCGCGAAGTAAGATCGAAGCGTATGCGGGCACTGTTGTTGATCGGTCTTCCGCTGTTCGCCGCGATCGCCGCGGGCAGTCTCGAGCCTGGCGCCGTCGCGGCAGCGTCACAGTCCGAGCCTTCGCTCACCGCGAGCTGGCCCGCGTTTCGCGGCGCCGATCGCACCGGCATCTATCGCGGGCCGATCCGCCTGTCGTGGGCAGGCCTGACGCCGATGTGGAAGAGGCCGATCGGCGGCGGCCGCGCGTCGTTCTCGATCGCCGGCGGGCGCGCCTTCACGATCGAGCAGCGCGCTCGCAACGAAGTCGTCGCCGCTTACGACGTCATGACCGGCAAGGAGCTCTGGACCAACGCGTGGCAGGAGCGTTTCAGCACGTGGATGGGCGGCGGAGAAGGCCCGCGCGCGACGCCGACCTTTGCCGACGGCCTCGTCTACGCCCTCGGCGGCCGCGGTGAGCTGCGCTGCCTGGACGCGGCGACCGGCAAGGTCGTCTGGCGCAAGAACATCCTGCAGGACACCGGCGCGAAGAACCTGCGCTGGGGCATGGCGGGATCGCCGCTCGTCTCCGGCGACGCGGTGATCGTGCTGCCCGGCGGCGAGAAGGGCCACTCGGTCGCGGCCTACGACCGCAAGACCGGCAAGCGGTTGTGGACGGCGCTCGACGACAAGCAGGCCTACGTGTCACCGATCGAGGTGACGCTGCTCGGCGTGCCGCAGTACGTGATCGTCGGCGCCGAGCGGCTCGTCGGCTTGAGTGTCGAGAAGCGAGAGCTCTTGTGGGAGTCGCCCTGGAGCACCGGTCACGACGCCAGCGCCGCGCAGCCGATCGTCATCGGCGACGACCGCATCTTCTATTCATCCGGCTACGGCACCGGCGCGGTGATGATCGAGGTCACCAGGTCCGGGGACAAGTTCGCCGCCAACTGGATCTGGCGCAACATCCGGATGAAGAACCGCCAGTCGAGCTCCGTCCTTCACGACGGCCACATCTACGGTCTCGACGAGGGCATCCTCGCCTGCATCGATGCCTCCACGGGCGCGCTGAAATGGAAGGGCGGCCGCTACGGACACGGACAGGTGATCCTCGCCGACGGGCATCTGATCGTCATCACCGAAGAGGGCGAGCTCGTTCTGGTGGCGGCGACGCCGGAGAAGCTCAACGAGGTCGCGCGCGTCCCCGCCCTCGACGGCGAAACCTGGAACGTGCCCGCGCTCGCGGACGGCATCCTGCTCGTCCGCAACACCTCGGAGATGGCCGCTTTCGACCTGCGCCCCGAGTCCAGATAGCTCCGGTACAGAACGTCCAGCGCGCGCTCGCGCGAGCCGATACAATGCTCGGCCGATGTCTCCCCTCATGTCGGGCGCTTGCTGCGTGTTGTGGTTTCTGACTCTGCCAGGCGTGTCGAGCGCGCCCGTGGCGATTCCGGACGTTCGCCAGGTCGCGGCGCCGGCCCAGACGGCGCCGGCACAGCCGCCGCTCACGCCGGTCGAACAGCCTGGCCGCGAGTACTTCTTCTCCTGGGGCTACAACGGCGACAGCTACGCGAAGAGCGACATGCACTTCGAACAGCCGTCGCTCGGCAACGACTTCACGCTGCACGGCGTGCAGGCGCGCGACAGCAAGGGCTGGACCGACGGCCTCTTCAGCCACAGCCTGACCGTGCCGCAGTACAACGTGCGGTTCGGCCTCTTCTTCAACGAGAAGTGGGGGCTGGAAGTGGCGATGGATCACGTGAAGTGGATCGTCGAAGAGAACCAGCAGGTCCGCATGAGCGGCACGCTCAACGGCGCGCCTGCCGACGCCCAGGTGGTGCTGACGCCCGAGGTGCTGAAGTATCAGCTCAACAACGGCGCCAATCCGATCTTCGTCAATCTGATCAGACGCTATCGGCTTCTCGGCACGCCGCGCCGTACGGGGTACCTGACCTTCCTGGCGAAAGCCGGCGGCGGCTTCGCGATTCCGCACACCGAGAACACGCTGTTCGGCCAGCCCAACGAGAAGGGCTTTCAGTTCCTTCAGGGCTGGAACGTCGACGTCGCCGCGGCGGTCCGCGCCCACCTCTGGAAGATCATCTACGTCGAGTTCGAGGACAAGCTGATCTACGCCCGCTACTTCGGCGTCAACGTCGACCAGGGCAAGGCCGGTCACAGCCTGAAGGCGAACGAGTTCAGCTTCCACTTCGGCGTCGCCATCTGGTGAGCGGCGTCTCATCTTGACAATCAAGATGAGAAGTGCCAACGTCGGTGCATGCCGGACAGCACCGATGTGATCCAGGGCACGCTCGACATGCTGATCCTGAAAGCGATCAGCCTCGAGCCGATGCACGGCTTCGGCATCGCCCGCCGGATCGAGCAGGTGAGCGAAGGCGTCTTCAAGGTCAATCCGGGTTCGCTGCTCGTCGCCTTCAAGCGGCTCGAGCGCGAGGATCTGGTCCAGGGCGAATGGCGGCCCACCGAGAACGGCCGGCGCGCGCGCTATTACCGGCTGACGCGACGAGGCCGCGCGCGCCTCGGCGCCGCAACCCGTAGCTGGGAACGCCGCGCCGGCGCCATCGCCAGGCTCCTCGATGCAGAGTCGTGAGTGATATCGTTTCCGGATGCTGCCGGTTATCGATTTCGTCCACACCAATCGCGATCGCTACGTCGAGGAGCTGAAACAGTACCTCGCCATCCCGTCGATCAGCGCCCTGCCCGAACACGCGGCCGACGTCCGCCGATGCGCCGAATGGACCGCGGCGGAGATGACGCGGGTCGGGCTCGAGAACGTCCGTCTCATCGACACGCCGGGCAATCCGATCGTCTACGGCGACTGGCTCCATGCCGCCGGGGCGCCAACGATCCTGTTCTACGGCCACTACGACGTGCAGCCGGTCGATCCCCTCGATCTCTGGGAGTCGCCGCCGTTCGACGCGACGGTGCGCGACGGCGAGATCTACGCCCGCGGCGCCGCCGACGACAAGGGCCAGATCTTCATGCACTTCAAGGCGATCGAGGCGCATCTGAAGAAGGCCGGCTCGCTGCCGGTGAACATCAAGATCCTGATCGAAGGCGAGGAGGAAGTCGGATCCGAGCACCTCGACGGATTCATCCGCGCCAATCGCGAGCTGCTCGCCGCCGACGTCGTCGTCATCTCCGACTCGGCGATGTTCGATCGCGGCGTGCCGTCGATCTGCTACTCGCTGCGCGGCCTGGTCTACTTTCAGATCGATCTGCGCGGCACGAAGAGCGACCTGCATTCCGGCGTCTTCGGCGGCGCCGTCGCCAACCCGAACATGGTGCTCGCGCAGGTGCTGGCGCAGATGAAGGACAAGGGCGGCCGGATCAAGATTCCCGGCTTCTACGACGACGTCCGGGACCTGTCGGCGGAGGAACGAGCGGCGTGGAAGACGCTGCCGTTCAACGAGAAGAAGTACAAGAAGGATCTCGGCGCGCCCAAGCTCGCCGGCGAGAAGGACTTCACGGTGCTCGAGCGCGTCTGGGCGCGGCCAACCTTCGAGGTGCACGGCCTGCTCGGCGGCTTCACCGGCGAAGGCGCGAAGACGGTGATTCCCGCGGTGTCGATGGCGAAGGTGAGCATGCGTCTCGTGCCGGATCAGGATCCCGACAAGATCGCGAAGCTCTTCGAGGACTACGTCAACAAGGTCACCCCGAAGACCGTCGAGCTGAAGGTGACGCGGATGCACGGCGGCAAGCCGTGGATCACCGAGTACGACAACCCCTTCGTGCAGGCGGCCGGACGCGCGATCGAGCAGGGCTTCGGCAAGGCGCCGGTCTTCTGCCGCGAGGGCGGGTCCATTCCGGTGGTCTCGACGTTTCAGCAGGAGCTGAACGTCCCCGCGGTGCTGTTCGGCGTCGGGTTGCCGGACGAGAACGCGCACGCGCCGAACGAGCGGCTCGATCTCGCCAACTTCCACAACGGCATCGTCGCCTCGGCGATTCTCTACAAGGAGATCGCCGCGACGAAGTAGCGCGCGTCACGGCGTGCGGACGGCGTTGGCGGCGAGCGATCGCAGGCCGGCGTCGACGTATTCCCGCAGGCTCATTCGAGCGCCGAACGCGACGTCCGCCGCGCCCCGGCACGCGCCGAGGTACCGTGCGGTCGCGAGCGACGCGTCGTCGATGGGACCGCCATAGTGTGCGAGGACCGCGTCGACGAAGCGCGCGCCGCCCCAGTGATAGAGACCGGCCAAGTCCACCGCCGGGTTCGCGACCGCGATCTCACTCCAGTCGATGACGCCGGTGATCGCGCGCGTGGCCCGATCGACGAGCACGTGCTCGGCGGCGAAGTCGCGATGGACCAGCGATCGCCGTCGATCTTCGCGCGGCGGCGGCGAATCCTCGATGAACCGGCGCCAGGCCGCGAGCGGCGCATCCGGGGCGATACGGGCGACCGCCTCGAGATCCCCGAGGGCATCGGACTTCAGCTCGTCGACGAGTGACGCCGTCGTCTGATGCTCGACGCCTTGAGCGATCGCCTCGTCGATGGCGGCCGTGTGCAGCCAGGTCAGAAAGCCGGCGATGGTCGTGGCCCAGGATGGGACGGGTGCGCCGTCGGCGGTGACGCCAATCGCCGGAACACCCGCGATCTTCACGTAGCCGCCAAAATGGTGCGGGAAGTCGGCTGACGGCTCGCCGCGGAATCTGTAGTCGGGCATGGCGAGCGGCGCGGTTCTCGCGAGCGGCGGCAGCACGCGCATCTCGCGCACCAGTTCGGCGTCGACGTCTGCCCGCTTCGGGAACTTGAAGACCCAGCGGCCGTCGATCTCGATCGCGACGCTGTCGCAGCCTTCGCCGAGATGGCGGACGGTGTCGCTGCCGATCTCTGGAAACTGCGCGCGGACGATCTTCGCGGCGAGATCGGCGTCGATGCGGGTGTCGATCATCCCTGCGCGCGCGCCACCCGCGTCACCACGTCCCAGTAGTAGCGCATGAAGCGGTGGAGCTCGCTCTCGAGGATGCGCTCCTGGTCGCTGTGCGCGCCGAAACCTTTGCCGCCGTCCTCGCTGTCGGTCGCCGGGCCGACGCCGTAGCACTGCATCCCACGGGCCCGCAGGAACGCCATGTCGGTCGCGCCCGTGCTCATCGTCGGCAGCGTCGGCACCTGGTAGTGACGCTGGATCGCGGCTTCGATCGCCTTGAAGACTTCGGAGTCGATCCGCGCTTCGCGGCCGGGCGGCCGGACGTCGCGTTCGCCGAGGCTCACTTCCACGGCGGGATCGTTCACGACCTTGCGGATCTGGTCGAGGAAGGCCGGCATGTCTTCGTCGGGCAGCGCGCGCGTGTCGACGGTGGCCCGGGCTTCCGACGGAATGACGTTGATGCGATAGCCGGCGTCGATGATGTTCGGCGACAGCGAGGTGCGCAGCATCGACGCATGGCGCGGCTCGTGCTCGCGAAAGTAGGCGTCGATCTCCTGAATCTTCGCCGGATCGAGCACCGCCCGATAGCGCGCCGCCTGCTCCGGCGGCGAAATCTCCGCGAGGCGCCGGAAGTACGCGCTCGTCGTCTCGTTCAGGCGGACCGGCGAGGCCCAGTTCGCGACCGCGGTGACCGCCTGCGAGAGGCGGACGACGGCGTTGGTCTGCAGCGGCGTCGAGCCGTGGCCGGCCGGACCGCGGGCGACGAGCTGCACGTTGAACGGCAGCTTCTCCAGCGTCTGCACCGACGCGTAACGCGGCACTCCGCCGACACGCGTCACGCCGCCGCCTTCGGCGAGGCAGTACTCGGCGTCGATGCGATCGAAGTGTTCCTGGGTCATGAAGCCGATGCCGTACTGCGCCTCTCCCTCCTCGGCGGCTTCGGCGAGAAAGATCACGTCGCGGTCGAGCGAAACGTTCAGCCGCTTCAGCAGCAGCATCGTCATCAGGGAGATAGCGACGTTGTCCTTGTCGTCGACGGTGCCGCGGCCGTAGACGTAGCCGCCGTCGCGCGCCGCGCTGAACGGCGGATGCGTCCACTTCGCGGGATCGACGTTGACGACGTCGGTGTGAGCCATCAGCAGCAGCGGCCGCCTGCGCCCGCTGCCCTTCAACCGGGCGACGACGCTGACGCGTTCGGGGCGCGCGGCGGGGGCGAACGTCTCGACCGCCATGCCTTCGGCTTCGAGGATCCGCTTCACGTAGTCGGCGGCCGGCTTCTCGTTGCCTGGCGGATCGGACGTGTCGAAGCGGACGAGCGCCTGGAAGTGCGTCAGCGTCTCGGCTTCGACGGCGGCCCAGTCAGGTTGAGGTTGAGCACGGACGACCGTCGCAGCCATGGTCGCCGCGAGAGCCATCGCGGTAACGTTGCGCATCCGCAGATCATAGGGCCGGGAGACGGTCTTCCGTGCCCAATCCCTCCGCCTCATCGCTCGTAACTCCGTCTCGCTCTGATGACGTGGCTCTTGTTCTTCGTCCGCACGGTGATCGTGTGCGTGCCGGAGTGGTCGACGCCGGTCGGCGTGTAGGTCAGCACGTAGCTGGCGCGGAAATCGTCCAGCACGCGGCGGAACAGCTCCGGAATCGGCGTCCGCGAGCTGTCGGTGTAAACGACTCCGCCGGTCGCCGCCGTCGCAGCGTCGAGTGCCTGGCGATTCGGCCCGCCGACGTACGGGCCGGCCGTGCGGGTGATCGTCGTCGCCGGCTTCGAGGTCGCACCCGGAACGGCTGCACCGCCGACGACGACGTTCGATCCCGGCAGATTGGGCAGGTTGACGACGCTCTGTTCGCTGGCCATCGGATCGATCGCGTCGATGGCGCCGCCTTCGCGTAGCAGCGGATTACTCGATGCAACCAGGATGATGCACAGCACCGCGCCCGACGTCTTCGCCACTTCGACCGCGTGCGCGGCGCTGGTGAAGCTCGAGTTGTCGCGGCCGTCGGTCACGGCGAACACCAGATGCGGACGATCGGACGGCGGCGCCGATGCGAGCACGGCGACCAGGGCATCGTAGAACGACGTCGTGCCGCCGGCCGACATGCGGGTGAAGTCCAGCGTCGCGCCGCCAGCCCGGAATCCGAAGACGTCGACGGCATCGCGCGCGAACGACACCACACGGACGCGATCGTTCGGCTGCAGCAGGTCGGACATCGCCTGCGCGTCAAGCTTGATGCGGTCGAGCGCCCGGCCGTTGATGCTGCCGCTGGTGTCGACGAGGAGCGTGACGTCGGTCGGCATGGCGTCGACGGCCGACAGCGCAACCTCCTGTGTGACGCCGTTGTCGAGCAGCTCGAAGTCCGCGGCGGTGAGTCCGGCGACCGGGCGGTTCCGATCCGTCACCGAGACCGGCACCGACACGGCGTCGACTGACGCGCGGAACGTCGTCTGCTGCCGCGCGCCGAGCGGCGCGGCAGCGAGAACGCCGATGAGAATCGCGATGCGCGTGGTCACCGCGTCACCGCCTCTCGCAGCGCGGTGGTGATCGCCGGCCAGAAGCGCATGTCCGGCAGCACGTACATCGTCCAGGGATCGACATCGGCGGAAGCGGAGGACAGGGTCTGCGCCGCAAGGCGCGCGGCGCTCGACGACTGGCGCGCCCTGGCGAGCGCGGCAATCAGCGCCGATCGCGCCGACGTCGCCGCCGGGACGTCGTCGAGCGCCGACTGATACGACGCGATCGCGTCGGGAAGCCGGTCGGCCTGCTCGAGCGCGCGCCCGTTCAGGAGATGGAACCAGAAGCGAAGCACGGGATCGGGGAGCGCGTTCCGATCGACCGCGTCGAATCTTGCGAGCGCCTCGGTGATCCGGCCGCGCCGGAATTCGAAGTAGCCGAGGCGGAGCAGCGCCTCATCGCGGACGGACGGATGCGCGGTCGCGTCTTCGTAGCGTGAGACCAACGCAGCGGTTGTCTGCGACGCGATCGTGAACGCGCGGACGTCACGATCTTCGGGCCAGGTCCGCAGATCCTGCGCCACCGCCCGGGCCAGCACGAACCGGCCTTCGTCCGGGAAGCGCTCGAGCGCGCGCGTCGCGATGCGATCGAGTGATTCCGGCGCGCCGCCGCGCTCGAGCAGAGCGATGGCGCCGAAATACCAGAGCCGTTCTTCCGGCGTCGCCGGTCCCTCCCGCAGCGTCCGGACGCCCCAGTCGATCAGATCCGGATTCGGCTGATTCGGCAGCCAGAGATAGGGATCGTTCTGTGTGTAGAGCAGGTCGAGCACGAACGCCGCGGCTGCCAGCCGCCGCCGGCCACGGTCCGGCTCCGCGGCGGCGCCGATCCATGCGGATCCGTCGCGCCGCAGCAAGCTGAGCATCGAGCGGAGCTCGGCGATGCTCCGGCGTGGCGCCTGGCCGACCGGCCAGTCGCGCTGCGTGAATTGATCGAGCGTGTCCCAGAGCGGCGTCCGCGGCGCGTCCGACGCTGGTGCTTTCGGGAGCGCGTCGGATGGCGCCGCACGATCCGGAACGACCATCGTCGAGGGCAGCGCCGGTGACGGACTAGCGACCGCTCGAAGCGCCGTCGCCGCCGCCGCGGCAGGCGCCATCGGCGCTGACGACATGTCCATCATCACGCGGCGGAACCGCGCCGTCGTCGAAGGCGCTCGGGACGTGACCGCGACATCGCGCACACGATCGAGCGCGCCGTTGGCGGCGAAGCCGAGGACGTACTGATGCCGCAGTTCGTCACCGACGCGAGTGAACGCGTCCGCGACCTGATCTTCGCCGGTCAGATAGAAGTAGCCGCCGCCGGTTCGTTCGGCGAGGCCTTTGAGATCTCCGCCGGCCATGCCGTAGCCGCCCATCATCGCGACGCCGTAGACCATCACGCCGTACTGGTTGGCGCGGCCGATCACGCTGGCCGGCGAGCTGAAGCTCATCGAGTCGACGGCGTCGGTGATCAGCACCACGATCCGCCGCGGCGTCTCGCCATCGCTGGCGACGGCGTTGATGCCGCACGAGGCGCCGTCCCAGATGGCCGATCCGCCATGGATCGCAAGGCGGCGCGAGAATTCCGTGGTTGGGCCGAACCCGGACCGCTGGCCGAATCTCGACGGCGCCGTGCGGTCGATCCAGTCGCCGTCGCACAATGCCAGCGGCGCCGCGTTGGCCGTGCCGCTCAATGCCGCCGACAGCATTGCGCGAATGACGTCAGGGCGCGCCGAGAAGCGGTCGGCGATCCACGGCAGCGCATCGAACGAGCCGACGATCGCGCGATCGCCGGGCTCGAAGCGCGAGGTCAGCGCGTCGACGGCGCGGCGCACCAGGCCGTAGTTCGGCTCCATGCTGTGGCTGATGTCGACCATGATCGCGACCGCGATTGGGATCCGATCGTTGCGAAACGACACGATCTCCCGCGGCGCGCCGTTGTCAGCCACCGCGAAATCGGCGGCGGAGAGCTTCGTGACGAGGTGTCCGTCCTGATGGATGACGTTGCCCGCCACCCAGATCAGATTCGCGGGCGGCGGCTGCTGCGTCGTCGCCGCGGCGCCGGCGACGGCAGCGGCGATGACGATCACGGCAAGGCGCCCGCTCATCGCAGCTCCGTCTTCGAGGCCAAGTACATGCGGCGCGCCCGCACCACCAGATCGCGGCGTTTGACCTGGACCTCGAGCCGGTGCAGCTTGTCGTCGAGCGTCTTCGGCGAAAAGCCGAGGACGTACTGCTGGTGGAGCTCGTCGGCGATGCGCTGCATCGCCGCGGCGATATCGTCCGCCGACTGCACCGTCGTCGACCGGCCGCCGGTCGCGTTCGCCAGAGCGCCGATCTCACTCGTCTCCAGACCGAAGCGGCCGCGCACCGTAATCGCACAGACCATCACGCCTTCGCGCTGGAGCGCGCTGCGCGTCGCATTCGGATCGACCCGGCTCGCGTTGTCCGCGCCGTCGGTCACGACGAGCACGACACGTCGACCGCCTTCATTGGCGAGCGCGGCGCGCCCGGCTTCGATCGCGTCCCACAGCGCCGTGCCTGCCGGCCATGGCCCTGGCGCGCCGAGCCGGGCGAGCAGCGTAACGGGATCGCTCGTGAGCTGCGGATCGAGTGTCACCGCATGGCTGAACGTGCCGATCGCGGCGCGATCGCCAGGCATCAGCCGCTTCGTGAACTCTGCGACGGCGGAAGCGGTCCGGCCGGCGGCGGGGAAGAGACTCGGACTCGTATCGAGCAGGATCGCGATCGTGATTGGCTGGACGTCGCTCTTGAAGACGGTGATGTTCTGTCGTGCGCCGTTGTCGCTGATCTCGAAATCCGCCGCACCCAGATCGGTAACCAGCGCGCCGCGCGCGTCGGTGACGGTCGCATAAACGGCGACGATGCTGGTGCTGCTGCGAAACGTCTGTTGCGCGTGCAGCAAAAGGCCGAGCGCGAGGGACACGAACACCGCAAACACCGCCGCACGAGGTCGTGGCGCGCGGCGGCCGAGTGGCTGAGCCACGCGGAACTCCAATCCAGGCAGGTGACTGAGACGATAGCACGCGCGCTCAGCGCGCGCGCTATCGTCGGATCGGGACTCGAGGCTCGGGGCTCGGGCCTGGCAAGAGCCCTCTGCGGAGCCCCGAGCCCTGAGCCCCGCGCCAATCCGCGTTACACTCCGAGAGCCAGCCGCCACACGCGAGGGCCCCATGAAGGTCCGCTCCGGATCCGTCGTCCTCCTGCTTTCCGCGTTCGTTGTCGCCACCAGCCTCGTTGCGACGATTCACGGCGCCAATCCGCTGACGCCGTCGGCCGTCGTCGCCCACGAGTGGGGCACGTTCACGTCCATCGCCGGGGAGGACGGCCAGGCGGTGACCTGGCAGCCGCTCTCGGGTCCGACCGATCTGCCTTGCTTCGTTACGCGCCTCAACCCGAACAGCTACAAGTCGTTCGCGGGTTTCGACCCTGTTCGGGCCATCAAAGCGACGGTGCGGATGGAGACGCCGGTCATCTATTTCTACTCGCCGCGCCGCGAGGTGATGCGCGTCAACGTGCAGTTTCCGCGCGGCGTGATCACCGAGTGGTATCCCAGGGCGTACGTGCCGACGCTTCCGATCAACGACCTTTCGACCGTCAGAGGACAGGCGACGTGGATTGGCGTGACCGTCCAGCCGGATGCGCTGGCGCCCCGGTTTCTGCGCGAACGCGAGCCGAGCCATTACTACGCCGCCCGCGAGACCGACGCCACGCCGATCGCCGTCGTCAACGAGTCCGAGAAGTTCCTCTTCTACCGCGGTCTCGCCAGCTTCGACGTGCCGATCCGCGCGACGATCGCCGACGACGGCCGCGTCGCGGTCGAGAACGTCAGTCCGCGATCGATTCCGCAGCTGATCCTGTTCCAGAACAGCGGCGGCAGGATGGGCTTCCGCGTCGCCGGAGAGCTCGATGCGGCCGTGACGCTCGACATGCCGCCGCTGACGGCGAACTTCGAGACGCTCCGCCCCGAGCTGCAGGAGATGCTCGTCACGCAGGGTCTTTACGAACGCGAAGCGGCGGCGATGATCGAGACGTGGCGCGACTCGTGGTTCGATGAAGGCACGCGCCTCTTCTACATCGTCCCGCGCGCCGCGGTGGACGAGCTGCTGCCGCTCACCATCGATCCGGCGCCCGCGGAGATCGCGCGCGCGTTCGTCGGCCGTATCGAGATCATCACGGCGGCGGTGCTGGACGACGTCGAGCAGGCGATCCTGACGAACAATCTGCCGAAGCTGTTGACGTGCGGCCGGCTCCTCGACGCCATCATCGCGCGCATCCGCACCCGGCCATCGCTCGCCGGACGGCAGGAGAAGATCGACAACATGATGCGGCTGGTGGCGGCGTCGCATGCCGCGGAGCCGCGCTGCCAGTAGTCGTCAGTCGACAATCGCATCCGCCTCGATCTCAACCAGCATCCTCGGATCGATCAGCGCCCGCACTTCGACCATCGACGTCGCCGGCCTGATCGATCCGAAGACTTCGCCGTGGGCGCGGCCAACGGCTTCCCAATCGCGCGCGATGTCGACGACGTACATCCGGGTGCGGACGACGTCTTCCATCGACGCGCCGGCCCTGGCCAGCGCTGCTTTGATGTTTGCCAGCGTCTGGCGCGTCTGCGCGTAGGCATCGTCTTCGCCGACGAGGTTGCCGTCGGCACCGGTCGCGGTGGTGCCGGAGACGAAGACCTGCGCGCCGATCTTCACGGCGCGCGAGTAGCCGACGATCGGCTCCCAGGTGGTGCCGCTGGAGAAGTTCTGACGCATCGCTAGGCTCCTGCCAGCTCGTGCAGCTTTCGGACGGTGTTCCAGTTGCGCATGGTGCCTTTCTGGCCGAAGACTCGATCGATCAGCGTCGGCGTGAGCTTCGATTGGCCCATTCCGTCGGGATAGAAGAAGTACAGCGCCCGGCCGCTGCCGTGGACGACCTCGCGCCCGGGAATCACCGCTTGCAGCGCCTTCACCTGTGCGGCCGTCACCGGCTCGCGAAAGCAGGCGACGTGCAGGCGGGCCGGATCGCGTTCGGCTTCGGCCTTGAACGGGTTGGCGCGGACCATCGCCGCCCATTCCGCCGGCGTGCGCAGGTAGTAGATCGTCTGGAGCTTGAAGCGCGCCGCGGTCTCGAGATCGAGCCGGCGCTCGAGCGACGCGGGCGATCGGCTGTCGCTCGTGAACACGACGTTGCCGCTCTGCAGCAACGTCCGCGGATCGCCAAGGCCCATGTCCACGAGCATCGCCCGCAGGTCGGCCATCAACAGCTTCCGGGTCGGTCCCAGATTCACGCCGCGAAGCAGGCCGATGTAGGTCATGGGCCTGACAAATTAACACCGAATCGCTACATCGCGGCCTTCACGATCTCCATGTAGTGGCGCTTGCGGCGCAGAAACTCGCGCTCGTTGTAGATCTGCCCGAACAGCCAGCGCAGGCCCTGCTCGAGGTCGTCCGCGCTCATCCGCTTCGGTCGATAGGTGACGTCGAACAGCGTGCACTTGTCCCAGTAGCGTGACGACAGCAGCCGATCCTCGCGCGCGAGCCGGTGGTACAGCGGCGTGTTGGGAAAGGGCGTCTGCACGGTGACCTGGACTTCGATCAGGCCGGAGCGCGCGACGAAATCGCGGACGCGCTCGAAGATCGCCGGGGTGTGGTGATCGAGGCCGAGAATGAAGCAGCCGTTGACGGTGATGCCGCGGGACTGGATGCGATCGATCGCCTCGAGGTAGCGGCCGCTGCGGCTGCGCTTCCAGTTGTGCGGGTCGATGCCGTCGAGCGCTTCGGGATCGGGGCTTTCGAGGCCGATCAGCACCTGGCGGCAGCCGCTGTCCTCCATCAGCCCGAGCAGCTCCTCGTCATCGGCGATCGAGATGTCCGATTCAGTGAACCAGCGGATGCCGAGCGGCCGGATCGCGCGCAGCAGATCCTTGCTCCATTTCTTGTTGATGAACGTGTTGTCGTCGGCGAGCTCGAAGAACGGCTCCCGGCGCACCGCGAGCGCAGCGCGGATCTCGGCGACGACGGCCTCGACCGGCTTCTGTTGATAGCTCGAGGTGATGCGCAGGCTGGCGGCGCAGAATTCGCAGTTGAGCGGACAGCCGCGCGACGTCTGCACGGTCATGCGGTTGTACTTCCGCCCGGCCAGGAGATCGAAGCGCGGCGTGGCGTAGTGTGGCGGATCGAATACGCGCGCTCGCAGGCCCTCGTATCGTCGCTGCATGCGGCCGGCGCGGAAGTCGTCGACCAGGCGCGGCCACGCGCCTTCCGCGCCGTAGAGCACGATTGCGTCGGCGTGTTCGGCCGCTTCGTCCGGCATCAGCGAGACGTGCAGGCCGCCGAGCACGACGGGAACGCCGGCGGCGCGGTAGCGATCGGCCAGCGCGTAGGCTTCGTCGATCTGCGCGGTGAACGACGAGATGCCCACCAGATCGAACGGCTCGAGCGTCGTCTCCGCCGTGACCTCCGCGACTTCGCGATAAGCGACGTCGCAGTCCGCCGGCGTCAGGCCGGCGACGGTCAGCAGGCCCAAACTCGGCAGCGACGCGATCACCTGTCCGCGGCTCACGAACTGCGGCAGCGTGACGCCCAGGCGCGCGAGCTCGGCATTGCGGACGCGGACGCCGCTCATCGCGATCAGTCCGATCCTCATGACACCTCTCCAGCGCCGGCGCGCTCGACGGCATCCGCAATCCGCCGCAGCGTGCGCAGCTCGATCAGCTGTTCGTCCGGCAGCCGCACGTCGAAGCGCTTCTCGACCGCGGCGAGGATCTGCAGTCCCTGCAGGCTGTCCACCGACAGCGCCGCGACCATGTCGGCGTCGGCCGCCAGGTGCCAGACATCGTGGCCGGAGACCTGGCCGATCAACTGGCGCACACCGGTTTCGATCTGAATCCGATCGCTTGCGGTCATGAGGCCATCCTTTGCCGGCCGAGCGACTCGGCCAGCGCCCGCCGGCGAATCTTGCCAAGGGCGGTGCGTGGCAGCGGCGCGTGCAGCCGCTGCATCGCGTGCACGCGGTATCTCGCGGGTGCCGCGGCGCGGAGCTCCGCGAATGCGTCAGTCAGCTCGGGGTCAGTTGTGCCTGGTTCCGCAGCCACCACGAGCAACGTCGCGCGATCGTTTCCGCACGCGTCCGGCATCGGGACCACGCACGATTCGGCGAAGAGGGGAGACGCGTAGTACGGCTCGATTTCGTCCGGATAGAGCGTGTCGCCGTTGGCCGTGACGATGGCCTCCTTGATGCGTCCGTCGACGAACAGAAAACCGTCACGGTCGAGCCGGCCGCGGTCGCCCGTGTGCAGCCAGCCGCCCGCGAGCGCTTCCGCGGTGAGCGCCGGGTTTCCCGCGTAGCCGGCCATCACCGACGCGCTCATCACCAGAATCTCGCCGGTCGTATCGATGCGGACGTCAACGCCGGGCAGCCGGCGTCCGACCGAGCCCCGCGGGATCCCGGCCGCGGATCCCATCGCCACTAGCGGGCCTGCCTCCGTCAGTCCGTAACCGACATCCAGCGTGACGCCGACCGCGTCGAGGACGCTGGTCCACGCCGGATCGATCGCCGCGCCGCCGCTCGCGAGCGTGCGCAACGATGGGCCGATGTGATGGCGCACTTGGTCGCACACCGACTGACGCCTCTGCGGTGAACATCTCTCGAGCGTCAGGGCGAGATCGTCGGGACGAGCCGTGCGGCAGGAGCTATCGATTGCGCCGTCGCCGACAAGGCGTTCGATCACTTCGCGCGCGAGCGCATCGACGAGCGCGGGCACCACGAGGGCGTAGGTGATCGCCTGATCGCGCATCGCGTCCACGAGCCGATTCGGCATCGGCGCGCCGGCGTAGACGATGCGCGCTCCCGCGGCGAGCGGCGCGAGCTGACCGGCGACGAGCTCGTAGAGGTGCGCTGTCGGCAGTATCGACAGCATCGCTTCGTCTGGCGCGGCCTGGCGGACCTGCAGCAGCGCTGACAGGTTGGCAATGACATTCGCGTGCGTGAGCGCGACGGCACGCGGCTGCGTCGTGCTGCCCGACGTGAACGCGAGCACGGCGACGCCTTGCGCGTCGGCGGCGGCTACGCGATTGCCGGCGCGAATCGTGGACGCGAGATCGACGGAGGCAAGACACGACAGTCCATGCTCGCGCAACACCGTCGCATGCTCCGTCGTGTCGGTCACGCACGCCGACGCGCCCGTGTAACGTGCGGCGAGCGACACGAGTGGGATCGGCGTGGCGCCGGGCAGCGGCACGGCGACGAGATCGGCCTCGAGGATCGAGAGCAGCGCGACAGTCCAATCCGGACTGCCGTCCATCAGCAGCAGGACGCGCGCGCCAGGATCGAGCCCGCGACCGCGCAGGACCGCGGCGCCGCCGCGAACGCGCGCCCAGAGCTCCTGATAGGTGACGCGCCGCCCGCCGAGCCGATCCTGCAGCGCGACCCGATCCGGCATCCGCGTCGCGGTCCGCTCAACGATCTGTGGAATCCGGGAAATCGTCATCATCGTCTCCGTGGGGGGTCGGGGTGGGGTCGGGGTGGG
>DASTCC010000333.1:0-6625 GCA_035711465.1 Vicinamibacterales bacterium
TGCTATTACTTATAAATGTCACGAACTCGCGAGATCGATGACAGCCAGATCCTGGAAGTCGCTCGTAAGATATTTGTCGAACGAGGGTTATCGGCTACGACAAAGGTGATTTCACGCGCGGTCGGCATCTCCGAAGGGGTCATCTTCCAGCGCTTTGGAACCAAAGACCGGCTGATTGAGGCGGTGTTTGCGTCGACCGAGATCGATGCCGACGCCCTGGTCTCGCGCGCCGGGACCAACCCCGACGCTCGACGGGCTTTCGAAGATGTCGTCGTCGCCATCTTCGCGGCGCTGCGGCGCGATGCCGGGCGCGAGTTGCCACTCCTTGCGACGCGCGCGACGGCCCGGCGGGTCGTGGGCGGCGACTCGCGAGTCGGGCGGCTCACCGCTTCGCTTGTCGGGTTTCTTTCAGCAGAAGCCCGATCCGGTCGGCTCGCGATTGCCGCACCGGATCGCATCGCGGCCTTCGTGGTCGGCGCGCTGCATCACATGGCGCTCGTCGAAGTGGCGTCGGGGCCGTCGCCGCACGTCAGCGAGCGCGCGGTCCGCGACGTCGCCGCGGCGCTCATTGCCGGTGTCGGCGTGCGCTCTTCACGCGAGCGCTGAAGGTGGTAAGGTGGCGGCGTTTCCGGACTCCTCATGCGTCTTCTCCCGTCCGCTTCGAAGGCCGGCGTCATCGTCGGCGTGATCGCCGCGCTGCAGACGCCGGGGGCGGTGCCAGATGTTCCGCTCGCCTACGGCGCGTTCACCGCGACGTTCGCCGCCGACGGCCGCTTCGAGATGTCCGGCGTCGGGTGGCCCACCTTCAACGGCGCGTGGACGCTGGCCGGCAACGCGATCGAGATCGTGACATCCCAGCCGGCGCAATGCGCCGGCGTCGGACGCTACACGCCGACGCGCGCCGGCACTCGGCTGCAACTGGCCGTGATCGAAGACGCGTGTACGCCGCGCCGCATGATCCTCGATCGCAGCGACTGGCGGCCCGCGAGCGAAGCGCTCCCGCGACACGAACGCGCCATTCTCCACACGAGCGCCGATCCATTGCCGGCGCTGCCGCCGCCCGCGCCTGACGCCGACGCCTGGCCGGCGTTCCGTGGCCGCGACGCCAGCGGCATCGCCGTCAAACAGAACCTGCCCGACCAGTGGGACGTGAAGACCGGCGAGAACGTCCTCTGGAAGATTCCGATTCCCGGGCTCGCGCATTCGAGCCCGATCGTCTGGGGCGATCGCGTCTTCGTGACGTCGGCCATCAGCAGCAAGCCGGACGCGACCTTCAAGCCGGGTCTCTACGGCGACGGCGACGCCTCCGACGATCGCACACCGCATCGCTGGATGCTCTACGCGATCGATCGCAGCACCGGACGCGTCCTCTGGGAACGCGTCGCCACCGAAGGCGTGCCGGTGAGCAAGCGCCACGTCAAGTCCACCTACGCGAGCGCCACGCCGGCGACCGACGGCCGTATCGTCGTCGCGTCGTTCGGATCCGAGGGGCTGTTCGCGTACGACGTCGACGGCCGGTTCCGATGGAAGGTCGCGCTCGGCCACCTCGACGTCGGCGCCTACGACATCCCGAGCTACGAGTGGGGCCCGGCCAGCTCGCCGATCATCTGGAACGGTTTGGTGATCGTGCAGTGCGACACGCAGCGCGATTCGTTTCTGCTCGCGCTCGATGCCGTCTCCGGCAAGACCGTCTGGCGGACGCCGCGCGAAGAGCTGCCGTCCTGGGGGACGCCAAACGTGCTGGCGACGAGCGCCGGCCCCGAACTGGTGGCGAACGCGTCGAATTTCATTCGCGGCTACGACCCCGAGACAGGCACCGAACGCTGGCGGCTCGGCGGCAGCTCGAAGATTACGGCGCCGACGCCGATCCTCGCGGACGGGTTGATTCTGGTGTCGAGCGGCCGCGGACCGGAGCGGCCGATCTTCGCCGTGAAGCCTGGCGCGCGTGGCGATCTGACACTCCCGCAAGGGCAGACCTCCGCGGGCGCCGTCGCCTGGAGCTACACCGGCCGCGGCCCGTACATGCCGACGCCGATCGCCTATGGCGGACGGCTCTACGTGCTCGGCAACAATGCCGTGTTCGATGCCTACCAGATCGCCACCGGCGAAACCGTGTTTCGCGCGCGGGTGCCCCATCCGGGCAGCGGCTTCAGCGCCTCGCCGGTCGCCGCCGACGGCAGGATCTTCCTCTCCGGCGAGGACGGCGACATCGTCGTCGTCGAGGCGGGCCCCGAGTTCAAGACGATCGCCGTCAACCACATCAACGAGCTGCTCATGGCGACGCCGGCGATCTCCCACGGCGCGATGTTCGTGCGCACGGTCTCCAGCCTGATCGCGATCGGCCGCAGGTAGTCACGCGTCTCGTCCCGGCCTGATACGGTGTTGCGCGATGACCGACGCGCCAGACTACGCCGCCGGCTTCGGACCGTTCGACGGCCGAATCTGGCTCAACTGTTCGCACCAGGGACCGATCCCCCGCGTGGCCGCCGACGCCGCCCGCGACGCGATCGCCGTGAAGCAGGCGCCATTCCGCCTCGTCGAGCCCGGGATTTTCCAGGAAGTGCCTCGCCGTCTTCGCACCTCGCTGGCGCGGCTGATCAACGTCGCGGCCGACGACGTGATCCTCGGCAACAGCACGACGTACGGGTTGTCGCTCTTCGTGCGCGGGCTGGAGTGGCATCGCGGCGACGAAGTCCTGGTCGTCGACGGCGACTTCCCCGCCGTGCTGTTTCCATGGCTGGCGCTGCGCGACCAGGGCGTCACGATCAGAAAGCTGACGCCACGGGGCGCGATGGTCACCGCCGAGGATCTCGCCGCCGAGCTGCGGCCGAACACGCGGGTCTTCTGCACCACGTGGGTCCATTCGTTCCGGGGATCGATGGTGGACGTCCCATCGCTGGCAGCGGCCTGTCGCGCGAACGGCACGTTGTTCGCGCTCAACGCATCGCAGGGGATGGGGACGCGGCCGTTCGACGCGGCCGCGAGCGGCGTGGATCTGGTCACGAGCTGCGGCTTCAAGTACTTGTGCGGACCGTACGGCACCGGCTTCTGCTGGATCCGGCCGGACGTACGGCACGCGCTTCGGCCGCCGCAGAGCTATTGGCTCGCGAATCTGACCGCCGACGATCTCGCCGGATCGTTCCGCGAAGAGCTGAAGCCCGATGTCGGCGCGCGCGCGTTCGACGTGTTCGGCACCGCCAACTTCTTCAACTTCCAGGCGTGGAATGCTTCGGTGGAGTATCTGCTCGCCGCGGGTCTCGAGCGGATCCACACCTGGGACCAGTCGCTCGTCAGCCGGTTGATTGAGGGGATTTCGTCGGACCGGCGCTGGACGATCTCGAGTCCCACCGCAGGCCCATCTCGGACGACGATCGTCGTGTTTTCCGCGGAAACGCCGGAACAGACGTCCGCCGCCTTCCAGGCGCTGCGCGAGAAGGGCATCTTCGTGGCGATGCGCCGCGGCAACATCCGCGTCTCGCCACATTTGTACAATGTGGCGGCCGACATCGACGCCGCGCTCGGCGTCCTTGCGCGAACCTAACGGCGATCGGCCGCCTGAAGTACGCGATAGATCCGAATGACTTCGCCGTCGCCGTCCGGGGATCCGATCGCGACGACGCCCGCGCCGCTCGCCATCTGCCATTCGTCTTCCGCGTGACCCGGCGGGAACACGAGATCCCGCGACTCGAGATCCAGCGCGAACGGACCTCGCCGGGTCCAGCCTGCCAGCGTCCGGGGCGTCGAGTACTCCTCTAAGTACAGGTCTCCCGCCATCGACAAGACCGGCGTCGCTCCGCCGCTCGCCGGATCGACACGCAACACCCGCGTCTCGTGACCATCGAAGGCACTGCACACCGGCGCGACCTCGTCCTCGATCGTCGCCGGGCAATTGAGGACCAGGTTGGTGCCGAGGATCTCGCGGGTGTCGGACGGACCAACGGAGAGCAATCGCGAGCGCGTCCGGCCGAGCAGATCGGACCTCCTGCCCAGGCCAAGCGGTATGCGGTCCATCCAGCTCGGCTGATACTCGCTCGTCCACACGACGACGCGGTTTCCGGTCAACGCGATCGCCTGTCCGCCGACGCGATGGCCGCCGAGCATCGGATCCCACTCGCGGCGATCGACGACGTCGCCCGCAAGGTTGCCGCGAACGTGCTGAATGAGGCGCGCGCCAGGCGAGCCGCCGTAGCCAAGCAAACTCCAGCGATCGCCCGCGCGATCGAGCGACAGTCGTGCCCAGCCGATCTCGGGAACCTCGGTGATCCAGGCCGGCGTCATCGTCTCGAGATCCAGCAGCGACACGCGCGCGTGCGTCTCGTGCCGTGTCATCAGCACGAGGCGTCGATCGTCGACGAACACGCCGTCGGCTGCATCGACGCGAGTGAACGGCGCGCCGACGCGGCCGGCGAACGCCACGTTGGACGGGTCGTCCTGATCGGCGATGAGCAGCAAGGCGCGCGCGTCGGGCGAGAGTCGTATCGACGTCGGCGCGAACGGCACCGTGACACGGCCGATCTCCGAGTCGTCGACCTCGGCGAACGCCGCTGGGGCCGCAGACGCGCGCAGCGGGTCGTTGCTGAACAGATCGAGCGCCGCCGTCGATCCGAGAAAGGCCGTCGCGGCCGCAATGACGACGCTCGACGCGGCGGCCAGCGTTCCGGCGCGCGCCCCGCGGAAGAGATTGAGCACCGCCGCGGCGATTGGCAGCGCCACCACGGCCGGCCAGGCCCGCGCGGCCTGATGCAGCGCGAAGACGTTCGTGGCGCCGGCGAACGGCGCCAGGACGATCGGCAGCACGAGGACGGCAAACCAGGGCGCGGCGCGAGCGATCCAGTTCGGGACCGGTTCGGCGCGGCGCATGAACGCCAGCAGCAGGAGCAGGACACCTGCGAGCGGCAACAACACCGCTGCGGCGCCGTTGTCGCCGGCGAACATCGTCAGCGCCGCGTCCCGATCGCGCCACGCGAGCACCCCGGAGACGAGCGCTGCGGCGCCCGATGCGGCGACGATCGGCGTCACCGGCCTGGCCAACGCCACCAGCGCGAGCGCCAGCAGCACGAGGTGCGACGCCATCAGGGCAGCGATCGCCGTGATCGCAACCGCGACGCGCGAGAACGCCGCGGCCGTGCGCGTTGTCCCGGTCACCGCGGAAAAGCGGGTGTCGATCACGTCCAGCGCCTGCTGCACGGCGCGCACGTCTTCAGCGCGAAGCCACAGCTCGCGGCGGCGTCCGTCCGAAGCGACGGCGATCAACCGCGGCGCGCCACGACTGATCTCGACGCGTCCCTCCTGGATCGTCTCGTACGCGATCCGTTCGTCGCCGTTCGCGCCGTGCCACACGAGATGACCGCGATCGAAGGTTGCGGCCAGGCGCGCGTCGCGCGATGACTCGAATCGCCGGGCGGTCTCGATCGACGCTGGCGCGGCGCCGGCGGCGCGGCGGATCGCCTGGATGCGGCGCGCCAGGCTCGGGTGCGTCGCCTGCCGCTCGGCCTCGGCGTTCCAGCGGCGCGGTACGCGCGCGATCGTGTGCAGCTTCGTCAGGCCGCCGATGAGTGCCTCGGCGTCGCCAGTAAGCGCGAGCGCGCGAAGATCGCTCGCCGTTTCGTTCTGCTGGCGATGGCGAGCGACGACGACCAGCACGGCAGCGAGCGCGAACGGCCAGATCATGCGCGCCGCATCGACCCAGGCTGGCTGCCATTGCCGTAATACCGGCGACAGCACCGCGCCGATGCCGATGAGCGCCACCCACGCCCAGTACAGGCGCGTCAGCCGCGAACGGGCGTAGTACTCGAGATGCGCGAGCTCGTGCGCGCACACCGCGGCGGCCTCGTCGGGTTCGAGACGATCGAGCAACGTCTCCGTGAAGACCACAGCCGATCGCCGCAGCGACGGCAGCGCGACGGCGTTGGCCAGCACGCCGCCGCGGAGGTCGACCTGATCGAACCAGGGCTGCGGCAACCCGGCGGCGTCGGCGAGCGCTTCGAAGCGGCGGAGGAGCGCCGGGCTCTCGACGGGCCTCGTCGACATCAGGAAGCGCAGCACGTCGCCGAACCGGTGGTTCCAGGCGAACAGCAGCGCGGCGCCGATGCCGGCGATCGTCCAGCCGGTCACGCCCTCCCGGTTGGCGATCGTCGGCAGGAACGCGAGCGCGATCCAGAAGCCCCACCAGGCGCCAATCAACCGCAGGTAGAACCAGAGATACGCGCCGAGCGACCACGACTCGTCGAGCAGCGCGCGGCGCGCCGGATAGCCGGCGGCCATCCGCGCCACGAGCATGAACGGCACCGCCCAGATCGCGTGTCCGGGAAAGCCGATGATGATCAGCGCGGCGGCGAAGGCGACGACGAGGGCCCCCTGACGCGCCGCGGCGTACGTGCGCTCGGGAAGCGCGGGATCGTCCAGGTGCGCCACGAGCGTGCGGCCGGACCACAGGCGGACGACCGCGGGCACGAGCGCGATGAGCACCGGAACGATCCACACCCGGACGTCGGTCATGGCTTCTTACTTGTCGGCGCGGCAGGCCGGTTCCAGCGTAGTCTCTTCGCGATGATGCGCCCTCGGCGAGGCATCGTCGCCGGCGCGCTCGTCGCCTGTGCGATAGCGGGCACACTCGCGTGGCTTT
>DASTCC010000334.1:0-24252 GCA_035711465.1 Vicinamibacterales bacterium
GAGACGGCTCAGCGGCGCAGAGCGCTGCCCAAGCGCAAGCGCGCCTAGGCGCGCGGATGCGCGTCGAACCAGGCCTTCAACACCGCATCGACGTCGTCGCGGCCGATCGAATGCCAGTCGGGCTTCGGCATCTCGCCGGCATCGAGCAGCAGCTTCGCGGTCGCCGCGAACTGGCCGTCGCGGCAGTGCCAGCCGTGCAGGGAACCGTAGAGGCATTGTGCGAGGATCGTGCCGCCGTAGCTCGGATCCGGGACGTTGATCGGCGGCGAATGCTGGAGCAGGCGCGCCACCATCTCGACGTTGCCGTGGAACGCGCCCCAACGGATCGCCTCCCAGTCGTCGACGCCCTTGACGAGCGAATCGAAACCGAGGTCGACCATCAGCAGGACGGCGGCTGCGTCGTTCGCATGGGCGCGATCGACGATCAGCTTCCGCTGGTCCAGCGTCAGGCTGCTGACGACGTCCGGGTGCTCGGCGATGACGTCGGTGGCGGTTTGCCGATCGCCGCGCGCGCAGGCCGCGAGCAGGCGCTGCGCCGGGGTCGCGTGCCGCCAGAGGATCGCGTAGACCTCCGGCGACGCAACCTTGGCGGCGACGTCGAGGGCGCTGGCGTTGTGGTCGAAGACCCAGCGATAGATGTCGCCGCGATGCGCGCCGATCTCCTCGCGGGTCGAGGCGCGGCCGTTGCGATGCACGGTGGTGTACTTGCCGTGCCAGATCCGGTGATCGAGCGCCTCGGGATCGGCGCGCAAGCTGCGTTCGACCAGCGCCGGGTCGTTCAACGCGACGGCAATGAAGAGGTCGAACCAGGCGCCGCGCTCGACGAGCATGCGCGCGACTTCGGGCGCCTCGCGGACGAGGTACTGCGCCGGCGTCGATTCGTGATCGACGTCGCGGGCGTCGATGTCCGCGCCTTTGGCCAGCAGATACTCGGCGATCTCGACAGTCTTCGCGCAATGAAGGGCGGTCCGGCCGTCGCCGCCGCGGGCCCGCACTTGCGAGGGATCGGCCTCGACGAGCTCCTTGACGCGATCGAACATGCCGAGATGCGCGGCCGCGAAGATGTCGACGATGGCGCCGCGGGCGATGAGCGGCGCGGCGCGCTCCGGCGTCATGTTCGATTCGAGGAGCCCGAAGGGCCCCGCCCACCAGTCGCTCTTGAGATTCAGATCGGCGCCGTGGGCGAGCAGCACGTCGATCACCGGCAGGTGATCGCGCGCAATCGCGGCGGGCCGCTGACCGAAAGCGCCAATCGGCGCGTTGATCAGCGCGCGCACTTCGTCGTCCGAATCGAGCAGCGACCGCACGCGGTCCGCGTCGCCCTCGCGGAGGGCGGCGAGGAACTGTTCGCGCAGCGGCGTGGCCACGGGCGTCACATCAGCGATCCTACCCCGCGCCGGTGACGGTGGTAGCATCCGATCGCATCATGTCCGGAGTGCCGCTGCTGTGATCTCCGCCGCCGAAGCACTCGTGCGCCTGCGCGACGGCAATCGCCGCTTCGTCTCCGGCGTCCGCATCGACGAAGCGCCGCTCGTCCGGCAGGCGAGCCGGCACGAGTTCGTCGACGGCCAGCAGCCGTTCGCGGTCATCCTCGGCTGCTCCGACTCACGGGTTCCGGTGGAGCTCGTCTTCGATCAGGGGCTCGGCGACCTCTTCGTCATCCGCGTCGCCGGCAACATCGTCGCGCCGTCGCAGGTCGGCAGCGTCGAGTTCGCCGCCGAGCAGTTCCAGACCCGCCTGGTCGTCGTCCTCGGCCACACGCGCTGCGGCGCGATTCAGGCGACGCTCGACGTGCTGCAGCGGCCGAACGATCAGCACTCCCGCAACCTGCGATCGATCGTCGACCGCATCCGCCCGTCGGTCCAGGGCCTGCTCGCCACGGAGCTCAAACACGACCATTACAAGCTGGCCGAACAGGCCATTCGCGCCAACGTGCGTGCGTCGGCGAACGCGCTGCGGCACGGCTCGGAAGTGCTCGAGAATCTGATCCAGCGCGACGGCCTGCGCGTCGTCGGCGCCGAGTACTCACTGGAGACCGGGGTGGTCGAGTTCTTCGATGGCGTCTGAAGACCTGGTCTCGAGATCGTTTCACGATGCAGCACATGCAGCACATGCAGCTGTCAGTTGTGAGACTGGCTGACGACGTCACTGCGTCGGTCGGGCGATGGCCCCTTCGGGCCACGACCGGCTGAAGGCCGGTCGGTGCGCGACCGACGTGTCAGACGTCTACTTCTGCATGTGCTGCATGGTGAAAAAGATCTGATCCAGCCATGAGCTGAACGCTGAAAAGGATCTGATCCCCAGCACACTCACTTGAACGTAATCACCACCAGCGAATCGGCCGTGATCGGCGTGCCGTTGACGCGGGCAGGGTCGGCGCGCCAGTCCCGCAGAGCGGCGATCGCCGCTTCGACGAGCTCCTTCGGTCCGCCGACGTAGGTCGCCTCCCGCAGGCGGCCCTCCTGATCGACGACGACCTGCAGCCAGACTGGTGAGATGGGCGCGGTGAAGCCCGCGGGCAGCGGCGGCTGCGGCATGTTCACGCCGCGCATGCCGGTCACTTTCACCGGCAGGATGACCGACGTCTCGGTCCCGCCGCAGAGCGCGCCCGAGTACGTGATCCGCACGGCGTCGCCCTGCCGGAGCCCGGCGAGCGCGAATGCCTGTCCAATCGATCCGGTCGCTGCGGTGAGACCGGGCACGAGCTTCGTCAGCGCGTCGCCGGTCACCGATCCGCCAGTGGGCTTGACGCCGCCCTGCGCGGATCCGACCTCAATCGACACCGGTATGACCGCCCGATCCGTACACGTCTGCGGATACGCGACGAGCACCATGCCGAGCTGCGCGCTCCGTGCCGGTCTCTGGTCGGGCTGCAGAGGCGTCCCGGCGGCAGCGGCGGCGCGGGCCGAGCGCGCCATCAGCAGGAACCGGTCGTAGACGACGCCGTGCGTGCTGCTGCCGTCGGCGTCGAGCGAGATCCCCGGGAGGTCTTTCTCGGAACCGACGGCGATGGCGAGCCGCTCGCCCATCTCCATCGCCAGCAGCGCATCCACCGGCGGCGGCCCGAGTCGATCTTCCACGCACTGGAAACCCTGAGGCGCGGCGATGCTCTCGTAATGGTACGAGTCGACGTAGAGAGTCAGCGGCTTCTCGAGGCCCTCGTAGGTGACCTCGTAGACATCGACCATGCCGCGCTCGCCGCCGGCATTGGGCGCCGAGCCGCGCCGCGTCGCGGTCACCGTCTCGCCGCCAGGTCCGCGCACGCTCTCGAAGTAGCGCCGCTGTCGCGACGCCAAATAGACTCCGGCGCCGCCGACGCGAATCGGCTTCGCCGGCACGCGCCCGAACTCGGCATCGGCCGAGACGGGACAAGGCGCCGGTTGCGACTGTGGCGCAGACGGCGCCGGCGCAGGCGCTCCCTGGCCGGCCTGCATCAGCACGAGCGCGATCAGCACGTTGTGCATGTCGCCAGTCTAACGTCGCGCTCCGCTAGAATCAGCCGATGCGTCGTCTTGCCCCTCTCGTTGCCGTGGCTCTCGCCAGCGTGGCCGGTCTGGCGGCACAGTCGCAAGCCCCCGACGCCGTCGTCGGGCGCGTCCGGAGTCACGCGAAGTTCACGGCCGCGATGGCGGCGCTCGACCGCGATCACGACCGGCTGGTGCAGGAGATCATCACGCTCACCGAGATCCCGGCGCCGCCGTTCAAGGAAGACGCCCGCGCCGCGGCGTACCTGAAGATGCTGCGCGCGTCCGGTCTGACCGACGTCGAACGCGACGAGGTCGGCAACGTGATTGGATTGCGCCAGGGCACCGGCGGCGGTCCTTTGATCGCGATCGCCGCGCACCTCGATACGGTCTTCCCCGAAGGCACGCCCGTCACGGTGACCCGGAAAGGCACACGGCTGTACGCTCCCGGCGTCGGCGACGACACCCGCGGGCTCGCCGTGCTGCTGGCGATCGTTCGCGCGATGAACGCCGCCGCGATCGAGACGGCCAGCGACATCCTGTTCATCGGGGACGTCGGCGAGGAAGGACTGGGCGATCTTCGCGGCGTCAAGCACCTTTTCAACAAGGGCAAGTACAAGGACCGCATCAAGATGTTCATCTCGGTGGACAAGATTGGTCCCGGCAGCAACATCGAGCACGCCGCCGTCGGCAGCAAACGCTACCGGGTGACGTTCAAGGGACCCGGCGGTCACAGCTGGGACGACTTCGGGACCGTGAACCCGGCCTACGCGCTCGGCAACGCGATCCGCAAGCTGTCGCAGATCGCCGTGCCGCCGGCACCGCGCACCACCTACAGCGTCGGCGTCGTCGGCGGCGGCACGTCGATCAACGCGGTTCCCTCCGAAAGCTGGATGGAGGTCGACATGCGCTCGCGATCGCCCCAGGAGCTCGCCAGGCTCGAACAGACATTCCTGGCCGCGATGCGCGAAGCCGCGGCCGAGGAGAACCGCGCGCGGTCGACGACGACGGGACGGATCGAAGTAGACCTGAAGGTAATTGGCGATCGGCCCTCGGGCGAGATTTCGCACGACTCGGCGATCGTGCAGACGGCCATCGCCGCGATTCGCGCCAACGGCATGACTCCGACGTTCAGCGCCGGCAGCAGCGACGTCAACCTGCCGATCAGCCTCGGCATCCCGGCGATGACCATCGAGTCCGGCGGCGACGGCGACCGGACGCATTCGCTCGAAGAGTGGATCGACGTCGAGAAGACGTCGAGCCTGCGCGGCATCGAGACGGCGCTGACGATCCTGCTCGCGCTCGCGGGCCTGAACTGAGCGCCGGGCGATGATCGAGACCGTCGGCCTCTCGAAGAGCTACGACCACAAGCCCGCGCTTCAGGCGCTCGACCTGCGCGTCGAGCCGGGCGAGATTCTCGGCTTTCTCGGGCCGAACGGGGCCGGCAAGTCGACGACCGTCAAGATCCTCACCGGCATGATCAAGCCGACCAGCGGCAGCGCCAAGGTCGCCGGCTTCGACGTCGTCGCCGAGCCGCTCGAGGTGAAGAAGCGCATCGGCTACGTGCCCGAGACCGCGGCGCTCTACGACGGCTTGACGGCCAACGAGTACCTCGAGCTCATCGCCTGCCTGCATCACCTGGATCCGAAGACGTCGGCATCGCGGCGCAAGGAGCTGCTCGACATCTTCGGACTCGGCGGCTCCGCCGATCAGCGGATGACGGAGTTCTCCAAGGGCATGCGGCAGAAGGTGGTCATCGCCGCGGCGTTGATGCACCGGCCGGAGGTGCTGTTCCTGGACGAGCCGCTCGACGGGCTCGACGCCAACGCTGCCGCCGTGGTCAAGGAACTGCTCAAGAAGATGGCGAGCCAGGGCCGGACGATCCTGTTCTGCTCGCACATCCTCGAGGTCGTCGAGCGCATGTGCACGCGGATCGTCGTGATCAACGGCGGGCGACAGGTCGCCTCCGGCAGCGCCGACGAAATTCGGGCCGCGACACAGACGGTCTCGCTCGAAGCCGCCTTCACGAAGCTCACCGGCGTCCGCGACGTCGGCCAGACCGCTTCCGACCTGCTGGCCGCGCTCGACCGGCTATGAGACGTCTGCTGACCGCCTTCGGCGTCGACTACGACCAGTGGCGGGCGCTGACGATCACGGCGCTGAAGCTCGACTTCCGGCAGACGGCGTTCGGCCAGGCATCGCTGCACCGGCAGACGAAGGCGTACGCGTTGCTGATCGGGCAGTTCGTCTTCTACACGATGGTTGGCGGCTTCATGGCGGCGCTGATCGTGTTCGCCGGCGACCGCTTCCTGTCGTCGACCGCGGTCGTCACCTACATCATGTTCATGGTCGGCACGGTCGTGCTGCTCGACCACAACTCGGCGCTGACCTCGCCAGTCGACTACCCCGTCCTGGGCTACCGGCCGGTCGGATCGCGCACCTACTTCGCCGCCAAGCTGGCGAACGTCCTCGCCTACACCAGCCTGATTACGGCGGTGACGTCGTATCTGCCGATCGTCGCGCTCTTCTTCCGGTTCGGCGCGGCGGTCGGCCTGGCCGGCATCGCCGCGTTCTACGGCGCCGCGACGTTGGTGGCGTTGATGATTCTGCTGGCGTACGCGTCGATGCTTCGCTGGATCGGCCCGGCGGCGATCAGGCGCGCGCTCTCCTACGTGCAGCTGGTGATGAGCTTCCTCGTCTACGGCGGCTACTTCGCGGTCGCGGATTTCTTCCGCCGCGCCAACCTCGCCGGACTCGAGCTCCCGCGCGAGCCGTGGATTCTGCTGTTCCCACCGGCGTGGTTCGCGAGCTACCTCGACCTTGCCGCGGGCGACTTCCGCTGGCTCGTGATCGCGCCGGCAGCACTTTCGCTCGTGGCCATCGCCGCCCTGTCCACGGGCCTCGGCGGCCGATTATCGCTCGACTATTCCGAGCGGCTGGGCGCGATTGCCGCGACCGCGGCGCAGCGGACGTCGCGCGGCCGCCGCGAGCCGGCGCGCGGCTGGTTCCAGAGCGGCGAGCACCGCGCGATGGCGCTGCTGATCCGCAGCCAGTTCAAGAACGATCAGCGCTTCCGCATGTCGGTGCTCGCCATTCTGCCGCTCACCTTCGTCTACCTGCTGCTGGCGGTTCGGGACGGCGCGCTGACCGACCCGTTCGTGGCCACCGAACGCGGCGGCGGCATCTCGCTCGTCACCGTCGCGGTGCTGATGTTCCCGTCGATGCTGAAGATGTCCCTGGGCTACAGCGAGGCCTTCCGGGCGTCATGGGTGTTCTTCGCGTCGCCCTCGGACCGCGCCTCGGTGATCCGCGCCTCGAAGAACGTGCTCGTCGCCTACTTCCTCGTGCCCTACCTCGGGTTCGTCGCGGTGCTCTATCTGTTCTTCGTGCACAACGCCGTTCACGTCGGCGTGCACATGCTGCTGCTCGGCCTGCTCAGCCACCTCGGGCTGCAGATGATGTTCATGATCGATCCCGATCTGCCGTTCGCCAAGCCGCCGATGAAGGGCAAGTCGTCGGCGATGATGTTCGTCTTCATGTTCGCCGTCTTCTTCATGAGCGGCCTGCTGAACGCGTTCTCGCCGTACCTCTACGCGCACCTCTGGCTCACGCTCGCGATCTTCGCGGCCGTGATCGCCATCAGCATCGTCGTCGATCAGGTCACGCGGAGCCGAATTGCCTGGCAGACTCGGGATCTCGAGTTTCAGGGTTAGCGGTCGTACCGGCAGAGGCATTAGAATCCGACTCCTATGCCGTCGCGACGCGACGTGCTCAAGGCATCCATGGTGATGACAGCGGCCGCGGTCGCCACCGGCGCCGCGCAGAGGACGGGTCCGCGCGTGGCCGTGATCGGCGCCGGCGCGTTTGGAGGATGGACGGCGCTCGAGCTCGTGCGGCGTGGCGCACGGGTGACGCTGATCGATGCCTGGGGCCCGGGCAACGTGCGCGCCAGCTCCGGTGGCGAGACGCGGGTGATTCGCGCGGTCTACGGCACGCGGCCGATCTACACCCGCATGGCGCAGCGCGCCTTCGAGCTCTGGCGCGCGCACGATCAGAAGTTCGAGCGGCGCTTCTTTCACAAGACCGGCGGCCTGTGGATGTTCGGCGCCGATGCGAGCTTCGGCAAGGCGTCGGCCGACGCGCTCGCGGCCGCGAAGCTGCCATTCGAGTGGCTGACCGCCGCGGATCTCGCGAAGCGCTTTCCGCAGATCTCGAACGCCGGCATCACGACGGCGCTGTGGGAACCGGAAGCCGGCTACCTGCTCGCCCGCCGCGCCTGCGAACACGTCGCCGAGCGTGTCGTTGCCGAGGGCGGCGCGTATCGGCAAGGCGCCGTGCGATCGCCCGTGCGTGCCGACGGCGGACGGCTCGGCAGCGTCACGCTCGACGATGGCAGCGCCGTCGAAGCGGATGCGTTCGTGTTCGCGTGCGGCCCGTGGCTCGGCACGCTGTTCCCTGACGTGATCGGCGAGTTCGTCAAGCCGACGCGCCAGGAGGTCTACTACTTCGGCACGCCGGCCGGCGATCGCCGCTTCGAGGACGGCCAGATGCCGGTGTGGATCGACTTCGGCGACCGGCTGCTCTACGGCATTCCCGGCAACACCCAGCGCGGCTTCAAGCTCGCCGACGACACCTCCGGTCCGGCGTTCGATCCGACCAACGGGTCACGCGATCTCGCCGCGGCCGGCGTCGAATGGGCGCGCAAGTACCTGGCGGCCCGGTTCCCGGCGCTCGCGAACGCGCCCTTCCTCGGCGGCGAGGTCTGTCAGTACGAAGCCTCGCCCGATTCGCACTTCATCGTCGATGCCCATCCAGGCGCGCCGAACGTCTGGCTGGTCGGCGGCGGGTCCGGCCACGGCTTCAAGATGGGGCCGGCGATGGGCGAGATCGTGGCCGGCGCGGTGCTCGGCGCCTCGAAGCCGGATCCGACCTTCCAGATCGCGCGCTTCCGCCGCTCCACCGGGCCGCTCGCCGAAAAGTGGTCGTAGCCCGCCGATCGAGCCGATCATGCGCAACCGTCACCTGTGGCTCGCCGCGATCGCCCTGGCCGTGGCGACGACCGTCGCCTCGACGACGGCGACGCAGACGACCGCCGACGAGGCGCGCGTCAACACGCTCGCGCAGGAGTTTCAGGCGCAGCGCGCGGAGTTCGCCCGGCGTGTCAACGCCGCCACCGCAAGCGAAGGACTCTCGCTGGCGCGCCGCGAAGCGGCGTGGGCCACCAGCTTCGCGAAGAGGCTCGCCGAGATCGATCAGAGCCGGCTCTCGCACGAGGCGTGGACCGTGCACGCCATCATGGCGCACGAAGCGGCGCTCGCGGTCGACGCCGAGAAGCACTACTGGTTCGACTTCACCGTCACGCCCTACGCGTCGCCGCTTCGCGCCGTCTCGGCTCGCTTTGCGAACCTGCCGATCCTGACGCCGGCGCAGCGGCTGGCCTACCTCGACGCGCTGCACGACATGGCGGTGACGATCGCCGGCTACGAGGCCCGCCTCCGCGCCCAGATGGCGCGCGCGATCGTCGTCCCCGGACCGGAGCTCGATCTGGCGGTGCCGTTCCTGCGCGCGATTGCCGCCGATCCACCGTCGAGCGCCTTTGCGCCGCCGGTGACGAAGCTCGCGGCGCTGCCCGCGGAGGTGCGCGCCGATTTCGAGCGGCAGATCCAGACGGTGATCGCCGAGAGCATCGCGCCGGCGCTGGATCGCCTGGCGGCGTTCATGGACGGTCCGTACCGCGCGAAGGCGCCCGCGGGCGTCGGCGTCGCGCAGTACGACGGCGGACGCGAGTACTACCAGTACTTGATCCGGCTCTACACCGGCCTCGATCTCACGCCCGAAGCCATCCACGAGATCGGGATGCGCGAGGTCACGCGCCTCGACGGCGAACTGGACAAGGTGCGCGTCGCCGCCAACTTCGGCGGCACGCTCGCCGAGTTCCGCCGGCACCTCAAGACCGACCGGCGCTTCTTCCCGAAGTCGAGCGACGAGATCGGCGAGACGATGATGGCGGCGATCCGCCGTATCGAGCCGAAGGTCGGCGCCTTCTTCACGCGGATGCCGAAAGCGCCCTACGGCGTGCTGCGCCTCGACCCGGCGCTCGAGCCGTCGATGACCTACGGCTACTACCAGCTCCCGAGCAGCGCGGAACCGCGCGGCCTGTACCGCTTCAACGGCTCGAAACCGGAAGAGCGATCGCTCGTCATGGCGGCGGCGACGATCTTCCACGAGCTCGTCCCCGGCCATCACTTCCAGCTCGCCCTCAAAGCCGAGGATCCCGGCCTCTCCCCGGTGCGCCGCTCGGCCTTCTACCCGCCGTTCATCGAGGGCTGGGCGGAGTACGCATCGGATCTCGCCGGCGAGATGGGCATGTACGACGATCCCTACGACAAAGCGGGACGCATCGCCATGGATCTGTTCTTGTCGACCCGGCTCGTCGTCGACACCGGCATGAACGTACTCGGCTGGTCGCGCGAGCGCGCGATGGCGTTCATGCGCGACTACACGCTCGAATCGGATCTGCAGATCAGCACGGAGACGCTGCGCTACGCCGCCGACCGCCCCGGCCAGGCGCTCGCCTACAAGCTCGGCACGCTCAAGATCCACGAGATCCGCGCGCGCCTGAGCAAAGAGATGGGCGCGAACTTCGATCTGGCGCGCTTTCACGGCTACCTGCTGGACTCAGGCTCGCTGCCGCTGGCCGTGCTCGATCGCTATATGAACTGCTTCGCGAAGGAGCTGCACAAAGGCGGATAGGCCGATGCGTTACCGGTGATCGGGGGGTCGGGTGATCGGGGAATCGCCGATCGGGTAATCGGGAAAACGAGGAATCGGGCGGGCCGACGCCCACGATTTCCAGATTGTCCGACCGGCGATCGCTCGACTCCCCGATCTCCCGATCTTCGATAACTCAGCTCTTTGCGATCTCCGTCGTCGATCTCAGCGCCAGCGCCACGAACGTCAGCGTCCCGTTCGTCGTGCCGCCCGTCGGCAGTGTCGGGGCGCCGACGACGAACAGGTTTTCGTGATCGTACGTGCGGCCGTAGCTGTCGACGACGCTGGCGGCCGGATCGGTGCCCATGCGGCAGCCGCCGGCGGGGTGGTCCTGATAGTTGAGCGCGCTCATCCGGCCGACGCGGCCGTCGTTGGCCTTGCCGAGCTGGGTGAAGAGCTGCTCGAAGTGGTCGCGCGTCGCCGCCGCGCGCGCGTCGGTGGCGGCGTCGGTCTTGTGCTGGATGACCGGCATCGGGTCGCCCCAGCGATTCTTCGTCGCCGAATCGAGCGTCAACCGGCTGTCGCGATCGGGGTGCACGTCGAAGTAGCCGCGCACCCGCGCCGTGCCGCGCGTCGTGCGCGTGCGCCAGTCGCGGATCAGATCCTCGCCGAGGAGCACCTGGCCCGAGGCGTCTCGCAGCTGGGGAGCCCGGCCGCCGCGGTTCTCCCACACCCGCAGGTCGTGGCGCACGTACGGCCGGTCCGTGCGGCAGCGGAAGAACTGACGCGAAATCAGGCTGTGCTGCTCGTTCATGCCCGGGTAGATCTTCAGATCGAGATCGATCGTCGTCTGCCACGCGAGGTGGCCGGTCATGTAGCGGCCGACGTGATCGCTCCGGTTGGCGAGGCCGTTCGGGAAGCGCGAGTTCGCCGACGCCAGCAAGAGATGCGGACTCCAGCAGTAGCCGGACGCGAGCACGAAGCGCGGCGATCGGTATTCGACGTTGTCGTCCGATCCGTCCTCCTTCGCGCCGGCCGCGGCGACGACGCGCGTGGATCGATCGTCGAGCACGAGGCGGCGCACGAGCGTCTGATCGTGGAGCTGGAACTTCGGCCTCGCGAGCAGCTGCTTGAACGTGTAGTCAGGGGAGTAGCGCGCGCCGGTCGGGCAGATCTCACAGGTGTTGCAGCGGCGGCAGATGCCGCGGCCGCCGTAGCCGGCCACCGTGTTCTTCGCCTGCGGCGTCGTCCAGAACGGGATGCCGCTCTGCTCGGCCCAGGCCTTCAGCTGGATCAGGTTGAACGTCATCGGCATCGCCGGCATCGGATACGGCTCCGATCGGCGATCTTCGGCCAGCGGGCCCGGCTCGCCCGAGACGCCAAGACGGCGTTCGGCCTCGCAGTAGTGCTTCTCGAGATCGGCCCATTCGATCGGCCAGTCGACGGCGAGGCCGTACATCGACTTCAGCCGCGTGTCTTCTTCCGAGAATCGATTGCAGACGCCGCCCCAATGCAGCGCCGATCCGCCGACGGCCATCGTCCGCGAGATCACGCCGCGCGCGGACTGATCCTCGACGAAGTCGCCCGGCCAGTTGTTCTCGCCGTAGTCGCGACCGCGCTGGCGGTAGCGCATGCGGTTCTCGGCGTCGAACAGCCGCTTGCCCGCTTCGACGGCGATGACGGACCACTCGGGGCGGAGCTCGGCGAGCTTCTCGGCGACCATGGCCGCGGTGATGCCGCCGCCGACGATCACGACATCCGCTTCATGGCGCGCCATCTCAGCGGCCTCCGATCGGCGCCGGCGGTTTCTCCGAGCCTTCGAGCGTGCGACAGCGATCGGATCCGATCTCGGCCTGATAGCAGAGATCCCACGCGTCGGCGCCGTTGAAATACAGGCCCATGAAATCGGCGACGAGATTGGCGCCGGTCGGCGACGCCGGCATCCGTTGCGTCGGCTGCGGCTCGTTGAGCGCGCGCAGCACGACGGCGCGGCGAACCTCGCGTGAAGCGCGGGCGAAATCGGCGGCGCCCGCCTCGGTGGCGAAGCGATCGAGGGCGGCGAACTGCGGCGGATACATCGCTGCCGGCGACGGTCCGGTCGGCGCGCTCAGGCGGCTGGCGCCGTAGCCGTGGCCGCGATCGGCGCCCTCGCGATAGTTCCGTACCCAGTTGACGAACCGCGACACCACCGCGTCGCGATTCGCGGCGTCGAGACTCGAGGGCAGCACGACCTCCGCGATGCCGGTGAGCGCCGCGATGTTGGCGTCGGTGAGCGGCGGCGGATTCTGCGCGCGGAGCACCGCCGACGGCCACACCCGCGTGGCCGTGAAGGCTGCCGCGAGCGACTGCAACAGCGTCCGGCGTTTCATGGATGGCGCATTATACGCTCGCGCCTGCTCACTTCTTCGGCTCTTCCGCAATGACAGGATCCGGCACGTGATTGCTGATCGCCGGCACCGTCTTCAGATACGCGAAGATCGCCTTCAGATCGTCGTCGTTGTAGTTCCTGAACGCGGGCCAGGGCATCGGCGGCAGGATCGGCCGTGACGTGCCCATGTGCTTGCCCTCGCGGATCGCGCGGATGAACATGTCTTCCGTCCAGATGCCGAGACCGGTGTTCTGATCGGACGTCAGATTCGCCGCGTACGAGATGCCCCATGGTCCGTAGAACGCGGTGTTCGATCCCGCGCCGCCCCAGAGCCAGCCGCTGGCCGGATCGACCTTCGGCGGCGCGCCCATCTTCATGTTCTCCGGGTGACCTGAGAGCGCACGCGTCATGTCAGGCTCGGGCTGACCACTCGCGCCGATCTGCCACGGCGTGTGGCAGTCGTTACAGCCGCCGGCAGCGACGATGTAGGCGCCGCGCTGCACGGGCGTCTGCGCCGGCGTCGCCGGAGCTGGAGGCGGGGGCGCCTGAGTGCACGCGACCGCAACGACGAACGCGACAGAAGGCAACGCGACAAGCAAGCTCTTCTTCATGGACCGGACCTCCAGGGAGCGAGTGGGAGGGTGATCCTACTCCAAGCTTTCACGCCGCGAACCCTCAAGCCTCCAGGCCTCGAGCCCGCAAGCCTCGCGAGCGCGAAGCGCGAGGTTAAAACTGCGAAGCGCCCTTCTCCGCGATCACGAGGCACGCGGCAAACGTCTGTGAATTGGGCGTCGCCGGCATCACCGAGGCGTCCATCACCCAAAGCGCGTCCACGCCTCTGACGCGCAGCTTCGGATCGACGACTGACGCGGCGTCCAGGCCCATGCGACAGGTGCCGGCGGGGTGGAAGATCGTGTCGGCGGTCCGGCGAATGAAAGCGCGGAGATCCGCGGGCGAGGTCGCGCCGGCGGGCGGATCGATCGGCGCGCCCTTGAGCTTCTCGTACGGCCGCGTGCTGGCGATCGCCTGCGCGATGCGAATCGCTTCCAGCATCGCGTCGAGATCGCGCGTCTCCTGAAAATAGTCGGCGCGGATGCGGGGCGCGGCCGAAGGATCGGCGGATCGGAGCGCGATCGATCCGCGGCTGCGCGGATCCGACACCGCGACGGTCATCGTGATGAACGGATCGGGCGTGTCGAGGCCGCGGCCGACGTAGAACTGGACGTCGGGCGGCGATGGCAGCGGCCCGCGCGTCGACCAGGTGAACAGGCCCGCCGAGACCGTCGACGGCGGCAGCGGCCCCCGCCCTTCCCATCGCAGCGAGACCTTCGGGTGATCGTGGAGGTTGGCCCCGACGTCCGGCGAGTCGACGACGACGCCGATGTCGAGCGCGCGCAGCGCGTCAGCCGGTCCGATGCCGGAGAGCATCAGCAGCTTTGGCGATTCGATCGCGCCCGCCGAGAGCACGACGCCGCGGGTGGCGCGCACGATCTCGGTGCGATCGGCGTGCACGCATTCGATGCCGACGGCGCGGCCCCCTTCGATGACGACGCGGCGGACGAGCGCGTTGGGCCAGACGGTGAGATTCGGCCGCGTCAACGCCGGCGCGAGAAACGCCGTCGCCGCCGACTCGCGACGGCCGGCGCGAATGTTCTTCTGATAGAAGCCGGCGCCATTCTCCTGCCGGCCGCCGTTGAAGTTCCACGACGGATCGCTCGCAAAACCGGCCTCGCGCGCGCCGCCGAGAAACGCCAGATGGCCGGCGTGCGGATCGGTCGTATCGCTGACGGCGAGCGGCCCCCCGGCGCCGAGGAAATCCGACGCGCCGCGCGAGTTGTCTTCGAGCCGGCGGAATATCGGCAGCAGATCCGCATAGCCCCATTCGGGTCCCGCGGCAGCGGCCCAGCGCGCGAAGCTCAGCTGATGGCCGCGCACGTAAGCCATCGCGTGAATCGAGCTCGATCCGCCGTAGACCTTGCCGCGCGGCCAGCGGATCACGCGGTCGTTCAGTCCGGGCTCGGGCTCGGTCGCGTAGTTCCAGTCCACCGGCGTCCCGAGCAGCGTCGTCCACCTGCCGGGTCGGTGAATCGCCGGCGCGGTGTCGGGCCCGCCCGCTTCGACCAGGAGCACGCGCACGGACGGATCGGCGGTGACGCGGTTGGCGAGCAGGCAGCCAGACGATCCGGCGCCGACGATGATCACGTCGAACGCCGGTGACGCCGATTGAGCCGCGGCGGCATCGCTCAACGAGGCGGCGCCGAGCAGGACCGCCGAGTCCCGAATGAATCGTCGTCGTGTGCGCATGATCAGGTGCGTTTGGGTTGAAGCCCGCCGTTGAACTCCACGTCGAAACCGCCGCCGGCGGGCCGGCGCATCTCGAGCTTCCAGCCGGACCGATCCGCGATCTCGCGGGCCACGGCAATGCCGAGCCCGGGCGCGTTCGGCCGGCGGTTCCAGCCTTCGTCGCCACGGAAACGCCGGATGGCGGTGAGGCCTTTGAACTCTTCGTCCGAAACGTCGCGGCCGCGGCTGCTGATGACGAGCGAGAACACCTCCGTGTTTCGCGGCTCGAGGATCACGTCGATGCGCCCGCCGGCCGTGTTGTAGCGAACGGCGTTCTCGAGGATGTTGCCGATCGCGATCGGCGCGTACGCCGGGTCGAGCGCGACGATCAGCGGCGCGCCCGGGATCGACGCCTGGAGCGCGATGCCAGCGAACGTCGCCAGCGGCTGGATGCGATCGAGCGCGGCGCGAACGACAGCAGCCAGATCGTGCGGCATCACCGGCAGCGGATCGTTCTGAATGCGGAGCTCGGTGGCGGCGAGCAGATTGCGCAACCGCGACGCCAGCTGATGCGCCTGCTCCACCGAGGCGCGGACTTTCGGCTGCGCGTCGGCAGCGACGGGCAGATGCGCGAGCGCGGCCAGCGACGCTTCGAGGTTGGCGAACGGCGACGCGACATCCGACGACAGCGCCGAGACGATGCGACGCAGCGCCTCGACGCGATCGGCGACCTCGGCCTCGCGGCGGTGGATCTCCGTGGCGGCGTCGTTCAACACGAACGCCATCGCGCTGACCTCGTCCTTGCCGGCGTCGGGCGCAATCGTCTCCCACTTCCCGCGCGCCGACGCCCCGGCCTGGACCGACAACCGCCGCACGCGGGCCACGGTCGGCATCGTCGCCGCCAGCGCGACCGCGACGAACAACAGCGACAGCACGGCGAAGGTGCCGAGGCGTCCCCACCAGAGACCTGGTCGCGGCTGCATACGGACGAGGAGAACGGCGCACGGCCCGGCCCAGCCGGTCAACTGCGCGACCTGCATCCCCGTGCCCGCCGGCGACGAGTAGCTCCCGAACGTCCGCGGCTCCGGAGGCGTGCGCCGCATCGGATCGCGAAGCGCGTTGGGAAATCGCGGCGACGCGGTACTCAATCCCTGGAACGACGCGTCGTAGGCGAAGACGTCGATCGGCAGCGGGTCCGCGCTCGGACGAGGCAGGTGTACGTCCGCATCGGGGATGTTCCGCTCGGCCATCGACGGCCGTCCAGTCCGCGGCCCGGCGAGAAACCAATTCGGATCGTTCGTGCAGGCGTCGCGAACGACGTCGGTCTGCAAGGCGTCGACGAAGCGGCCGAGAACCAGGCGCGTGTCGCGAGCGCGCAGCCAGTCGATGCCGGCCGTCACCGCGAGCGCCGCGGGAAGGGCGAGCACGATCGCCGTGATCTGCGCGCGACGGCCGAGCGTCACGTGTCCTCCGCGAGGCGTCCGAGCATCGGCTGATTCGCGCGCGCCATCACGAAGCCGGCGACGACGGCGGCGACGACGACGGCGATGACGATGAGGCTGCCGGTGAAGTAGGGACGAGCGCTCTCGAGCGTCAACGGCAGATCTTTCGTGCTGAGGTGGACGAAGAAGGACACGACACCGGCGACCAGACCGTACTTGAGAATCACGCCGACGACAATGGCCACCAGGAGTACACCCAGACCGAGATCGAGAAGGACGAAGCCGGTCTGAAACTGGCCTTGCGCGGCCAGCGGCGCGAACAGGATCGACGCGACCGCGAACGTCGCCCACGGCTTCTTGACCAGCATCCGCACCAGGACGAGCCCGACCGAGCCCAGGATCGCATTCTCGAAGCCGACGCGCAGCGGCACGATCAGCCCCGCGAGGAAGGGCCCGAGACCGAGCAGCGAGTCCATGTGGACGGGCGCCGGCCGGAAGGCGGGCACGCCGAACCACGACGGGAGGCCGTAGTGCGCGAACGTGATGATCGTCGACAGCAGACCAGCGGCCGTACCGACGACGAGATCGCGGCCGAGCAGCGGGTCGCGCAGGCGGCCGCCGGCGAGGCGCGACCACGTGATCAGGATCTGCGGCCAGACGCGCCGCACGGTCGGCTCGACGGCGAGATAGAGGAGGCCGTAGATCGAAGCCGCGAACAGCGCAGCCGCGAGCGCACTGCCGAACCGCGTCTGTTCCTCGAGCAGCGCGCCGAAGTGGCGCGCGCCGAGCAGCCACGTGATCATCGACAGCGAAAACACGATCGTGGCGAGAAAGATCGCGCCGCGGCGGTCGCCGCGCCCGAGCCGGAGATTGCGCCGCGCCAGCACCACGCCGGCGGTGATCACCACGGGCACGATGATCACCGACGACAGGATGCCGATGATCTGCGCGTTGCGATCGACCGGCGCCGCCTGCTCGCGCGTCGGCCGCGCCCACGGCCCGACGATCTGAAAGCTGACCGGCGTGCCGCGATGCGACGCCGCCTCGACGCGAAGCGGCACGCCGATCGGGCCGGGCGTCGTCTCGACCCAGGCGAGTCGGTCGTCGGCGAAGAAGCGCGGCGTCCACTCCGGGGTGGCCGGCGCGAAGCGGCCGAAGTCGAGGCCGGCGGCGTCGAAGAACACAGACCAGTCCACCGGCTTCGCGGCTGCGTCGCGGCCCGCTTCGGTCTGATCCGGAACGCGCTGGAACTCAATCAACCTGCCGTCCGCGCCGAGCGCCGTGATGCTCATGCCGCTCAGCGACATCGGCGGATCGCCCCGCGTCGGTCGAATGCGGCCGGGATCGGCGGGAAAGAGCAAGCGCGGGCTGGTCCGGTGCCAGAACAGCACCGGCGGCGGCCAGCCAGCGTCGACCAGGGCGCGGCGCTCGGCATCCGGGCGCGACCAGAGCCAGCCGAGGATGTCGACGTTGGCGAAGAGGCCGATCTCCTCGTCGCGCGGATCGGCCGGCAGCCCGACGCGCGCTTCGAGCTGACGGGCGCGATCCTCGAGCGTGCGCGGGTGAAGCGCCATGTCGACGATCGAGACGAGCTGCACCTGCGACGCGAGCCATGCCGCGAGGATCACACCGAGGACTGACGCCAGCGAGAGCCCGGCGCCGAAGGCCGGGCCGAGCGTCGCCGCCTCGCCTCCCGCGGCGGCGACCATCGCCGGCGACGGCGTCTCGCCCGCGGCCAGCGCCGCGGCGAGTGGATCGCCGCCGGGCAGCATCGCCGACACCGCGAGCGCGGACGCCGGCCTGCGCGCAGGCTCGCGATCGAGGCAGAGCACGATGGCGCGCTCGACGACGGGATCGATCGTCTTCACGATCTCTCCCGGCCGCGTGATCGAGCCGGTCTCGTGCAGCGCCATCAGATCGGCCAGCGATCCGGCGTTGATCGCGCGTCGGCCGGTGAAGAGCTCGTACATCACCAGGCCGAGCGCGTAGATGTCGCTCTTCTCCGAGACCTCGCGGCCCTGGAGCTGTTCGGGCGCCATGTAGGCCGGCGTGCCGGCGCGCACGTCGCCGACCGCGCCCGCGGAGGCCAGGCCGAAGTCCATCAACCGCACACGGCCGGCGCCGTCGAGCATGACGTTCGCGGGTTTGAGATCGCGATGCAGAACGCCGCGCGCGTGCGCGGCGGCCAGGCCGGCACAGATCTGACGCGAGATCTCGAGCGCCCGATCCTCCGAGAAACGGCCGATGCGGCGGAGCGACGTGGCCAGATCCTCGCCGTCCACGTATTCCATCGACAGATAGATGTGGCCGTCGACCTCGCCGATGTCGTGCACGCGGCAGACGCTCGGATGCGAGACCTGCCGGGCGATGCGGACTTCGTTGTGAAACTGCGCGAGCCGGTTCGGATCCTGATGCAGGCCGTCAGGCAGGAACTTCAGGGCCACCGGCTGGCCGAGCCGCAGGTCGTCGGCGCGATAGACCTCGCCCATCCCGCCTTTGCCGAGCAGGCCGATGACTCGGTACCGGCCGTCGACAATCGCTCCGGGATCGAAGCGTCCGTGATCGATCGATCCCGAGGCCGACAACCAGCCCCCGCCCGAAGCCGGACGGCTCACCGGTTTGATCGGCGTGACGACGGTTGACGCGAGCCGCGTCCGATCGACGTCCGACTCGGACGTGGGCGTGCCGGACGCACCGGCAAGCACCGTGCGATCGTCCGAGACGCTCAGATTCTCGCCGCAATCGGGACAGAACCGGCCAGTCCTGGCGAGCTCAGATCCGCATTTCGGGCACGACACTTGACGATATTAGACGGAGGAGGCGGTGCCGTCGGCACCCGCTCACACCCGCCAGAGATACCAGCAGGCGACCGTCCGATACGGCCTCCACCCGCGCGTCAGGCGTTCCATCGTCTTCGGCTTCGGCATCGACTTCATGCCGAACAGCTTCTGCACGCCCTTGACGATGCCGAGATCGCCGACGGGGAGGATGTCGGGGCGGTTGAGGCGGAACATCAGGAACATGTCGGCGGACCAGCGGCCGAGGCCCTTGACCGACGTGATCGCTTCCGCGACTTCCAGGTCGGTCATCGTCTCGAGATGATCGAGCGGCAGCCGGCCGTCGGCGACGCGCTCGGCGAGGTCGCGCAGGTACGAGATCTTCGGACCGCTGACGCCGGCCTTGCGGAATGCGTCCGGCGAAACGGCGAGAATCGTCGTCGCCGACATCGCCTCGACGCCGCCGACGAGCACCGCGACGCGCTCGAAGATCACGTCGGCGACCTTGCCCGACAGTTGTTGAGACAGGATGATGCGGACGAGGCTCTCGAAGGGCGGCCGCGCGCGTGCGGCGATGATCTCGCATCGGCCGACGCGCTTGATCAGCTCGCCGAGCTTCGGGTCTGCACGCATCAGGACGCGACGGGCGCGGGCGAGGTCGGCATCGGACATCCGCACGGATGCCGGAAGCTGCTGCAGTGCGACGTGGTTGGCCTTCTTGATTGGTGTCTTTCTCGCCCTCGCGGTCATCGGCGGCCCTCGGTCGTTGCGAACGCCGAGAGCCGGTCGAGCACGCGCTCGCGTCCCATCAGCTCGATGACTTCGAAGACGCCCGGGCTCACGGCCTGACCGGTGATCGCTACTCGAGTCGCGTGGATCAGCGTGCCCGCCTTGATGCCGCGGGCCTCCGCCACGTCGCGCAACGCCGCTTCCAGCGATGCCGCATCGAACGGCCGCACGGCGGCGAGCCGATCGCGCCACGCGGCCAGATGCTCGTCGATACCCGCCGCCGACAGGTGCTTGGCGACAGCCGCGGGATCCCTGGTGATCTCGTCCTTCACGAACGGCGTCAGCTGCGGGACGACGTCGGCGAGCTTCTTGGCGCGCGGTTTCACCAGATCGATGGCGCGGCCGATGCGATCGCGCTCGGCTTCACTTGCGCCGTCGAGATCGATCCCCGCTTCGGCCAGCGCCGGACCGAGCCGGCGGACGATCTCGCCGGCGGGCAGCCGCATGATGTGCTGCTGGTTGAACCATTCGAGCTTCTCGGGGTTGAAGACCGCGTTGCCGCCGCTGATCGCCTCGAGCGAGAACGCCGCGATCAACTCGTCGCGCGTCATCACCTCGCGGTCGTCACCCGGCGACCAGCCGAGGAGCGCCAGGAAGTTGATCATCGCCTCCGGCAGATAGCCTTGCGTCTCGTACTCGCCGACCGCCGTGGCGCCATGGCGCTTGCTCAGCCGCTTCTTGTCGGGACCGAGAATCAACGGCACGTGCGCGAACGACGGTACCGCCGCGTTCATCGCCTGGTAGAGCAGGATCTGCTTCGGCGTGTTCGAGATGTGATCGTCGCCTCGCACCACGTGCGTGATCCGCATGTCGACGTCGTCGACGACGACCGACAGGTGATAGGTCGAATAGCCGTCGGAGCGGAGGACGACGAAATCTTCCAGATGGGCGTGATCGATCTCGATCGGCCCGTGCACGAGATCGGTGAACGCGGTGCGGCCCGGGGGCACGAAGAACCGGATCGCGCGCGGCTCGTTGGCGGCGACACGCCGCGCGACCTCGTCGGCCGGCAGCGCCCGGCAGGCGCGATCGTAGGTCCAGGCCGCGCCGGCGGCCTCGCGGCGCGCCTTCAGCTGTTCCGGCGTGCAGAAGCAGTAGTACGCGGCGCCGCTCTCGACGAGCCGGGCCGCCGCGTCGCGATACATCGACAGCCGTTCGCTCTGAAAGTACGGTGCGTGCGGCCCGCCGACGATCGGCCCCTCGTCCCAGTCGAGCCCGAGCCAGCGCATGCTGGTCAGAATGCCGGTCACCATGTCGGCCGACGAGCGTTCGACGTCGGTGTCCTCGATCCTCAGGATGAAGGCGCCGCCGTGGCGACGGACGTAGAGCCAGTTGAAGAGCGCGGTGCGGGCGCCGCCGACGTGCAGATAGCCGGTCGGCGACGGCGCGAATCTCAGACGAAGCACCAGGACATTGTAGTGAAGGCAGCGGGCTGCGGGCTGCGGGCGCTCAAGAACATAGAACCTGCAGCCCGCACCCGGCAGCCTGCAGCCGCATCGCGCGCGAAGCGCGCGTCACTTGACTGCAATCGCGATCTCGCGCGCCGCGGTGACCTTGCCGTCGGTCGCCGTCGCGCGCAGGCGGTAGCCGCCCGGCGCGATGCCCGACAGGTCGATCGTCCGAAGCATCCCGAGCGGCGCCGGCGCCGTCGGCGGCAGATCCGCGTCGATCGCTCGGACCTCGTTGCCGTTCATGTCAATCAGGACGAGACGGGCCTGCAGCGCCTTCTTCTGATCCCGGCGCCAGACGTCGACGTAGACGCGCACACGGTCGCTCGTCGTGAACACGCGATCGAAGGTCGGCTCGAACGGGAAACGATCGGTCAGGTCGGGATAGAGAATCTCGTCGCTGTCGTCGCGGCCGGCGACAGTGACGATCAGATCGCCGACGTCGACGGGCATCTTCGAGTACTGCGTGACCTCGACCTCGCCGTAGACGCTGCCGGACTTCTTCAGCAGATCGCTCTTCACCGACACGCGCAGCTGATATTTCCCCGGCTTCAGCGGCATCGTCGCCGTGAGCGTCGCGCGGCGCCTGGAGCCGTCGCGAGTCGGCATGTACGGGATGTCGTGTTTCACCGACATCGTCTCGGTCACTTTCGTCTTGTCCAGGTTGACCGCAAAGACCGCCACTTCGAGCGCGTCGTGCCCGGAAGGCGCCGCGTCCGGCAACTCGTCGCCGATCTCGATGCCGAGGACGACGGGCACTTTGTCGTCTTTGGCCGGCCGCGCCATGGCATAGAGCCGGAGCGGCAATGCCGCGTTCGGCAGGACACCCACCGCCAGCTTGTCGAGCTCCGTGAGCTTCTTGTTTTCCTTCTCGGGCTTCGGAATCTGGTAGCCCCTGCGATAGCGGATCGTCACGCCCGGCCGCGTGCACTCGACCTCGAGCGGACGGAATGTGTAGTCGGTGGGATCGGTGGCGCGAAAGCCGAGTAGGTAATAGTGATCGAGATCCTCGATGATCGCGTCCATGCCGGCTTCGATCTCGTCGGTGTCGGTGACGGCAAAGCCGCTGGTCGCTTCGGTGACGGAGGTGAGGTTGGCCTGCGAGAGCAGCACGGGGTCGCACGACGCGAGCTGGCAGCCCCTGATCGAACCGCCGGCGCCTGTGCCGGCGCGGGTGATATCTGGCGCGGGAAAATGGCCGAGACTGAAGTCGTGGGCGCCGCGCGGATCGACCGCGTAGAGCGCGACGTTGGACTTGCGAAACTCCTCCACCATCTCGACCGCCGCTTCCAGCGCCGGATTGCCCAGCCCTTCCATCACCCGCATGGCTTCTGGAAGATCCGGCAAGGAGCAGAACGGCGAGAGCAGGACGACGGCCTTGCGCCGCACGTTCTCGGACCTGACCGCCTTCGCCGCGTCTTGCATCAGCCGGAACGGGCAGGTGCCGGTTTCGACCTTGGTCGTTCGCGCGCGCCTGGACAATGGCGCGCTCACGGTCCGTTCGATCGCCGCGTAGACGAGCGCCAGATTCGACGTCGTCTCGACTTGATGCTCCCGCGATACCGTCAGCAGCGCGACCGACGCCCCGCTGCCGAGCCGATCGACCACCTGCCGCGCCAGTGCCGCGAGTTGCGGCCGGCGATCCGACGGCACCGAATCGTCGATGGCGAGCACGATCAGACGCTCGGCGATCGCATCGCGGTTGGTCGCGACGTCGCGTCGAACAGTCGGCGGCAGCGCCGAGGTGTCCTCGATCTCCGGCAGCCGCGAGACTTCCTCGAAGGTGTCGATGGGCTGCACGGCACCACGGTCCTTGACGACGAAATCGGCGGCGGTCAGACCTCGCACCGGCTTGCCCTGCTCGTCGCGCACGACTGCGTCGATTTCAATCAGCGTGACGTCCGTGCGGAAGACGGGCTGCTGACCTGGCGTCTGCGCGCGCGGGCTGGTGCATAGCACGGCGACGACGAGCGCGGCGGTAACCAGCGACCTGTGGCCTCGGGCCGGCACTTGATGGTTATACGCCATGTGCAGGTGCTGGGTGCTGAGTGCGGGGTGCGGGGTGCTCAGGTTCCGAGGTGCTAGACCCAGGAACACTCAGCACCTGGCACCTCGCACCTCGCACCCCGCACTCCGCACTCCGCATCCACCACCCCGCACCCAGCACCCCGCACCCCGCACCCAGCACCTACCCCTCTATCTGCGCAATGAATCGCTCGAGCGCCCCCTGCGCCTCGCGCTGCATCGCCGAGAGCGCCGCGAGCTCGCGGCGGAGACGGGCGAGCAGGTCTTCCTGGTCGTCCAGCTGCTTCACGTAACGCTGCAGGAGCTGCCGCTCCTCGCTGGTGCCTCGCAGCGCGCGCATATTCTCTCGGACGCGGATCTGATCGGCGGCGATGCGATCGATCTCGGCGCCGTGGGCGGCGATGTCGCGGCCGAGCGCGGCGATGCCCTCCTTGCGCGCGATCACGTCGCGCAGCGACGCCTCCAGCGCCGGCGAGATCTCCGCTTCCTTGATCAGCAGCTCGACCTGCGGCGTCGTCACCGACGAGATCGCGATGCGCACCGGCGACGGGCGGATCTCGTCGATCGTCAGCTGTGCCGACGTCCTCGCGCCCACCGGCACTCGGTAACGATGCCAGGCCGCGGTCGATTCGTCCGGCTGTGCCGATCCGCCCATCGTCCAACCCGCCTTCGCGAGATGCTCGATCACGACGAGCCGCTCGTCAGCGTTCTCGTTGCGCACGGCGTAGACGACGCGCTGACGCTCTTCGCGCTCGTGAATGAGGACGCCGTGATCGACCGTGACCTTCGTCGCCGCCGTTGGCGCCGCGTCCGGCTTCGACGTGACCTCGACGCCGAGGTCGATCGCGTACGAGAGCAGCCGCTTCTCGCCCGGCTTCAGCGGGTTCATCAGTCCTTCGCCGGCGAACGCCTGGCCTTCGACCACCGAGAAGCTGCCGCCGTCGA
>DASTCC010000335.1:0-14749 GCA_035711465.1 Vicinamibacterales bacterium
GCGTCACAATGGGAGCGCGTTCAAGGGGCCGCGGCAATGACGAACGACCAGAATCCAGAAGAAGACTTCGCGACGCTGTTTGCGGCGTCGATCCAGACCAAACGCCTGCAGGTCGGCCAGACGGTCGAAGGCACCATCGTCGCACTCGGATCGGACGTCGCGCTGGTGGACGTCGGATCGAAGGGCGAGGCCTCGCTCGCGGTCGACGAGCTCAGGAACGAGGAGGGCGTCGTCGAGGCAAAGGTCGGCGATCGGATCGAAGCGACCGTCACGTCGATGAGCGGCGGCATCACGCTGTCGCGCCGCCTGCAGCGCGGCGCCGCGACGCGGCGGCAGATCGAGGACGCGTTCCGGTCGGGTCTCCCGATCGAAGGCAAGGTCGATGCCCAGGTGAAGGGCGGCTTCACCGTGTCGATCGCACGTCAGCGCGCGTTCTGTCCGCAGTCGCAGATCGACACCGCACGCGACACCGATCCGGCGACCCACCTCGGCCGCGTCTACACGTTTCGCATCATCGAGTACCGCGAAGAGGGCAGGAAGTTCGTGGTCTCGCGCCGCGCGCTGCTCGAAGAGGAGCAGAAGAAGCGCGCCGAGGACGTCCGGCGCGCGCTCGCCGTCGACGCCGTGGTCACCGGCCGCGTCGCCTCCGTGCGCGACTTCGGCGCGTTCGTCGATCTCGGCGCCGGCGTGCAGGGGTTGCTGCACGTCTCCGAGATGGGCTGGTCGCGCGTCAGCGATCCGACGACGATGTTCAAGCCCGGCGACGAGATCACCGTCAAGGTGCTGCGCATCGACTCGAAGGACGGCGAGGACAAGATCGCGCTCGGCGTGCGGCAGCTGATCGACGACCCGTGGCTGGCAGTCGGCCAGAAGTATCCGGCCGGCAATGTCGTCTCCGGCCGCGTGGACCGCGTCGCCGACTTCGGCGTGTTCGTCGAGCTCGAGCCGGGCATCACCGGACTCGTGCCCGCGTCGGAAACCGGCTCGGCCCACGGCACGGATCTCAAGAAAGCGTTTCCGGTCGGGACGAACCTCGAAGTGATCGTGCTCGACACGGACGCGTCCAGCCGGCGCATGCGCCTCAGCATCAAAGCAATCGCGGACGAAGCCGAACGGGCAGAAGTGCGTGACTACGCCGCGCGCTCGGACACCGGCGCCGGCGCATCGCTCGGATCGCTCGCAGACAAGCTTCGCGGCGCGCTGGGCGGGAAGAAGTGAGACTCAGAGCGCAGCAGAAAAGGCTGCATGATCGGCATGTGCGGCATGTTCAAGAAGATCTTGAGAAGCAGCTCAAGACGCTCGGCCAGCCAATCGCGCTCGAGTGTCTGCCGGCTCTTGAAGTATTCGTTCTCGGGATCGGCGCTGAGGTTGACGAAGGGCAGCACCGCAATCGACGTGTCGCGGCGCCCTCGATCGGTCGCGCTGGCGACGTCCGAGCCGGGCGCCGTTGGTTGCGAGCGCAGCGCGGCCGCCACTTCGGCGCCGGTGGAGAACCGATCGCCGGCGGACCGCTGCAGCAGACGGGCCACCGCGTCGCTGACGATCGCGGCCACCTCCGGCCTCGTCGTGGTGACGGATGGCGGCGAGTAGGAGAAACGACTTGCGTGAACAGCAGACCCGTTGACGACGCCGCGGTCACGATGGCCTTGCCGATGCCGAAGTCGGCGACCAGCGCATGGCCTTCGTGGAGCAGGATGTTCTCCGGCTTGATGTCGCGATGGACGATGCCGTGACGGTGCGCGTAGTCGAGCGCGTCGGCGACCTCGACGCCGATCCGCAGCGCCTCGTCCACCGGCATCGCCGCGCCGGCCGCGAGCCGATCGCGCAGCGTCTGTCCGCTCATTACCGGCATCACGAAGTAGAGGAAGCCGGCGGCTTCGCCCGAGTCGTAGACCGGCAGGATGTGGGGGTGGTTCAGCCGCGCGGCGAGCTGCACTTCGCGCAGGAATCGCTCGCGTCCGAGCGTCTCGGCGAGGTCTGGACGCAGCACTTTGATCGCGACCTCGCGGCCATGCTTCCGGTCGCGCGCCAGGTACACCGTCGCCATGCCGCCGGCACCGAGTTGCTGATGGAACTCGTAGTGGCCGACGAGCGCCTCGATCAGGGCAGGGGGAGCGGCCATGCGGCCACAACCTTACTCCCAACCCCTCCCGCCACCCAAGGACAACCGCGGCCGATTCGGCGGTCGCTGCCGGGAGACGAAGTAAGCTGTGACGGGTCCGAGGTGCTGACCAAGCTGGCGCTCGCTTTCATCGTGATGGCCGCCTGCGTCGTCGTCCATGCGAGCGTCATCAACTGGCTGATGCGGCGGCTGCGGAGCGCCGCGGAGTCACGCCGTGATTTCTGGCGGGTGACCTGGGTGTGCGTCCGGCTGGCCGCCTGGATCATCGCCGGCCACCTGGTCGAGATCGCCTTCTGGGCGGTGCTGTTCGGCTTCGATCCGGAGATCTCCAACCTCGAAACCGCGTTCTACTTCAGCGCCGTGACCTACACCACGACCGGCTACGGTGACATCGTGTCGTCGCCCGAGTGGCGCATGGTCGCCGGCGTCGAAGCGCTGACAGGCATTCTGATGTGCGGCTGGTCGGCGGCGTTCTTCTTCGCGGTGTTGACGCGGCTCTACGGCGGCGAGCGAACGCGATAGTCCATCGGCGCGATCGGCGCACGGCGGTGGTGGTGGCAACGCGTGTCTACCGCCGCACGGAGAACTGAATCGCGAGCTGCCTTGGCGCACCGGGCCGGCCGCCGAAGGCCGCCGGCGACGTCGCGAACGTCGCCATCACGTAGCCGGCGTTGGTGAGGTTGCGCGCAATCGCGGCGAGTGCCCAGCGCTGGTCGCTCGGGCCCAACTCGGCGCGCACGCCGAGCAGGCCGTAGGGCAGCTGCCGCTGGATGGCGTCGTTGAAGGGCGTGTAGTAGACCGTCGATTGCGAGCTCGCGTCCGCGGAGAGCGACAGCCGGTGCGACGTCCCGATGCCCGGCGTCCACTCGATCCAGAGCCGTCCGGCCCACTTGGGCGCGTTGTTGAGGCGGTTGCCGGCGACGTCGCCGGTGACGTTGCCGGGACCGACGGCGATGTAACGATCGTAGGCCGCGTCGAGAAAGCTCAGATGGCCGCCGGCCTCGAGGCCGGTCGCGATCCTCGCGCCGGCTTCGACTTCGACGCCGCGGATCGTCGCCGCGGCGGCGTTGCGGATGTCGAAGACGCCGATGCCGATCGGCGTCTGCACCTGGAGGTTGGTGTAGTCCATGTGGAAGACGGCGACGTTCAGCCGCGCGCGACCGTCCAAGAGCTCCGACTTCACGCCCCCTTCGTAGCTCCACGCCCACTCGGGATCGAAGCCGCGTCCCGGCGCCGTCGACGACAGGTTGAAGCCGCCGCTCTTGAACCCCCGCGTCGTCGAGACGTAGGCGATCGACGCCGTGCCGAGCTTCCGGTGGACGCCGAGCTTCGGCGTCCACGCGCTGTACCCGATCTCGTCCGCGTAGGCGTAGGTCGTTCCGGGAATCGCGGTCGAGGTGTCGAGCGTGTAGCGGCCGCCGGCGTTGTCGATGCGCTTGCGTTCGTGCGTGTAGCGGAGGCCGGCGGTGATCGACCAGACCGGCGTCACCGCGATCGTCGCCTCTCCGAATACCGCCGCGCTCGAGGCATCGACGCGGGGATCGAGGAGCACTTTGAAACCGGCCTGCTGCTGAGGCACCCAGACCGTCTGGTCGTCGTCTTCCGAAAACAGGAAGAGCCCGCCGACCCAGCTCAGCCGCGATCCCTCGTGCGCGATCGTCAGCTCCTCCGAGAACTGATGCTGCCGTTCGACCAGGTCCGTGACCACCAGGTCCAGCTCGGTGATGTCCGCGTCGGCGACGAACTGATTGTCCAGGGTCCGGTAGCCGAACAGACTCACGAGCGTCGTCTTCGGCGTCAGCGCCGAGGTCAGGCGCGCGGTGACGCCCGACTGCCGCAGCTCGCTCTCGGCGAGTGTATTCGTGCGCACCTCGTGCAGATCGGGCGGGTTGTCGATGACCACGCCCGGCTTCGGCTGCAGGACCTTGTTGAACGTGAGCAGCGTGCCGTCCTGGCTGGTGACGTCGGTCGATACCAGCAGGTCGTTGCGGCGGCCAGCGACGACGCGCAGCTGCGCTCGCGCGGAGATCAGGTCGTCGCCGCCGAGCGGATGGTCGAGGTGATCGAGATCGCGGACGTAGCCGTCGCGGATGCCGCGGACGAACGACGCGCTCGCCATCAGGCGATCCTTCACCAGCGCGCCGCTCGCGCGCGCTTCGGCGCGCCACTCGTCGAACGTGCCGGCCGTCGCGCGCACGAGCACTTCGCGTTCGTTCGTCGGCGCGCGCGAGATCAGGTTCATCGCGCCGCCGACGGCGTTGCGCCCGTAGAGCGTGCCCTGCGGTCCGCGCAGGACTTCGACACGATCGAGATCGAGGAACTCGACGAAGGTCATCGCCGGCCGCGCCAGGTAGACGCCGTCGAGATACATCGCCGCGCTCGGATCGGCGCCGGCGTTGACGGCGTTGGTGCCGATGCCGCGGATCGAGAGCTGGCCGAACGAGCTGTTCTGCGTGAACGTCACCGACGGCACCAGGGCGGCCGCCTGTTCGATGGTCCGCGTCGCAAGCCGCGTCAGCTCGTCGCTCGACACCGCGCTGATCGCCATCGGCATCGACTGAACGTCGGCGTCGCCGCTCTTCGATGCCGTCACGACGACCTGATCGAGCATTCGGACTCTGAGTATGATCGCGACCGCCATCGTGGCGCCCGGCTGGATCCGGACGACCTGCTGCGCCGCTTCGAAGCCGCTGAGCTCCGTCGTCAACGTGTACTCGCCAGGAAGCAGGCCGGTGAACGCGAAGCGGCCGGCGGCGTCGGTCACCCGCTCTCGCGGTTCGGTGCCGCGCAGGACGAGCGCCGCCCCGGCGAGCGGCGCGCCGGTCTGGTCCGTGACGGTGCCGACGAGCTGGCCGGTCGTCTGCGCCCGGGCGGGCGCCGCGATGAGCCAGACCAGCAAAACCGCCGCGAAAATGGCCGTCGAATGACGGCGGTCTGGCCTCACGCTACTATCTCCTCGCGACATCCACTGCCACCCGGGGTGGCTGCGCAGCAAGAGCTTTGGCGAGCCAGTATCCGACACGCGGGACTGTGGGTCTACTACGGCGCGTCGGTCGGCGTTGTTTCGCCGCCGCCGCGGCGATGCTCCTCTGTCTGCCGGCAGCCGCGACCGCGCAGGTCCGGCAGGTGTTGATCCTCAAGTCGTTCGATCGCGGCACGATCACGCTCGACAGCTTCACCGACAACTTCCGCATCGCGCTGTCGGAGCATTCGCGCGACACGGTGACCTTCGTCGACTTCGTGGTCAACCCGGCCGGCTTCGAGGAGAGTCCCGACGGCGCCATCGTCAGCTATCTCCAGTCCGCGTTTGCCGGGCGCCCCAGGCCGGACCTCGTCGTGACCATCGGCGGGCCGGCGGCGGCGTTCGCGAGAACGCATCGTCAGTCGCTGTTCCCGGAGTCGCCGCTCCTCTATGCCGCCTTCGACTATCGGTTCCTGGGCGATGCCGAGCTGGCGTCGAACGAAGCGGCGGTCGCGGTCCGGAACGACATGACTGGCATGTTGGAGGACATCCTGCGGCTCTTTCCGCGGACCTCGAACGTCTTCATGGTGATGGGCTCGAGCGAGCTCGGCCGCTTGTGGCGCGCCGAGCTCACTCGCGAGTTCGAGCCCTACGCCCATCGCGTCCGCTTCATCTGGTCGGACCAGATGCCGTACGCGGAGATCCTCCGGCAGGTCCGCACCCTGCCGGCCGATTCGGCGGTCTTCTACATCAGCCTCGGCGTCGACGGCCAGCGCGCCGCGCACTCCGAGGATCGCATCTTCGCCGATTTGTACGCCGCAGCCAGGGTACCGCTGTTCGGCACGCAGGAACCGCAGCTTGGCCGGGGCATCGTCGGCGGCCGCCTGATGCGGACCACCGAGCTGGCGACGACCGCGGCCGAGGTGGCGTTTCGCCTTGCCAACGGCACGCCAGCCGACAACATCCCCAGGACCGTCCTCAGACCGGGCACGCCGATCTTCGACGCCCGCGAGCTCAAGCGCTGGCGCGTCGCGGAGGCGGCGCTGCCGGCGAACAGCGAGCTCCGTTTTCGCGAGCTGACCCTCTGGGATCGATTCAAGTGGCCGATCGTCGCCGGCGCATCGGCGCTCGGCGGGCAGTCTGTCCTGATCACGGCGCTGCTGGTCAGTCGCCGCCGCCGGCAGCGCGCCGAGCAGTCGCTGCGGGAGAGCGAAGGCCGGTTTCGCGTGCTGGCGAACTCGGCGCCGGTCATGATTCGCATGTCCGGCGTGGACACGGGCTGCGTCGACGTCAACGTGCCGTGGCTCGCCTTCACCGGTCGAACGCTCGAACAGGAGCTCGGCAACGGCTGGGTCGACGCGATTCATCCCGACGATCGCCAGCGCACGATCGACGCCTACGTCGACGCCTTCGCCCGGCGGCAGACCTTCCGCGCCGAGTACCGGCTGCGCCGATCCGACGGCGAGTACCGCTGGGTGCTCGACAGCGGCGAGTTGAGAGTGACGCCCGATGGGACGTTCAACGGCTACATCGACTCGGTCATCGACATCACGGACCTGAAGGCGGCTCGGGCGACGCTCTCCAGCCTCAACCGGCGGCTGCTGCAGGCGCAGGAGCAGGAGCGCACGCGCCTCGCCCGCGAGCTTCACGACGACGTCTGCCAGCGGATGACGCTGCTGGCGATCGATCTCGATCAGCTCGGCAAAGCGTTGCCGGAGGACGCCGGCGACGCGCGCAGCCGCATCAAGGAGCTCAACGACGCGGTCGCGGCGCTCGGCAGCGACATCCAGGGCATCTCGCATCGCCTGCACTCGTCGAAGCTCGAATTCCTTGGACTGGCAGGCGCGCTGCGCGCCTTCTGCCGCGAGGTCTCGGCGCAGCGCGGCGTGACCATCGACTATGCCCATAAGGACGTGCCGACGCCGCTGCCCGAGGACGTCGCGCTGAGCCTGTTCCGCGTCGCGCAGGAAGCGCTCGGCAACGCGCTGAAGCATTCCGGCGCGTCACACTACTTCGTGCGCATCCGAGGCTCGGTCGATGCCGTCTCACTCGAGGTCGTCGACGACGGCGCCGGCTTCGACGTCGCGGCGGCGATGGAGGGAGAAGGACTGGGCCTGGTCAGCATGCGCGAGCGCCTCAATCTCGTCGGTGGCGAGCTCCACATCGCCTCGAAGCCCGGCGCCGGCACGACCGTGCGCGCCTTCGTGCCGCTGCGCACCACGGGCATGGACGTCACCGGGGGATCGCACCCGGGAAGAATCGGGTGATCGGGATTCCCGATCGCCCGATTCTTCATCGGATTGCTCACCGCGCCCCCGCCGCGATCAGGAAGGCCACAACCGCGTCATGCCTGCCGAGCCTGGCCTGGCGGAGCGGCGTGCGCCACTCTTCTTCGTCGCGATGGTTGGTGACCCGGACGCGCGCGTTGACGTCCGCGCCGCGGGACACCAGCAGACGAACGACCGCCAGATGTCCGGCGCCGCTCGCCTGGATCAACGCGTTCTCGTCGCCGTCGACGACCTGATCGACGTGGGCGCCGCGGTCGAGCAGCAGCGTGACCATCTCCGTCTGACCGGTCAGGGCGGCGACGATCAGCGGGCTGCCGTCGCCGGGGACCCCGAGGTTCGGATCGGCGCCGCGATCGAGCAGCAGCCGGACGATGTTGAGCCGGCCGCGGCGCGCCGCGGCGATGAGCGGACTGCCGTCGCCGTCGAGGGCGGCGTTGACGTTGGCGCCGGCCTGCAGCATGTCGTTGATGCCTTCGACGTCGCCGTCTTCGGCCGCCGCGTACAGCTCGCGATCGATGCCGCGCTGGCGCCGCGTCTGTTCCGCATTTGCCGGCGCCGTCGCGACGGCCGGCGCCCCGGCCGGCGGCACGAGCGCCACCGCCTGCAGCGGCGCGATCGCCGTGACGATCAACGTCGCCGCGATCGTCGTGCCGACGATGGCGCCGGCGCTGGCGCGCCCGCGGCGCTGACTGCTGTCGAGCAGCGCCGAGACCCGCTCGGCCAGATCGCTCCGGTTCGCCATGCCGATCGCCGGCTCCGCGCCAGTGGCTGACAGTCGCTCGGCCAGGCTCACGAGCTGTTCCGCGTACTCCATGTTCTCCTCCTTGATCAGCACCGCGTCGTCACAGGCCCGCTCGGCCTCGAGTGCGAGCCGCCGCCTGGCGGCCCATGCGAGCGGATGGAACCACCACATCGCGCAGACGACGGTGGCGACGGTTTGAGTCGCGGCGTCGGCGCGGCGGATGTGATCGAGTTCATGGACGAGCGCGCGGCGCAGATCGGCCTCGTCCCAGGCGCGGGCATCGGGCGGCAGCACGATGACCGGCCGGCGGATGCCGAACGTCAGCGGCGCGCGGACGCCTTCGTGAATCAGGACCTCCACGGATCGATTGATGCCGGCATCGGCGGCGAGATCGCGGACGGCGGCCTGGAGCGTCCGGCACGGCAATCCCGTGCGGCGCATCCGCCGATGCCGCGCGAGGCTGCGCGCCAGCGGCACGAAGCAGGCGAGGCCCCCGATGACCCAGACGACGCTCGCCGCATCGGCGAGCGAGACGGCCGACAGGACGTCGGCGACGGTGACAGCCATCCGCGCAGTCGCCGATGGCGATTGCAGATCGCGCGGCGCGTCTGTCATTCGGACGTCAATGAGAGCTGGCGCCGAAGCCGTCATCACCGGGACGATCGTCGGCGGCGCGGCGCGACCGACGAGTGGCAGCGCCAGGAGCGCGGCGAACGTCGCGCCGAGCAGGAGATGCCTCGACGCGGCCCTGGCGCGTCGGGCCAGCCGGACCGACAGCAGGCCGATCGCCAGGATCGCGGTCGCCTTGACGACGAGCACGAGTCCGGGAGCGAGCGTGATCAACGGGAGCTCCGATCTCATGACTGCCTCCGTGCGCGTTTGACGCGATCGATCTCGGCGCGAAGCGCGTCGAGCTCGGCGTCGGTCCAGGATTCCTGCTTCAGCAGCGCCGAGGCGGTTTCACCCGGCGACCCGCGGAAGAACACCTTGACGAGCTGGCTGACCGCCTTCTTCTGCGCCGCGGCGCGCGACGTCGTCGGGGAGTAGACGTAGCGAAGCCCGACGGCGCGGTGGCGAATGACCCCCTTCGCCTCGAGCTTTGCCAGCATCGCCCGCACCGCCGAATAGGTGGGCGGATCGGAGAGCCGCTCGCGAATCTGATCGGCTGACGCCTGGTCGCCGAGCGCGAACAGGACATCCAGGATCTCGCGCTCGCGCCGGCTCAGTTTCTCGTTTCCGGACATTGGCCCGGGCCTCCTCTGGGCAAGTGCTACGTTCGTAGCATAATGTTACGAACGTAGCACGTCAACGGTTCCACTGGCAGACCCGTCCGCGATTCCCAGGCGACGCCGAGATAGTTCACCGATGGCCTGGTTCCCGATTTACTGTTGTGCGTGCTGTTCCGCTCGGTCCTGTTCGTGCCTGGCGCCAGATCGGATCGCTTTGCCAAGGCCCTGGCCGCCGGCGCCGACGTCGTCATCTTCGATCTCGAGGACGCGGTCGCCGTCGAGCGCAAGCTCGAGGCGCGGCGCGCCGTGGCCGACTTCCTGGCGAATCGGCCGACGGCGCGGTCGCGGCTCTTCGTCCGCGTCAACGCCACCGGATCGGCGTGGATCGACGGCGACGTCGAGGCCGCGGCCGCGCTCGACGCGATCTCGGGCGTCGTGCTGCCGAAGGTCGAGACGGCGCGGCAGATCGAAGACGTCGCGCGGCGGATTCCCTCCGCGACCGTGGTGCCTCTGCTCGAGACCGCGCGCGGCATCCTGCAGGCCGCATCGATCGCGGCCGCCGATGCCAAGGTGCCGGCGCTGCTCTTCGGCGCGGAGGATCTCACTGCCGATCTCGGCATCCCGCGGACGGTGGAAGGCGAAGAGCTGCTGTTCGCGCGATCGCAGCTGGTGATGGCGGCGGCCTCGACCAGCGCGGAGCCGGTCGACGCCGTGTTCACCGACCTGGACGATCTCGACCGCCTGCGCGTTGACGCCGCCCGCGCCCGTGCGCTCGGCTTCCGCGGCAAGATGGCGATCCACCCCGCGCAAGTGCCGGTCATCAACGACGTCTTCGCGCCGTCGGCGGAGGAGATCGCCAGGGCGAAGTCGATCGTCGAAGCGTTCGAAGCCGCGAAGGGCGACGCCGTGATCCGCCTCGATCACCAGATGATTGAAGCTCCGATCGTGCTCCGCGCGCGGCGCGTGCTCACGCTGGCGAGGGAGATCGGCAGGCGCGGACGGGTGGAGTGACCTAAAACTCAACACTTACAAAACTCAAAACTTAAAACTCAGGAGGCGCCTTCGGCGCATCTTGTCATTTGAGAAGGCTTTCCCGAGAAAACGACGCGCCGAGAGGCGCCTCCTGCTTTGTCAGCGTCGAAATCAGATTCCCGCCAGCATCGGCGCGAGTGCCGCCGCCACGACCGCGCCGACGATCACCATCGCCAGTCCCCACGCCATCAGCTTCCGGAACAGCGACGTCGCCTCCGGGCCGTCGGCCACCGCCGCGACGCACAGCGCGCCGAGCGTCGAGAGCGGCGAGACGTCGACGAGCGACGAGCCGATGTTGATGCTGAGCGCGAGCGCCAGCGGGTCGCCGCCGCCGACCTGGGCGATCACCGACGGCACGGTCGGCAGGAACGCGGGCATGACGACGCCCGAGGTGCTGCTGTAGAGCGAGATCGCCCCGGTGACGAAGGCCATCGCCGCGTTGACCGTCGCCGGCGACGCCAGCCGCGACAGCATCGACGAGAACAGCGCCATGCCGCCGGTCTTGTCGAGCAGCGCGATCAGCACGGTGACGCCCGACACCATGACGATGACGCCCCACGGCACGCGGCGCAGCGCCGCGCGTTCGTCGGCGGCGCCAATCGCGATGAGCACCGCCGCGGCCGCGAACGCGCTGAGCCCGAGATGCAGACCGAGGACGACGCCGGCGATCCAGGCGACGAGCACGACTAGCGTCAGCCGCTGCATCCACGAGAGCGCCAGACCGCGCGTGTCGGCCGCGCCCGCCGCGACAGAGTGCTCGATTGCGATCGGCCCCGCCTTCCATCCGCCCAGCACCACGTAGGCGGCCGCCGCGACCAGCGCGCTTGCGGCGAAATTGCCGAACCAGACCACGCCTTCGTGGTCGGGCAACCCGGCGCCGGTCATCGCGGTGTTCGCGATCACGCCGACCGAGCTCACCGGCGACAGATTGCCGGCGTTGGCGCCGTTGGTGACGACGAGCGCGGTCAGGAACGGCGAGACGCCGGCGCGGGCGGCCATCGCCATCGCGATCGGCGCCACCAGCGCGACGCTCGAGATCGCGCCGGGCCCGACCGCCGAGATGCCGCAGGCGATCGCGAAGAAGACCAGCGGCAGCATCCGCGCGTCGCCGCGGGCGAGCGCGGCCGCCCGGCCGGTCAGCTTCTCGAGCGTGCCGTTCGTCTCGGCGGCGGAGAAGAGCAGCGTGATGCCGGTGAGCGTCAGGAACAGGCTCGCCGGGAAGCCGGCGACGATGCCGGCCGCGGTCTGACCGGCGACGTATTGACCGACGACCCACGCCAGCGCGATCGACACCACGCCGACGTTGATGCGTGTCGTCATCGACAGCGCGATCGCGACCAGCAGCGCCGCGAGCGAGGCCCAGGCCGCCATCCGCTCAGCGGATCGCGGCGAACAGGGCCGCGACGTCCGGTTTGATCACCTTGCCCATGGCATTGCGCGGCAGCGCCTCGACGGCGCGAAGCGCGCGCGGAATCTTGTAGGGCGCGAGCCGCGGCGTGACGAAGCGCTGCAGGTCGTCGAGCGACAGCGCCGAGCCCAGCGCCAGCTGCACGCACGCCGACACCCGCTCGCCCCACTCGTCGTCGGCGACGCCCACCACCGCGCAGTCGGCGACCGCTGGATGGGCGCGAATCGCATCTTCGATCTCGAGCGCCGAGACCTTGAAGCCGCCGGTCTTGATGATGTCGACGCTCGCCCGGCCGAGAATGCGATACGCGCCGCCGTCGATCTCGGCGATGTCGCCGGTGCGGAACCAGCCTTCGCGAAAAGCGGCGCGCGTCTCTTCAGGGCGCTGCCAGTACTCGAGGAACACGTTCGGCCCGCGAACCTCGATTTCCCCAGGACCGGTCGTTGTCTCCGCGCCGTGTTCGTCGATGAGCCTGACCTCAACGCCGGGCAGTGGCATTCCGACGGTGCCGGGACGCCGCGCCTCGACCGGCTCCACAGGATTCGAGAGCGCCATGCCGATCTCGGTCATGCCGTAGCGCTCGAGCAGGCGATGGCCCGTGATCGACTGCCAGCGCTCGAACAACGGCATCGGCAGCGCGGCGGATCCCGACATCATCAGGCGCAGCGATCGCGCGCCGTTCGACCATCGCGCGCGAGTCGGCTCGTCCGCGGCATCCCACGCGTCGGCGAGACGCCGGTAGATCGTCGGCACTGCGGTGAACACCGTCACGTCGCCGGAGGCGAGTCGTTCCCAGACAGTCCGCGGATCGAACGTGGGTAGCATCTCGCAGCTGGCGCCGACCGTCGTCGCGGTGCCGAGGCCGTTGATGATGCCGTGGACGTGATGCAGCGGCAGCGCTAACAGCAGCCGATCGCGCTTGCTCCAGCCCCACGCGGCGATCAGCGACTCGATCTGCGCGGTGACAGTCGCGTGCGTGGTCACGGCGCCTTTCGGCCGGCCGGTGGTGCCGCTGGTGTAGATGATCATCGCGCGCCGGGTGGGGGAGACGGCCGGCAGAGCGAGCGGGGTCTCAGTCGCCATGATCGACGTCGCCGTCGAGAAGCGCGCGCCGGCTTCATCGGCGATTGTCGCCAGGATCGCGGCGCCGGCGTCGTCGGCGACGACGTGCGACGCGCCTGAATCACGGATGACGTAGTCGAGCTCAGCCTCGGGATGCGAGATCGCGAGCGGCACCGCGATGCCGCCGGACCGCCAGATCCCCAGCTGCACCGCGGCATAGGCGAAGCTCGGATGAACGAAGAATGCGGCTCTGGCCTCATCGAGGTCGGTCGTGCGAGCGGACGCGAGCAGGCCCGCGGCGACACGTCGGGCGGCCGATTCGAGATCAGCCGCGCTGAACGTGCCGTCGCTCGCGATGATCACGGCGGCGATCTACGGCGCGATGTACGCCGTCTTGACGATCGTGTAGAAGTCCTTCGCGTACGTGCCCTGCTCGCGCGGGCCGTAGCTCGACTTCTTCCGGCCGCCGAACGGGACGTGATAGTCGAGGCCCGCCGTCGGCAGATTGACCATCACCAGGCCGGTCGTCGAGTACCGCTTGAAGTGACTGGCGTGCTTCAGCGAGGTGGTGACGATGCCGGCCGAGAGGCCGTACGGCGTGTTGTTGGCCACCTCGAGCGCCTCGTCGTAGTCCTTGACGCGAATGACCGCCGCGATCGGCCCGAAGATCTCCTCGCGGTTGATGCGCATCTCGGGCGACGTGCCGGTGAAGATCGCCGGCGCCATGTAGTAGCCGTCGGCGTCGCGCCGCAGCCGCTCACCGCCGAAGGCGAGCGCCGCGCCCTCGGATTTCCCGATCCCGAGGTACTCGACGTTCTTGGCCAGCTGCTTGTCATCGACCACCGGCCCGATCTCGGTCCCCGGCTTCAGCGCGTCGTCGACGACGAGCGTCTTCATGCGCTCGATGACGGCGGCGACGAAACGGTCGTGGATGCCGTCGGTGACGATGAGCCGGCTCGAGGCGGTGCATCGCTGCCCGGCCTGGAAGAACGCGCCGTTGACGGCGACCGACACCGCCGTCGCCAGATCCGCGTCGTCGAGGACGACGAGCGGATTCTTGCCGCCCATCTCGAGCTGCACGCGCGATCCGGCAGCGACGGCCGCCGCCGCGACCGACGGTCCGACGTCCTGCGACCCGGTGAAGCTGACCGCATCGACGTCCGGTGCAGAGGCGAGCCGCGGCCCGAGCGACGATCCCGGACCGATCACGAGATTCAGGACGCCCGGCGGGAGCCCGGCGCGCTGGACGATGTCGGCAAGCGCCCACGGCGACGCCGGCACGAGCTCGGCAGGCTTGAAGACGACGGTGTTGCCGAAGGCGAGCGCCGGCGCGATCTTCCACGCCGGGATCGCGAGCGGGAAGTTCCACGGCGTGATCGCCGCGATGACGCCGAGCGGCTCGCGCGTGACTTCGACGTCGATACCCGGCCGTACGGAATCGACCTTCTCGCCGGTCAGCCGCAGCGCCTCGCCGGCAAAGAACTTGAAGATCGCGCCGGCGCGCGCGGCTTCGCCGATGCCGTCGGCGAGCGGCTTGCCTTGCTCGCGGGAGAGCAGCCGGCCGAGCTCGTCCTTGCGCGCCAGGATCTCGGTGCCGGCCCGGTCGAGCACGTCGAAGCGCTGTTGCGGCGTCGACTTCGACCAGGTCTGGAACGCGCGCCGCGCCGCGGCGATCGCCTCATCGAGATCCGCCGGCGTCGCGCGCGCAAACTCGCCGACGACATCGGAGAGATCGGACGGGTTGCGGTCGACATTGCGATCGGCCGAACCGACCGGCCGCCCGTCAATGAAATTTTCGAATGTGGTGGCCATAGAGTGTGATGTTGGGGTCGTGGGGGGTCTTGGGGTCAGATCTTGAATCTTGGCGTTAGGTGCCAGGTCTTGACTGCTTTTTCCACCAATTG